>NZ_JOPF01000007.1:0-122958 GCF_002153595.1 Gluconobacter sp. DsW_056
ACATTGGGGTCAAACCCCATCAGCAGCGGCCCCACAACGGTCGATCCCGTCATCGCAAGGACATGCTGACCGCCGAGGAGGATCGTCTGCCCCACGCCCGGATGTTCGTCAGGCGCGATCATGTCCGTCCGTTGTGCCCGACGCCAAACCGGAAGCCAGCGTTCACCCATGCTCAATGTCCTCCGTTCGCACGGATCTGAGCACGGAGCCGGGCCACATGGGCCTCCAGATCCGTCCATTCGGAACCGGCTTTACGATTTCCACCTGAAAGCTGCAACGACACGGATGACAGAGCCCACGCCTCCACAGCCGATTTGGGAATACGCGCGCATCGTCATCAATCCTGCCGCGAAATTATCATTCCATTAAAACAACAACCAAATACATGAACAAAGGTTGAACAAAATTAAAATACAATACCCCACTTCGAAATTATAAATTTCCATAATTTCGGTAATAACTTCCGTTTCATTTCGTAACAAATGACCAGAGTCAGGTTTTCATGCAACACAACGATATTAAATTTATATTTAATACGTTTTGGCCCGACTCTCCAGTTCTTCAGTCAATAAAGCCAAGCTATCAGATCATTATGTTATTTTTACGGAATGACATCACCCGGTAACGAATCCCCAAGTTTTCTCTCCCAGCGTGAGGATTGTGTTTCTATGAAAGCCAGATCAGCACCACGTCGAAACATCATGCTTTTCGCCTTTTCCGCGCTGACCGGGGCCGCTGTAACAGCACCCACCGGCTCGGCGCAGGCCCAGGCCGTCAGCGCCTCACAAGACAGCACTGCCGTTCCGAAACAGACCAAGCCCCAAAGCCGCACTGCCACGGGAAAAGCCTCGGCAACCACATCATCCCGCAAGGCCACGCTGCAAAAAGCCGCCGCAACAGGCGTCAATTCAACCCGTGCGGAAAGTGTTGTCGTCACGGGAACGCTGTTCCACGACAAGAACCTGAGCAGCGCGTCCCCGATCGAACAGATCACGGCCAAACAGCTCCAGCAACGCGGCATCAAGACCGTGACCGATGCTCTCCAGCTTCTGTCATCCAACGGTTCTGGCAACCTGACCAACGCTTTCTCTGCAAATGGCGCCTTCGCGGGCGGCGCGTCTGCCCCCTCTCTTCGCGGCCTCCAGACCTCCGCAACACTCGTGATGATGGACGGCATGCGCCTGTCCTATTATCCCGCAGGCGATGATGGCGCGCGCAACTTCGTTGATACGAACTGGATGCCGGCGTCTCTGGTGCAGACCATCGACGTGCAGCAGGATGGCGGCTCCGCACTGTACGGCGCTGACGCCGTAGCCGGCGTCATTAACATGATCACGCGCGAACAGATCAAGGGCTTCGAAGGCAACGCCGAAGGCGGCCTCAATCAGGGCGGCTATGGCGGCCACCAGCGGCTCTACGCCAATTACGGCGTAGGCGATCTGGAGAAGGACGGCTACAATTTCTATGTCAATTCGGAATACCAGTCCGATGACATGATCACCAACAGCCAGATCGGCTATCCCTACAACACCAGCAACCTGACAGGCATCGGTGGCGGCAACGCGGATGGAAACATCCTCGGCTCGGACGGCACATTCAGCAATGCCGTCACGCAGACCACAGGCGTCGTGGCCAAGGCCGTCGACAGCAGCGGAAAATCCCTCAGTGGCTATCAGTTACTCAATCCGACCTCGGGCTGCAACGGTCTGTCTGGAGCGCATTCGGGCTATGTAACCGGCACGCCAACAGGGTCCGTCAGCAGCCTGTGCCAGCAGGACACAGTCTCGAAATACAGCGTGATCTCACCGTATGACCGCCGTGTGGAAGCCACCGCGCATCTCACGGTCAAGCTCGGCCCGCGCGCCAAGCTCGTCAGCATGTTCACCTACTCCCAGAACCTGTCCTCCTACAGCGGCACACCCAGCGCGTTTTATGCCAACACACAATCACAGCTCGGAACGAGCAAAGGCGTGCTCGCCCCGGCCTATCTGCCGGACGGTTCGCTGAACCCGAACAACCCCTATGCATCCCTCAACGAAAGCGCACAGCTTTACGGACGCTTCATCGACCCCACGGAAGTCACGCAGTTCTCACAGAACTACCGCGGATCCATGCATCTGACAGGCTGGGAACCCTCAAGCTGGGGCGGTGACTGGAACTATGATTCCAGCATGGTCGGCATGAATACCGATCTTTCGACAAAATACGGCAACTACATCAATATCGGCGATCTCAATAATGCGATCGAGAACGGCACCTATAATTTCGTCGACCAGAGCGCCAATTCCACGGCAGCAAAGAACGCCATCGCGCCGACAGAAATCGTCCATTCCAAGACAGAAGAATATTCCTGGCAGGCCTCCGTCACCAAAGGGCTCGTCCGACTGCCCGGCGGCATGCTGAACCTCGCGATCGGAACAAACGTCCGCTACGAAGGCTTCAGCGCCCCTAACGCCAACCCGGTCGACACCACTGACGTCAACAACCAGTACGAAAGCATCAACCCGTTCAGCGCGATCGGCCATCGTTACGTCTATTCGGGCTATTTCGAACTGAACGCGCCCATCGTGAAAATGCTGAACGCCGACTTCCAGGGACGTTACGACTCCTATTCTACGGGTTTCAGCCATTTTTCTCCAAAAATCGGCGCCACCTTCAAGCCGAGCAAAGAGTTCATGCTCCGTGGCACCTGGTCGCAGGGCTTTCAGGTTCCGAGTTTC
The DNA here is from genome assembly GCF_002153595.1 of Gluconobacter sp. DsW_056. NCBI lineage: Bacteria > Pseudomonadati > Pseudomonadota > Alphaproteobacteria > Acetobacterales > Acetobacteraceae > Gluconobacter > Gluconobacter sp. DsW_056. The sequence goes on from NZ_JOPF01000007.1 coordinate 2,721, forward strand.
TATGAAACCAACGGCACCACCATTGGCTATACGTCCTACGGCCCGTCGAACCTGACCTGGATCAACCAGCATCTGGATTCCAACGGCAGCAAGGACAGCTACGCACAGGCCTATAGTCTCGGCGGCCAGAGCGTCGGCAACCCGAACCTCAAGCCCATGACAAACAACACCTTCACGGGTGGCCCGGTCTTTCACCCCTTCCCGTGGATGACGTTCAGCGCGGAATACTGGTACATCCGCGAGAAGAACGTCATCGTCTCCAACCCGACCCCGGCAGCAACCGTGGCGGCAGCCTACGAGGCCATGAACACCAACCAGACGGTCATGATCGACGGCAACACCGTGGTCCCGGACATTGCGGACCCGCTGCATCCTGACGCACCCCGCCGTGCAGGCATCATTGAATCGTCTTACATCAACGCCAACAGCATGATGACCGACGGCGTTGACCTCAACCTGTCGATCACCCATCGCCTGCCCGGCCCGCTGAAGATGATCAACTGGTACAGCAACGGCCATGCAACATGGGTCCACCGCTTCAACCAGACCATCCCCGGCGTAGGCGTCGAACGTTTTGCCGGAACCGAAGGCCCGTGGAACACGACCTCAGCCTCGGGAACGCCCCGCTGGCGCGCCAACTGGCAGAACACCTTCACCTGGAACAAACTCTCGACGACTTTCACGGTTTATTACACCAGCGGCTATCACGGCACGGCAGAAGACAATGACGGCCCGGGCACGGCCGGAAACTGCAACTACGCCCTCTATCAGGATGTCAGCAGCTTCTATCCGTCCCAGTGCAATGTCCGCCATTTCTGGGATCTCGACATGACCGTGAACTACCAGTTCAACAAACAGTGGGCCGGCTACGTCAACATCTACAATCTGGCCGGTTTCAAGGCGCCATATGATTTTGGCACCTATGGGTCCTATCTTTACAACTCATCCTGGGCGCAGAGTGGTGCCCTGGGGCGGGCCTTCCGCTTCGGAGTTACGGCAACACTGTAAGGCGTGATGCACCACACAATCAGGCGCTCCTCTTCGCGCACGGCATTCCTCATGGCGATGATCGCCATGGGGGTGCCCCGAGCCTTTCCGGCACCCCCCGCGCCCTCCGGCAGAACGGAGGCGCCTGTGCCATTCACCCTCCAGCCGGGCTCCGGCCCGGACTGGAGCCTGACCAGTGCAGACGGCCCCACGAAAGACGAAGTTCTAACGGCCCGTGCCGGAAGCGGCCTGACCAACCTCCGAACCCTTCGCCTCGACACCACTGCAACAGACCTGCGGACGGTCATCGCAAAACCCGGTTCCGCCTTTCGCATCGCCCGACAGTCGCACCTCACCTACACCATCTTCCCTGTCGCCGACCCGCTCTCCCTGACGGACGACGCCACATACACCAGCCTCGACATCCTGTTCACCGATGGCACCCGCGCCTCCACACTCGGCGCCCATGATCTTTCCGGCGCCGACCTGACAGCACAGGGTCAGGGCGCAGGACGCGCACTCTACCCCAACCAGTGGACGCTCGTGGACGTGCCTCTCGGCAACATCGCCGCGGGCCGGACTGTTGCAGCCCTCGAACTGACGTCCCACGCGCCAAATAGCACAACACGCCGCGTGTATCTTGATGCAGCCTTCATCACCAATATCCCGGATCAAACCAGCCTGACGCCCGCCGACCTCGTGGACACGCGGCGCGGCACCAATGCGAACGGCCATTATTCGCGCGGAAACAACTTCCCCGCCGTGGCCGTGCCGCACGGGTTCAACTTCTGGACACCCGTGACGCGGGGCAATTCCAACTGGCTTTACCAGTATCAGGAACGCAACGGCCCCGATAACCATTCGCGCCTCGAAGCCCTGTCCCTCAGCCACGAACCCAGCCCGTGGATGGGCGATCATGATACCTTCCAGATCATTCCAGCCCTCGGCCCAGACACGCCTTCCGCAGACCGGACCGCACGCGCCATCGGCTTCACGCACGACCACGAAACCGCCTTGTCCTACCGCTATGCCGTCACACTGGATAACGGAATCGCGGCAGACATGTCCCCGACCGACCACGCGGCCATCCTGCGCTTCCGCTATCCCGGCGGCACAACGCGCGGACAGATCGTGTTCGACAACATTACCAATCAGGGCCGTCTGAAAATCGCTCCGGACGGACGCAGTGCAGACGGCTACACGGATGTCGCCAGCGACCTCTCCACCGGCGCAAGCCGGATGTATGTCCATCTCGAATTTGATCGCCCCGCCGTCGCACAAGGCCGCCTGACCGGCCAGAAACGCGACGATGTGCAAGTCTGGGCCGCGTTCGACACCACAGCCAACCCCACGGTCACGGTCCGGATTGCAACCTCGCTCATCAGTCTCGATCAGGCGCGACACAATCTTGCGCTCGAACTGCCACACGGCGCCACACTGGAAACAGTCGCACAGGCCGCAAAAGCCGCCTGGAACAGCAGGCTGAACCGCATCCAGATCCCCGGCGCACCTCCGGATGAGCAGCGCACGCTCTACGGCAACCTCTACCGCCTCTATCTCTATCCCAACAACGCGGCTGAAAATGTCGGCACAATGGAGGCACCGCATCTGCGACATGCCAGCCCGTTCCAGCCGAGACAGCACCCCGACGGCCCAACGCAGACCGGCGCTCCGGTTGTGGACGGCCCGCTCTACGTCAATAACGGTTTCTGGGACACATACCGCACGGCATGGCCCGCCTATGCACTGCTGACACCCGAAGAAGACGGTCAGTTGATCGACGGTTTCGTCCAGCAATACCGCGAAGGCGGCTGGATCGCGCGCTGGTCCTCGCCCGGCTATGCCGACCTCATGACCGGAACAAGTGCAGACGTCGCCTTCGCGGACGCCTACGCCAAACATGTCCGCAACTTCGATGCCGCGGCCTTCTATCGCGCAGGCCTGAAGGACGCGACCGTCATGCCTGACAATCCGGGCGTGGGCCGCAAGGGCCTCAACCGTTCCATGTTCAGAGGCTACACCGACACCGATACGGACGAAGCCCTGTCATGGTCCAATGCCGCCACGCTCAATGATTTTGCTCTGGGTGAAATGGCGGCCTCCCTGTCCGCCTCCACGCCCGATGCGACAAAAGCCGATTACGCGGCGGAAAGCTGGTATCTGCACAACCGGGCCCTGAACTACGTCCATCTGTTTGACCGGGATGTCGGGTTTTTCGTCGGCCGCCGCCCGGACGGACAGTGGAGAGCCACGAAAGAACAGTTCGATCCGCTCGCCTGGGGTGGCGACTATACCGAGACAAACGCCTGGACCATGGCCTTCGACCCCGTTCAGGACGGGCAGGGACTTGCCAGCCTCTACGGCGGACGCGACGGACTGGCGCGCAAGCTGGACGCCTATTTCGCAACGCCCGGCGTCTATCACACCGGCGCCTATGGCGGCGTAATCCACGAAATGCGGGAAATGCACGACATCCGCATGGGCCAGTACAGCCACAGCAACCAGCCCGCACATCATATCCTCTATCTGTACGACACCGCCGGCCAACCCTGGAAAGCGCAGGACAAAATCCGCGACGTCATGAACCGGCTGTATCGCGGCACGGCGATCGGCCAGGGCTATCCGGGCGATGAGGATAATGGCGAAATGTCGGCCTGGTGGATCTTCAGCGCGGCGGGGTTCTATCCGCTGCGCATGGGCACACCGACCTACGCCATCGGCGCGCCGCGCTTCGAGACCATGCGGCTGACGCTCGGAAAAGGACATGTCCTGACAGTCCGGGCGCCCGGTATCAGCGACCGCAACCGCTTCGTCCAGTCCGTCAGCCTGAACGGCAAACCGCTCACGCGCTGGTGGCTGGGCCATGACGACATCGCGGATGGAGGCGACCTGCTGTTCCGCATGGGGCCGCATCCGTCGCACTGGGGAACCGCGCCAGAAGCGTCGCTGCCCTCCCTGACCCCGGCCGGACACAGCCCTGACCCCGCGGTCGATCTGGCCGATATCGTCGGGGCAACCCATACCGGACCGGACGCGCTGTTCGATAATGACGCTCTGACCTCCGCTTCCCTCAAAGGCGCAGATGTCATGGTCACACTCCCCGCCGCAGCTTCCGCGCTGGCCTATACGCTCACCTCCACCGACATGCCCGGCCATGCCCCGTCCGCATGGGACGTACTGGCTTCGGATGACGGAAAGACATGGCAGAAAATCGACCATCGCGAGAACGAAACATTCCCCTGGAAACACCAGACACGCCCGTTCCTTCTACCCGACCATACGCCGCACAGACTGTATCGCTGGCATGTGCTCCAGCCCGCTTCTGCCGAGGCCGGAGAGTTTGAACTGCTGGGCCACGCTCACCCCCCGTCCCCCTGACCGTTTATTTCCCGGAGTCCCAAGCCCTTATGTCGCTTTCCACACTCGCCCGAAGCCTTCTGGCCGCAACCCTCCTGTCCGGAACGGCTTTCCTGCCCGTCCATGCCCAGACCACACCGCAGCAGCCCCCAAAGCCGGACGCCTCTCCCGCCTCTGCTGTAGATCCGCGCATCGGAACCGGAGGCGCCGGACATACCTATCCCGGCGCCACCATGCCATTCGGAATGATCCAGCTCTCCCCCGATACCGCGATGACGGATTTCCATCACGCCTACGCCTGGGCGGCGGGCTATCAGTATGACGATCCGACGATCCTGGGCTTCTCGCACACCCATTTCTCGGGCGCAGGCCATTCCGATCTCGGCGACGTTCTGATGATGCCGATTACGGGCGACGTACGACTGGAGCCTGGCGACGCCGCCGTGCCGGAAAGCGGATACCGCTCCCGCTTCCGCCACGCCACGGAAGTGGAAACTCCGGGCTATTACGCCGTCACGCTCGACGACTATAAAATCCGCGCCGAACTGAGCGCCTCCCGCCGTGTCGGATGGCACCGCTATACGTTCCCTAAAGGCAAACCCGCCCATCTGCTGCTGGACCTGCGACCCAGCATCTACGACTATCCGGGCAAGGTTCTGTGGGCGCGCCTGCATGTTGCCACCGATGGCACGGTCTCGGGCTGCCGGACCACGCGGGGCTGGGCGCCGGGGCGGACCCTGTGTTTTGCCATGCGTTTTTCAAAACCCATGACGGAACGCACACTGTATAACCGCGAAACGAAAGTGGCCTATCGCGGCTTCGGCGGCCCCGGGAACCACCCTGTCGATCATGAGGCCCAGAATGGCCGCGAACTGGAAGGCGTGTTCGATTTCGGACGCCTGAAAGAGCCGCTCCTCGTCAAAACATCCATCTCCCCGGTCAGCGAGGAAAACGCCGTCGCCAATCTCGACAGCGAAGGACAGGGCTGGGATTTCGATGCACAGCACAACAAGGCCCTGGGCGCATGGAACAAGGCCCTGTCAGTCATCGACATGCAGGGCACGGCGGAGCAGCGGACGCAGTTCTATACCGCGCTCTATCACGTCATGCTGGCCCCCACGCTCAGCATGGATGCCAACGGCGACTTCACCGGCCCGGACTATCAGCGCCACCGCGCGGATGGGTTCGAGTTCTACTCCACATGGTCAATGTGGGACGTCTACCGCGCGCAACAGCCGCTTCTGGCCATCCTGCGCCCCGATATGAGCTCACATTTCATCCGCTCGCTCATCGCATCCCAGCAGACCAGCCCGTTCGGCCTGCTGCCGGTCTGGGCGTATCAGGGCCTCGAGACCTGGTGCATGATCGGCTATCACGCCGTACCGGTCATTGCGGATGCGTATCTGGCGGGCGTGCGCGGCTTTGATGCCGAAGCCGCGCTCAAGGGCATGATCCGCAGCGCGACCTACGGACCCTACGGCGATCTGACCGACTACATGAAAATCGGCTACGTCCCGATCGACAAGGAGCCCGAGGGCGCTTCCAAGACACTGGAATACGCCTATGACGACTGGGCACTGGCCCGCATGGCGCGCGCGATGGGCAAAACCGACGTGGCGCGCACGTTCGAAAAGCGCTCCGACAACTGGCGGAAAGTCTGGGACCCCGAAACGCGCTTCATGCGCGCCCGCACATCCTCAGGCGCGTTCCACACGCCCTTTACCCCCGCCGCGGCCGCTTATGGAAGCGACTATACCGAAGGCAATGCCTGGCAGTATTCGTGGTATGTGCCGCAGAATATTCCGGGCCTGATCAAGGTCCTGGGCGGCCGCGAAAAATTCACGTCACGGATCGACGAACTGTTCGACACGAAGGTCGATCCCGCGATTTTCAAGAACGTCGAGGATATCAGCGGTCTGATCGGCTGGTACGCACATGGCAACGAACCCGACCATCATGTCGCCTATCTCTACGACTACGCAGGTGCCCCGTGGAAAACGCAGCAGCGCCTGACACAGATCATGCAGACGCAATACGCCCTGCGCCCCGACGGTCTGGCGGGCAATGACGATCTGGGCCAGATGTCCGCATGGTATCTGTTCACGGCCATGGGTTTCTACCCTGTCGCTCCGGCCAGTCAGGAATATGCAATCGGCCGGCCCTTCGTCTCCCGTGCCACCATGCATCTGGGCAACGGACATGATTTTACGGTCACAGCCGACAATCTGGACGACGCTCATCCCTATGTCGGCCAGATGACGCTCAACGGTCAGCCTTTAAGCACCCCGTTCCTGCATCAACAGGACGTTCTCGCAGGCGGCGAACTGCACTTCGTCATGCAGGCCCAGCCACCGGCATAACGTCTGATAAAAGGGAAGACCCGCAGTAACACGCGGCCTTCCCGACCGGAACCTGAAGCAGAACTATACTCCGCATTAAAGGACGAGAACCTATTCTGAAAAATTATTTACTTCTTCATAATATTTATGAAACATATTTGTCATGAAACTATTACACGACATCACAGATACGCGAACATAATGTTCGCCGCGTTATCACCGCCCAGATTTTATCTTCTTGATGCCGGGAAAACGCGAAATGAAAAAGAATGGTGTCCTGCTCACCACCTGTCTGAGTTCGTTGGTCTTCTACAGCGCCCATGCGGCTCCAGTCCCTGCAAAAACACCCTCCCACGGAGACGATGCCCAGCACAGGACACCCCGGCCAGCCCCCCAGAAGGCTGCCGCCAGAAAAAGCAGCACACCGGACGCTGCCATTTCCAACAAATCAGAATCCATCGTCGTTCTCGGCTCGGGCGCCTCGCGCGAAACCCAGACCCTTTCGCATCTGGCGCTACAGGAAGTCGCCCCCGGCACCAGCCCGCTGAAAACGCTCTCGAAACTCCCTGGCGTCATGTTCACGTCTTCAGACCCGCTGGGCGCTTACGAATGGTCGCAGCAGATCATTATTCGTGGCTTCGACCAGAGCCGTCTCGGCTTTACGATGGATGGCATCCCGCTCGGCAACCTCGCCTATGGCAACGATAACGGTCTGTCGATCGGCCGCGCCCTGCAGACCGAAAACAACGGCCCCGCAACACTCGCCCAGGGTGCAGGATCAGTCGGTGTTGCCGCCTCGAACGACCTCGGCGGCGCACTCGAATTCACGTCCATCGACCCCACCACCAAATATGGCGTGGACGTCGCCGGAACGGTTGGATCCTACGGCACATGGCGCACATTCGCCCGCGTCAATTCCGGCACGCTGCCGGGCGGCGGACGACTGTACGTCTCATACGATTATCAGGACGCCAACAAATGGAAAGGCGACGGCATCCAGCAGCAACAGCAGGCAAACGCCAAGTTCATCCAGCCGCTGGGGGAGAAGGTCAAGCTGACCCTGTTCGGCGATTACAGCCAGCGCGCGGAAAATGATTATCAGGATCTGTCCCTGCAGCTGATCCACACCCGCGGCTACAATGTCGATAACGTCACCAACGACTACGGACTGGCCAAGCAGATCGCCCGGGCCTACCAGAACGGCACGGCCTTCCCGCAGGGCATCACCAATCAGGACCAGTCCTATTACAACTCCGCCGGCCTGCGTCAGGACGCGCTGGGCTACGGACGATTGGACTTCGATATTACCAGCCGCCTCAAAGGCTACGCCACGGTCTACGGCCATACCAATACCGGCGAAGGCATTTACGCCACACCCTACGAACCCACGCCTGACTCACTGGGTGGCTCGCCCATTTCGGTACGAACCACCGAATATGACATCCACCGCGAAGGCTTTATCGGCGGCCTGACCTACAAAATCGCTCATCACACGATCGACGGCGGCTTCTGGTTCGAAAACAACGACTTTGAACAGGCACGCCGTTTTTATCCGCTGAGCGAAAGCGGCTATACCGGCAGTTCAGTTCACTGGTTCCGCAACAATCCGTTCGCCACGCAGTGGCAGAGCGCGTTCAATACCAAGACATACCAGTTCCACCTTCAGGACACCTGGCAGATCACTCCGGCCTTCAAGCTGAATTACGGCTTCAAGTCGCTGGTCGTCGACAATCACGCCCGCCAGCTTGAAGGCAATTACATGGGCACGCCGGTCGCCAACACCTATGCCGGAGGGTCCATCACATCAGCCAACGGCTTCCTGCCGCAGCTTGGCGGCAATTACCGCATCAATCGTCACAACGAAATCTTCGCCGATTTCGCCCGTAACATGGCGGCCTTCGACAATTCCACAACCGGCGCCACCAGCCCGTTCGCCATGACAACCGCAGCGTATGCAGCGGCCAAGAATTCGCTGCATCCTGAAATGTCCTACAGCGAAGAAATCGGCTACCGCTATCACGACCACCGCATTCAGGCGTCCCTGACCGGCTATTACATTGAATTCGAAAACCGCCTTGCCTCCATCTCGCCTGTGTCCAGCGGCACGAACGTTCAGGGCTATGCCAGCATCCTGAGCAATGTCGGCGGTGTCACGGCACGCGGCATCGACGCTGCCTTCAACTACCATTTCACCGATAACTGGTCGATTTACGCCTCCTACGCCTACAACCAGTCCACCTATGACGACAACCTGACGACCGGCGGCGTGACATACGCCACCAAAGGCAAGAGCGTTGTCGCCATGCCGCGCAATCTGGCCAACGTACAGCTCAGCTACGACGACGGCTCGATCTGGGGCAATGTCGGCATGCAGTATCAGGGCCGCAGAACCTACACCTACACGAACGACCAGTGGATCAAACCGAACGACATCTTCAACCTGAATGTCGGCTATCGCTTCCACAGCCATAACTGGGTGCTGCATGGTCTGGATGCCCAGATCAACGTCACCAACCTGTTCGACAAACGCTATGTCGCCACCGTCGGCAGCACGGGCTTTGCCGTCAGCGACCCGACCGGAAGCCTGCAGACCCTTCAGGCCGGTGCCCCCCGCATGGTGTTCTTTACCCTGCGCAAGCACTTCTTCTGATCGCTGACCTCTTCACGGATGACGCCCTGATGCCACGTTCCCCCAGCCGTCGACAGTTTCTCCGGTTCGGCTCCGCCATCGCGGCGGCAGCCCTCCTGCCCGAGAACCTGAAGCGTGCTCTCGCCATCGCGCCGCATACCGTCACAGGCACGATCCAGGACGTGGAACATGTCGTCATCCTGATGCAGGAAAACCGGTCTTTCGATCATTATTTCGGCTGCCTTCAGGGGGTGCGCGGCTACGCAGACCCCCGCGCCGAACGCCTGCCGGACGGCAGCAGCGTCTTTGCCCAACCTGACGGAAAGGGAGGCACCGTCCTCCCGTTCCTGTTCAACACAGCCCACACCTCCAGCGCCTGCCTCGCCAGTCTCGATCACAGCTGGAAAGGCACCCAGGCCGCATGGAACGACTGGAACACATGGATCTCCCACAAGGGGCCCATGACCATGGGTCATTTCACCCGCGCTGAAATTCCCTATTATTACGCCCTCGCCGACGCTTTTACGATCTGCGACGCCTATCACGCCTCCCTTTTCGGCCCGACCAATCCCAACCGTCTCTTCCTGTTTTCCGGAACGAGCGGTCTGGCCGTTAGCCATTCCGGCAAACAGGCCGTCGAGAATGTGGATGACGGGAACTGGTCGGCCGACATGGCCCATGACCACCCCGATTTCACGCCGTTCCGCTGGGACACCTATCCAGAAAAACTTCAGGACGCGGGTGTCTCCTGGCGCGTCTATCAGGAATACGACAATTTCGGCGACAACCCGCTGGCGTCCTTCGCACAGTTTCGCAACCTCGACCCGGCATCCTGGCAGTATCGCAGGGCGCGTCAGATCGTGCCCGGCTCCACCGAAGCCGACATGCACACAACCGAAGGCCGCTATCTTGTGGCCGAATTCGAACGCGACATCTCGGAAGGACGCCTGCCTCAGGTCTCATGGATCGTCCCGCCCACAGCCCTGAGCGAACACCCCAACGCCCCACCCGGCTACGGCGAACACCTCATTTCCCAGCTCATGGACGTCTTCGTCCGCCATCCCGACGTCTGGTCACGCACCGTCTTCATCCTCAATTACGATGAAAATGACGGGTTTTTCGACCACGTCCCCGCCCCGGTCCCCGCACTGACACCTGAGCAGGGCGGCGGGACGGTTTCAACACAGGGAGAGTCCTATCACGATGTTCCGGTCGGACTCGGCCCGCGCGTCCCCGCCATCATCGTCTCGCCCTGGACAAAAGGCGGCTGGGTCAATTCGCAGGTGTTCGACCACACCTCCGTTCTGCGCTTTCTTGAAGAGCGGTTTGGCGTTAAATGCCCGAACATCACGCCGTGGCGTCGCAGCGTATGCGGCGACCTGACATCCGTGTTCGATTTTGTCCAGACAGACCGGACATGGACCGCAAGCCTCCCAAACACGGACGACTATCTCCCCGAAACGCGACGCTCCTGCGTGCTTCCCCATCCGGTCGTCCCGACAGTCCAGAAACTGCCCCGACAGGAAACTGGACAACGCCCGGCCCGCGCCCTGCCCTATCATTTACAGGCCGATTTCCTCGCCCCCGAAACCCTCAGACTGACCAATACGGGCCTACAGGGCACCGTCTTCCGGGTCCGTTCCAACGGCACCACCCGACATTACACCCTCGATGCCCGCACCAGCCTGTCCGTTCCGGCAAACCCTTCCGATCAGAATCCCGTCACGGTTCACGGCCCCAACGGCTTTTATCGCGCCCTGCGCGGACAGGAGCTTCCCGAAGCCACACTCCAGTACGATCCGCAGCGTGACGTCCTGCTGCTGTCGCTTCGTAACGGGACGCCCAGGCTCCAGAACTTCCACATCACGGAAAAACACAGCGCCAGAGATCGCACAATTTCCCTGCAGCCCGACGAAACCCTGACGACCCCCTGGGCCATTGCCCCGGCTTCATACTGGTACGATCTGCTCATCCAGTCCGCCGAACGGCCCCACACAACCCTGCAGCTGGCGGGGCACATCGAAAATGGCCAGCCGAGCCTGACAGAGCCTCACGCGAAGCCATAGCATCTGACCACCTGGCGGAAACTCAACCGCGATACTGGTTCTCGGAAACCTGCTCCAGCCAGTCCACCGGAGAGCCATCCTGCTTTTCCTGAATGGCAATATGGCTCATCGCCGTGGTGGCCGTGGCGCCATGCCAGTGCTTTTCATCAGGCGCGAACCAGACGGTATCACCCGGACGTATTTCTTCAACCGGTCCACCTTCGCGCTGCACCCAGCCACAGCCAGCAGTCACGATCAGCGTCTGCCCGAGCGGATGGGTGTGCCATGCAGTCCGCGCTCCCGGCTCAAAAGTGACAAGTGCCGTCGTCACCCGCGCCGGTTCAGGAGGATTGAAAAGCGGGTCAATCCGCACCGTCCCTGTAAACCAGTCAGACGGTCCCTTCACGGAAGGCTGAGATCCAATGCGCGTAATTTCCATGACCGATACTCCTGTATATGCCGCAAAACCGTTGAGTTCTGTTTTTTTCATGAAGGCTGCCGCATCATTGCGCGCGCTCAACCCGGACATTACGATATATTTTCGTAATGAATTTTTCTGGCTGCCGCGCAGGACATAGGGGGCGCCTTTTACGCGCCTGTCTGTTTCAGCCATCGCGGCAGACCTGCTCCGGAATGCGTCAGACCTGCTGTTTGGTCGGACGGAAAAGAATTTCGTTGATGTCCACATCTTCGGGCTGACTGATCGCAAAAGCCACACACCGGGCAAAAGACTCAGCACTGATCGCAATACCGGGTACGAAATTCCGAAGCTGTTCCGCAGTCGCTTCGTCATGAATGCCGTCGAGCAGTTCCGATTGCACAGCGCCCGGAGAAATAACGGTCGTACGCAGATTGTAGGGCTTCACTTCCCCCCGCAGCCCTTCGGAGAGCGCCCGCACGGCAAATTTCGTGGCGGAATACACGGCACTGTTTTCAAGAACGCGATGGCCAGCAACCGAAGACACATTGATGATATGGCCGCTTTTTTTCGCCTTCATATGCGGCAGAGCTGCGGCAATTCCATACAGAACACCTTTGATATTCACATCAATCATCAGGTCCCACTCATCGACGCGCAGATTTTCCAGCGGTGAGAGAGGCATGACACCCGCATTATTGAGCAGAACGTCAATCCGGCCATAGGTCCTGACAGCAGTATCGACAAGGTTCTGAACCGAAGCGCGGTCCGTCACATCAGTTTCGACTGCAAGCGCCGTTCCACCCTTGGCGGTAATCTCTTCCGCAAGGGCCCTGATCCGGTCTTCACGGCGTGCGCCCAGCATTACAGTCGCACCCTGCTCCGCAAGACGCAGGGCAGCCTGCGCTCCCAGACCGCTGCTCGCACCCGTAATGACAACAATCTTGCTGGCAATAGCCTTGTTCATGATCCGGCTCCGTCTTGATCAGTGTGCAATTTTTTCAAATTTGAGGACAAAATTATCCCCCTCGCCTATGGCCGCATATTTGGCGTGGTCCCTGTCCTTGAGGGCAAAGGTCGGCGGCAGCGTCCACACACCTTTGGGCCAGTTGGCCGTATCCTTTGGATTGGCGTTGATTTCCGATGATCCAACCAGCCTGAAACCCGCTTTTTCAATCAGCCCAATGGCGTAAGACTGGCGGACATATCCGTCCTTCGCGCTGGGGTCCTGCGGAGCCGTCGTATGACCCCGATGGTCTTCGACGCCAAAAATCCCGCCCGGCTTCAGAACCCGATGAATGGCCGCAAGCATCTGCGGGGCATTCCCCGCTTCCATCCAGTTGTGAAGATTGCGGAACGTCAGCACCAGATCCGCACTGTCAGCCGGCGCGAAGTCGAGATGCCCCGCATCAAACTGCGTAGTTCTGAAACTTCCCTCAAGCGCGGGATGCGCCGCCAGCATTTTGCTGAATGCCGAGCCCGCCTTGTCCTCCGGCCCAAGAGCCAGCGTATAGGTGCCTTTATCATGCAGATACGGGCCAAGGATCTGTGTCCAGTACCCTCCGCCCGGCCAGATCTCGACAACATTCGCATCCGGCCGCAGTCCGAAAAACTGCAATTCCTCCAGAGGATGCCGCACCGGATCACGCGCCACGAACCGCTCGTCCCGGCTTGTGGACTGGATCGCCTGATTCAGATCAGCCGCCCTCAGCGCCGGGCCTGACGCAAGCATAGTGAGCGCACAGATGACAGGATAAACCGCTTTCATGATCTCTTCCCTCGTCGCTGCGTGAAATGCCCGACATATGTTCATGTAGGGTCTCATTGCCCGCACGATTAGCCCCTCAAAACTGCATAAAGTCTTCGGCTTTGCTCATGAATGCGAAACTCAGCCGCCCCCATGCCGTATTTCTTCAACAAACAGTGAGAACGGCATCGTATTCTGATGATGGTGCGGGAAGCAGAGGTGATATCCGGTCCAATACGGGCACCAGTCTTCCAGCACCTGAACCAGACGTCCTTCAGCGACATATTTTTCCGCGACCATTTCCGGTAAATGCGCCAGCCCCAGCCCGTCCAGACAGGCATCGCGAATGGAAAAAACGTTGTTGAAAATCAACGGCCCATCAACACGGACCCTGACATCGCGCCCGTCTTTCTCAAATTCCCAAGCATAGATTCCGCCATGCGTCGGCAGGCGGATCGTAATACAGGAATGCTTCAGAAGATCAGGCGGGACCTTGGGTTTCGGGTTTTGCTTGAAATAGGACTTTGACCCTACGACCACAAAACGGATATCCGGCGTCAGCGGAACCGACGCCATTTCTTTTGTCACCTGCTCTCCCAGACGGACGGCCGCGTCAAAACGTTCCGATACGATATCAATCAGCCTGAGATCAGCATTGATTTCGATTTTCACATCAGGATATTTTTTCAGAAAGGCCTCGATCTTCGGACGCAGGATATAGGCCGTGATGTCATCCGTCGCAGTGATGCGGATCATACCGCTTGGCGTGCCTCGCAACTGCCCCAGTGAGGCAAGCTGCACCTCGATCTGATCAAAATGCGGACCAATATTGCGCAACAGATACTCGCCCGCAGTCGTTGGCGTCACGCTGCGTGTCGTCCGGGTCAGAAGGCGCAGGCCAAGGCGCTCCTCCAGAAGCCGGATCGTATGACTCAGCGCCGACTGCGACACGCCCAACTTCGCGGCGGCGCGCGTAAAACTCTTCTCACGGGCCACGGCCAGAAACGCGAGCAGGTCATTCAAGTTCTCGCGCGACATCTATGAGCGTTCCTCATCAAAATTCTCACATTATTTTAGGCAGCACACGACCAGCCGTCCAGACACTCCCTCAATGCGCCGCAGACCCTGTCGTCTTCCCGAAACGGATCGCACAGCATAATGACACTGATAATCTTTCAGAAATTCATCATCATATTTGGAATATACCATCTAGTTTCATGAATCATTTTTTGAGAGAGAAGATGAAGCTTACTGCGACGCGGATTGCAGACATGAATATATGAGCGCAGCGATCGTATCTGGTTGCAACACCTCGCCAGCTTTTCAGTTCTGCAAACGACAACCTGATCCGGGTGCGGTCACGGCCTCTGTCCCCAATGACTTCTTCTGTCTCGTCGGGGAAATCTACCCGCAGCACGTCTGTGCTTTTAAAATCACGATCTGACCCGCTATCAGATGCAGGCGAACAGGCTGACCGTGACCCTTATACATGGCATGCAGCTTTGATTTCAGGGCGCCTTTTTTCCGTATGATTGGCGGAGAAGCCCTCTCAGGATTTCCGGGAGGCAGACGGAGTATGATTCCCGGACACCTCGTCCAGATAACGAATCAGAGCGTCCCGCCCTTCCGACACGCGGCCACGCAACGTCATGACCCCCACTTCGCGTGTAATACCCGTTTCCCCCAGAGGCAGCACGCGAATGTTCGGAACAACACTGACTGCCCCAATCTGGGGCATGATCGTACAGCCCATATTGTTGGCGACCATCTGGAGGATCGTATGCAGGTCCTCGGTCTCGATGACCTGACGCGGAGACAGGCCCTGCATTTTCAGGAAACGGTCCAGAGTGCGCCCTCCAAAGGAGCGGCTGTCATACCGGATAAAGGGCTGCGTCTCCAGAATCTGGCGCCAGTCCTCATTCTCCAGGGGCGCAGGCACCACCATGACATAATCCTGACTAACCACAGGATGCCACTGCATATACGGCATCAGCCCGAATGGTGGTCGCACGATCACCGCAGCATCCAGCTCCCCGGCATCCAGCCGCTCCAGAAGCCCCATTGAAAGCCCCGGAACGATCCGGATTTTCAGGTCCGGAAATTCCACATGCAGCCTCGTCACGGCCGGAGCCAGCAGGCTGGTCTGAACGGTGGAAATAGCCCCGATCCGCAAAAGCGCGGTTTCGGGCCTGCCACGCGTCGCACTGCGAAGCGCATCGAAAGACGACAGCAGGTCCTCGACCTGACAGAGTATGGCCCGCCCCGCCGCCGTCAGCATCACGGACCGCCCCGAGCGTTCAAAGAGCCCGTAGCCCAGTTCGTCTTCCAGTCGGCGGATCTGGGCACTGATAGCCGACTGGGTCAGCCCGATGGTTTTTGCAGCTGCGGCAAAACTTTCCATCTGCGCGGCGACAACGAATGTGCGGAGTTCGGAGATCACAGGCGAAGGATCATAAATATTCTTCCTTTAGATCATCATCAGACATTTTATTTTGAGATTCAACAACTAAAGTGTACGAAACCCTGTCCCGACACAGCCAGTTTCCCAAGCCTGAAACAGGGTTTTTCAGTACGCAACGGAGGGAAACCGACTCCGTTCTCTGAGGGAAACA
This sequence comes from Gluconobacter sp. DsW_056, assembly GCF_002153595.1. NCBI lineage: Bacteria > Pseudomonadati > Pseudomonadota > Alphaproteobacteria > Acetobacterales > Acetobacteraceae > Gluconobacter > Gluconobacter sp. DsW_056. The sequence continues at coordinate 18,855 of NZ_JOPF01000007.1, forward strand.
TTTTAATTGCAGGATCGTTATATGTATGATTTGTTCATGAAAAGCACATAACACCAGCCGCCCTTCGAGACCCGGAGGACATTGAGGAAATGCCCATGCACAAGTGTTTTGGTCCCAAGGCTTTCTTGATGTGCGGCGCAGCCCTCAGCACAATCGTATCACTCAGCCCGGCTGCACTGGGCGCGACGACGCGGGCCAGAACGCCAGTACATTCCTCCCCCGCCAAGAGCCGCAAACAGATCACGGCGCGCCCGGCCGCAAAGCCCCCCCAGGCGCCCACACGCCATTCAATCGTTTCGAAATCCGCTCCTGAAGAAATGCGCGTTACCGGCACGGCAACCACCGGCCAGTCCGTGATGAACACCTCGACGCCGGTTCACAGCACCACACAGGTCACAGTCGTTTCGGGCGCGCAGCTTCTGGCCACCGGCCAGACAAATGTCATGCAGGCACTGGCTCAGGCATCGGCATCCATCACGTCCCCACCCCAGTCCGGCGTCGGAAACAGCGGCTTTATCCAGACCATGCAGCTTCGCGGCCAGTCCGCCGACGATACGCTCATCCTCGTCAACGGACACCGCCGCCATATCGGTGCGAATTTCAACGCCAATGCCGGCCCCAACTGGGGCACCGAACCCACCGACATCTCCCTGATCCCGATTTCGGCAATCGACCACATCGAGGTCATTACCGAAGGTGCCACCGCACTCTACGGTCAGGACGCTCTGGCAGGTGCGGTCAACATCGTCCTCAAGCAGCGCACGCATGGCGGCTCCATCAATTTCCAGAACAGTGGTTTTTACGCCGGTGACGGGCAGGCGCTGAACGGTTACGCGGATTGGGCCACAGCACTTGGCAAAAACGGCGGCTATCTCGACCTGGCGGCGCAGGTTACCCACCAGCTTCCCACCAACCGCAGCGGCCTTTTCGTGGGACAGCTGTATCCGGTCGGCGATTCCCGCAACGAAACAGCCAGCCGCGATGTGCAGCGCGGCCTCGGTATTCCGAAATCAACGCTGGAAACCATCAGCGAAAACATGGCGATCCCGCTGAACGAAAACCTCAGCCTCTACAGCACTTCGACTTTCAGCCACCGCAAGGCTCATGTGGCCGAAACCTACCGCAGTGCCGGAAACAGCCTGACCAACATCAATCTCTGGCCCAATGGCGCACAGCCCTATATCGGCATGGACCAGTACGACTTCGAAACAGACAACGGCATCAAGGCGCATAAATTCGGCTTCGCCTGGGACGCTTACGTCAATTACGGCCGTGACGATCAGGCCTATTCCACCCTCGACAGCAACAACATGTCTCTCGGCGATGCCAGCCCGCGCGATTTTTATGACGGCAAAACCATCACTTCAGAGCTTTCGACCGGCCTGCGCGGCTCACGCTTCTTCAACACGTCATGGCTGCCAAAGCCGATTGCCCTGCGCTTTGGCGGCGAATATCGCCGTGACACCTTCCAGATGACCGAAGGCGAAGAAGCCTCATGGGTCGGCCTCGGCGCAACCGACCACGCCGGCAACGTCCCGCTCGCCGTCACCAACCGTGGACGCGACATCTATGACGGCAACGTCAACCTCGATTTTTACGTCACGAAAAAATGGGAATGGTCCCTCGGCGGTCGTGCCACGAGCTACAACCATCTCGCCACCGTCACGACCGGCTCGATCGGAACGCGCTACAACTTCAACAAACACTGGGCCATCCGCGCCAGCATCAACACAGGTTATCGCCCGCCAACACTGGGCCAGACCTATTATTTCTATAACGCCCCCTTCGCCAACTACGCCGTGGACCAGCTTCCCAACAGCAGCGCCGCCGCAAAGGCGCTCGGCGCAGGTCACATCAAGGGTGAATATTCCCGCAACTACAGCATCGGCATCGACGCCACGCCCCTCAAGGACTGGAACGTCACCGCAAACCTGTATTACATCGCGATCAATGACCGTCTGGCCAGCACCACGACCCTCGGCGGCGCAGGTGTGGCCGACATTCTCGAGGCTTCAGGCCTGAACAACGTCACCTACGCCTCCTATTACACAAACCCCGTCAACACCCAGACCTACGGCGGTGACATCGACACCAACTACACCCTGCACACGAAACGCGCCGGCACGTTCCGCTTCGACTTCACATTCAACTACTCCGACAACGAAATCCGCAGCCGCAACAAGACCCCTGCCGTCCTGTCAAACATGGGCCTGTCCACGTTCAACACCTATGCCGAAGAAATGCTTCTGCACTCCGCGCCAAAGAACCGCGAAAACCTCACGGTCAACTGGAATTACGGCAAGTGGAACGTCATGGTGCAGGAACAGCGCTACGGCTCCATCATCTTCCTCGCCAGCCCCACGGCGGCCCCGATGGAACAGCGCCCGGCTTTCCTGACCAACATGTCCGTCAGCTACAAGATCCTGCCGAAATGGAGCGTCACGGTAGGCGCGAACAACCTGGGCAACAAATACCCGACCCGCGTCCCCAAGGCGACCGCAGCACCGCTCTTCAACGAATACAAATATGCCTACTATTCGCCTTACGGCTTCAACGGCGGCATGTACTATGTCCAGACCGGCCTGACTTTCTAAGATTTTTCCAAAGACAGACCGACTGAGATCCACCGGAAAGAGGCGCATTTCTTGCAGACAGTTCCAGAAGATCGCCGGCCTTTCCGGTTCGTCATATACGCCCTCACCATCACCATGTGCGTGATCTGCTACGGAGACCGGGCCGCCCTGTCCGTGGGCATGCCCCAGATCGCCCATGAATTTGCCCTCACACCGGGGGAGACGGGCTGGGTCCTCTCCAGCTTCCTCTGGTCCTATTTCATCCTGAACCTGCCCAGCGCGATCCTTCTGGACCGCTTCGGCGTGCGGATCATCGGTGCGGCCGCCGTAGCCCTGTGGTCGCTCGCCATGATCCTCGGCAGCCTGACCGCCACCGTCCCGGCCTTCATCGCCACCCGCATCCTGCTGGGCGTCGGAGAAGCCCCCACCTTCGCACTCGGCAACAAGGTCGTCCGGGCCTGGGCGCCGCTACACGAACGTGGGCTTATGATGACCGCCTTCATCTGCGGCATCCCCATCGGGCTGGCCTGCGGTGCCGCCTCGGGCGGGTGGCTGATTGCCCATTACGGCTGGCGCCCGGCATTTTCGTTGCTCGGCGCGCTGGGGCTGGTCTGGTCCGTGGTCTGGCTCCTGACCCACCCGCGCCCCGCACGCGGCACACAGGCCACGTCCTTTTCCCTGATCTCGGTGCCGACCCTGTTCCGCTCCTCGGCTTTCTGGGGCATCGTGATCGCGCAGTGCTGCGCCAATTATGCCAACTTCCTGCTGATGTCCTGGCTGCCGATCATCATGCGCCAGACCCTGCATCTCGGCACCGAACAGTCCGGAGCCTATACGGCCTACTGCTATGTCGGCGCGGCCATCCTCTCGATCACGGCTGGAAAAATCGGCGAAACGCTCGTTCGCGGATCAAACCTTTCTCTGGGAGGGCGCCGAAAGGTCGTGTGCCTGTACCTCGTTCTGGCCTCTTCCATGGGGTTTCTGCCGCTCTGCGGAACGGCCGCGACCATCATTCCGCTCCTCGCCGTCTCCATGGCCTTCATGGCAGGCGGAACGGGGGCCAACATGGCCCTCCTGGCGGACCTGCTTGTGGAAGACGAAATCCTCGGCTCCGTGACCGGCCTGACCCTGACCTTCTCCAACGGCCTCGGCATTCTGGCCCCGGTCATGACGGGATATCTGCTTCAGGCCACCGGCAATTTCCACGGCGTTTTCTACATCACAGGCATCATCATCCTGTGCGGCGCGCTGGCCGCTGCCCTCCTTCCCCGGCGGCCGTTCCATGGCCGCACCCAGCCGGATCAGACTGCATGACCCGTATTCACATGGCAGGCGCGGGCGGCCTCCTGCTGGACGCCGCCGACGGCCCGTTCAGCGACACGACACAGCGGCGCATCTGGGCCACCAGCCGCGAACTGAACACCCGGCCAGACGTCCTCCAGACAATCCCCGGCGTCAACAACCTTCTCGTCACGTTCGACGCCGTACAGACTGACCCTTCCGCCATGGAAGAGCTTCTCCGGACCGTCTGGACACAGGCCTCTGCCGAAGAGGTGCCGTCCCGCGAGATCGTGGTGCCGGTCGTCTATGGCGGGGCATTCGGCGAAGATCTGGCGCTCGTCGCCCGCTTCGCCAACCTGACGGAAGAGGAAACCATCGACGCCCACATGGCCGGTCGCTACAGCGTCGCCGCCATCGGCGCCATGGCAGGTTTCGTGTACCTGACCGGACTGGACCCGCGTCTGGCCATCCCCCGCCGCGACTCCCCGCGTCTGCGGGTGGAGGAAGGGGCTGTGGTCATCGGCGGCGGCCACGCAGGCATGATGCCCTGCACCTCGCCGTCGGGCTGGCATATCCTCGGCCGGACGGATCTGTGCCTGTTCGACGCCTTCCGTCCCGAGCCCGGCCTGCTGCGCCTGGGCGACACCGTCCGTTTTGTGAGGGCCTCATGATCGAAATCCTGACCGGCTCCTCCCTCAACACCATTCAGGATTTCGGCCGTCCTCACGCCATGGCCATGGGCGTGGCGCAGGGCGGCGCCATGGACCGTCTGGCCCTGAGCCACGGCAACCTGCTTCTCGACAATCCGGTGGATGCTGCCGGGATTGAGATCGTATTTTTCCCCTTCCGCGTGCGCTTTCACGCCGAGACGTCCTTTGCCGTCACCGGTGCCGCCTGCCCCGCCACGCTGGACGACCTGAAACTCCCGCGCGACTGGGCCATCACCGCCAGACCCGGCCAGATCCTGACCCTTCGCGCGCCGGAACAGGGCGCCCGCGCCTATCTGACATTCCGGGGCGGTCTGGACGTGCCCCCGGTTCTGGGCGCGCGTTCGACGGATCTCAAAGGCGGCTTCGGCGGCCTTGAGGGGCGCGCCCTGCAGAAAGGCGACCGCCTCTCCTGCCTCGCAGCCTCCACACTGCGCATGCCCGCCGCAGGCTACGGTCTCACGCGTCCCTGCCCGCTTCCCCCCGCAGACCGCACCCGGATCCGCGTCCTGCCCGCAGCCGAACACGACGTCTTCACGCCCGAAAGCCTGCAAACCTTCCACTCCGCAGCCTGGACCCTGACCCCCAGCGCAAACCGCATGGGCTATCGGCTCGAAGGGCAGAACGTTCTGAAACTCTCACGGCCGCTCAGCCTGTTTTCCCACGGCATCCTTCCCGGAACCGTTCAGGTGCCGCCCGCGGGCCAGCCGATCATCCAGATGATGGATGCCAATACCTGCGGCGGCTATCCCAAGATCGCCACCGTCATTGCGCCGGACCTGCGCCTGCTGTCCCAGACAGTCGTCGGCACACCTGTCCATTTCGAAACCATCACGCGCGATGACGCGGTGCAGATCATCCGGCGGGAAGCTGCGGAGTTGAGTCGGCTTGCTGCCGAAATCGCCACACTCCGCACACAGCTCGTTTTCTGATGCCCCATCCTGTTTTCACGGCCCTGTTTTTCCATGTCCGGGAGTTCTGACACCATGACCGCCAAAACCATCGACCTGAACGCCGATCTGGGCGAGAGCTTCGGCCATTACACAATGGGCAATGACAGCGCGATGCTGGACATCGTGACCTCCGCCAACGTCGCCTGCGGCTTTCACGGCGGCGACCCGGAAGTCATGGCCGAGACCTTCCGCATCGCACGCGAAAAAGGCGTGTCCGTCGGCTCCCATCCCGGCTTCCCGGACCTGTGGGGCTTCGGACGCCGCGTCATGCCCTTCACACCCGCCCAGATCGAACGGATCGTGGCCTACCAGATGGGCGCGGCCCAGGCCCTCGCCACCTATTCCGGCCACCGTATGACCTACATGAAAACCCATGGCGCGCTGGGCAACCTGACCGAACGCGATCCCGCCGTTGCCGAAGCCATCGTCAATGCGGTCAAGGCTGTTGATCCGAACCTCCCCATCATGGCCATCGCCCTGAGCCATCTGGACCGCATCGGACGCGAGCGGGGCCTGACCGTGTTCTCGGAAATCTTCGCGGACCGCGCCTATACGGAAGACGGGCATCTCGTCTCGCGCAAGGAGCCGGGAGCGGTCCTGCATGATGCCGAATTCGCGGCCGCCCGCGCCGTGCGTATGGTGCAGGTCGGCGCCATCGAAACCATCTCCGGAAAAATGCTGCCGACCCGCATTGATACGATCTGCGTGCATGGGGACAACGCGGAATCCGTGGATGTCGCCCGCAAGGTCCGCGCGGGCTTCGAAGCCGCGGGCATCACTTTGCGCGCCCTGACCTGAAGCAGACCGGAAAGCCAACCGCCCCATGATCCCCGATCTCAAGATCCTCGACGCCCTGATGGCCCGGATGCAGGCGCTGGGCATTACCGAACTCGACTATTCCCGTGACGGCGAGCATATCCGTCTGGTGCGCGGCGCACAGGACAGCAGCCCCCAGCCGACCAGCCCGGCCCCGGCGGCCGCAGCCTCCACGCTTTCTGTCCTCGAACAAGCCTCCGCTTCGGCCAAAACCGAAACCACGATCAACGCCCCCATGCACGGCCAGTTCTACGCCTCCCCGGCCCCGGATGCGCCGCCTTTCGTCAAGCCGGGCGACATCGTGGCGGAAGGACAGCCGCTCTATATTCTCGAAGTCATGAAAACACTCTCGCGCATCGAGGCCGAATTCCCCTGCCGGATCGTCGCCGTGCTGGCCGCGAATGCAGACGCCGTCTCCCCCGGAACGCCGCTCTTCACCGTGGAGCCACTCGATGCGTGAACCTGCAGTGTCCGTCCCCCGTCGTGTCCTGATCGCCAATCGCGGTGAAATCGCCCTGCGCATCACGCGGGCCTGCCGCCTGCTCGGCCTGCACAGCATCGGCATCCATTCCGAAGCCGATGCCAGCCTCGCCCATCTGCGCCTCGTGGACGAAACGCTCTGCATCGGCCCGGCAGCAGCATCCGGCAGCTATCTGGACGCCGCCCGCGTCCTGCGCGCCGCCGAACTCACGAACGCCGACATCATCCATCCCGGCTACGGCTTCCTGTCGGAAAACGCCGGTTTCGCCGAAGCGGTGGAACAGTCCGGCCGCACGCTGGCAGGCCCAACCGCCGCCATCATGCGCCTGATGGGCGACAAAATCAGCGCCAAACAGCAGATGCGCCGCTCGGGCGTCCCCTGCCTGCCCGGTACGGAAGACGCCCTACCGACCGACCTGTCCGAAGCACAGACGATCTGCGACGCCATCGGCTATCCGCTGATCGTCAAGGCGGCAGGCGGCGGCGGCGGGCGCGGCATGCGCGTGGTCATGACCGCAGCAGACCTCCGCGACGCCATTGAAACGGCTCGCGAAGAGGCCGGACGCGCCTTCGGCAATCCGTCCGTGTACGCCGAACGGTTCCTCCAGCACCCCCGCCATATCGAAATCCAGGTTCTCGCCGACCGGCAGGGCAATGCCGTCTGGCTCGGCGCCCGGGACTGCTCCATCCAGCGCCGCCACCAGAAACTGGTCGAGGAAGCCCCGGCCACTGGCATCGACCCGCAGGCCATCGCCGAACTGGGCGAGCGCTGTGCAAACGCCTGCACCCTGATGGGCTATACCGGCGCGGGCACGTTTGAGTTCCTGTACGAAGACGGCGCATTTTCCTTCATCGAAATGAACACCCGCCTTCAGGTCGAACACCCCGTCACGGAAATGACGACCGGCATCGACATCGTCCGCGAGCAACTCCTGATCGCAATGGGACAGCCCCTCTCCTTCACGCAGGCCGACATCCGCACGCAAGGCCATGCCATCGAGTGCCGCATCAACGCCGAAGATCCTGAAACTTTTCGCCCCGCCCCTGGAAAAGTCCTGAACTGGCGCGCGCCCGGCGGCCCCGGCGTCCGTATCGATACACATCTCTATGACGGCTATGTCGTGCCCCCGAATTACGACTCCCTGATCGCCAAGCTGATCGTCCACGGCACGGACCGCACGGATGCCCTCAACCGCATGCATGCCGCCCTTTCGGAAATGCAAATCACCGGCATCGCCACCACCACGCCCCTGCATCTGCGCCTGATGAACGAGCCCGGCGTGCGCGAAGGCAGCGTCAGCGTGCACTATCTCGAAGCCCTCATGCGAAAGTCCGGATCATGACTTTTCTTGAAGACCTTCTGAACGACCTTCCCGAACTGGTTGGCCGGATGAGACATCACGATGTCCGTCATGTTTCTCTGAAAAACGGGACAGGCGCGCTTGCCCTGACACTGTCGGAGAACCCCGGTCAGACGCCTCCGGCGCACCCTGTCGCCCCACCCGCAAAAGCGGAAAACACGCCCGTTCCCAGCCCCGAAATGGGCGTATTCCGCTCAAACGGGCTGGGTGAAAACCACCCCGTTCGCTCCGGCGAGATCGTGGGTTTTGTCGAGGCAGGCCCCCTCCGCCTGCCCGTTACCGCCACGGCAGACGGCACGCTCGGCCCCGCGCTGATCGGGGATGGCTGCGTCGTGGGCTATCATGACGTGCTCTTCCGGATTCACCCGGATGGCTGAGACGCCGCGTTCAGAGAGATGCGGCGGACCGCGACGCCTGCTCGTAAAAGCCCGTCAGCACACGCAGCGCCTTGGCAACCTCGGCGATCGTGACGCCGCCGACTTCCCGGTTCTGGGGAATATGCTCCAACAGGCAGATCCGGCGCAGACGCGCATATTCCATGCAGACTTCCCGCCCCTTCTGTGTGGTGGTGACGAAGACTTCCTTGCCATGCCGCCTGCGCCGGATCAGCCCGTGTTCGTCGAGCTTCTTCATCGCGTAGTTCAGGTAATGCCGCTCGGACAGGTTCAGGGTGAACATCAGGTCCGCAATGCTCTTCTCGCGGTTCCGGTGATTGACGCTATGCAGAATGAGCGTGTCGAGCGCCGAGAGATCCGGCAGACCCGCCGCCGCCATCCCCCGAGACATCCAGCGATGAAACGCATGATTCACGACAGTCAGGGCAAATTCGAATTCGCTCAGATCCTCGTTGCCCGGCACCGCCAGATGCGACGAGGACACGATGAAGGCCCGTTCCATATCCGCAACATCCGGCATCGCCGCAGGGCTCTCGGTTTTCCCGTCCTTCATGGTTCGTCCTCTCCGTCAGCGAACATCTCTTCCCGATATCCTATTGCACTCTAACCCGATACGGAAAACACAGGCATGGTCGACAGCACACAAATCCGTCTCGCCGCTGATATCGGTGGCACATTCACGGACGTGGTCCTCCAGACCCCGCAGGGACGTCTGACACGCAAGGTCCTCACCACCCCCGCCGCCCCCGAAGAAGGGGTCATGAGCGGCATCAGCCTCGTGATCGAGGACGCCGGACTCCGCTTTCCGGATGTGACGGTGTTCGTGCATGGCACGACGCTCGCGACCAACGCCATCATCGAACGCCGGGGCGCCCGCACGGCCCTCATCGGAACGCAGGGCTTCCGCGACATTCTGGAAATCGGCACTGAAAGCCGCTTCAACCAGTATGACCTGATGCTGCAAAAGCCCAGCCCGCTCGTCCCCCGCGACCTGCGCTTCACCGTTCCCGAACGCATGGACGCCCGCGGCACCGTCCAGCTTCCCCTGGATGAAGCCGCCGTTCTGGCGCTCGTGCCCCAGCTTCGCGACGCTGGCGTCGAGAGCATCGCGGTAGCGTTCCTCCATGCCTATGCCAATCCGGCCCATGAACGGCGCGTACAGGCGCTTCTTCAGGAGGCGATGCCGGACATCACCATCTCCATTTCAAGCGACGTCTGCCCCGAAATCCGGGAATACGAACGCACCTCCACCACCGTCGCGAATGCTTACGTCCAGCCCCTGATGGCGGGCTATCTGGGCCGCCTGCGCGAAGCCCTCGACGCCAGGGGCTTTGAAGGCGCACTCTATCTCGTCACCTCCGGTGGCGGCCTGACCGCGCTGGAAACGGCGCGCCAGTTCCCCGTCCGCCTGGTGGAATCCGGCCCGGCGGGCGGTGCGATTTTCGCCGCCCAATGCGCCGAGCGTTTGGCCGAAAACCGCGTCCTGTCCTTCGACATGGGCGGCACAACCGCCAAGGTCTGCCTGATCGAAGACGGCGAACCCGCATCGTCCCGTTTCTTCGAAGTGGACCGCACGGCCCGCTTCATGAAAGGCTCCGGCCTGCCCCTGCGCATTCCCGTGATCGAAATGGTCGAGATCGGCGCTGGCGGCGGCTCCATCGCCCATCTGGACGCCATGAAACGCGTTGTCGTCGGGCCGGAGAGCGCGTCTTCCGTTCCAGGCCCCGCCTGTTATGGACTGGGGGGCAAGCGCCCCGCCGTTACGGACGCGGACGTGATGCTCGGCCTGATCCGCCCGGAAAACTTCGCGGGCGGCAGCATCCAGCTCCAGCCGGATCGCTCGGCCGAAGCACTCCTGACCGATATCGGCACCCCGCTGGGTCTGTCGGCGGAAATGTCCGCCCATGCGGTCTATGAAATCGTGTGCGAAAACATGGCCAGCGCAGCGCGCGTCCATGCCGCCGAACGTGGCGCCGTTATCGGCGACCATACCATGATCGCCTTTGGTGGCGCGGCCCCGCTCCATGCCGCGCGAGTCGCGGAAAAGCTTGGAATCCGGCGTCTCGTCATTCCTTCGAACGCAGGCGTCGGCTCGGCCGTGGGCTTCCTCGCCGCCCCCGTCTCGTTCGAGCTGGTGCGCTCCTTCCCCATGCGTCTGGACGACAGCTTCAGTTCAGCGGAAGTCTCGGCCCTGCTCGACGACATGACGCAGGCCGCCCACGGCATGGTGCAGGACGACGCCCGGACGGAAACCCTCCACACAAGGCGCGCGGCCTTCATGCGCTATGTCGGACAGGGACACGAAATCATCGTCACGCTGCCCGACGGCGCCATCAGCAGCGACCATCTTTCGGCCCTGCGGGACGCCTTCGAAGCGGAATATGCCCGTCAGTTCTCCCGCGTCATCCCCCATGCCGCCGTCGAAATCCTGAACTGGTCCGTCAGCGTTTCCACCACCCCGCGAAAATATCCGCCCTTCGAGGCCGCCCCGGCCTTGCATGACGCAGTCTCCGCCGACATCCGGAAACTTTTCGACGGCGCAACCGGCACGCATGTCGCCCTCCCGGTCTACGAACGTACGGACATGGGACCAGGCAGCCGCGTTCCCGGCCCTGCCCTAATCGCCGAAAAAGAAACCACGACCTACGTTTCCTCCCGCTACACCGCCCATCTGGACGGCAGCAGCAACATCATTCTGGACATGAAGGACGCCGTCTGATGAGCGCGCACTCCCATAAGGAAATCGACTTCCAGATCATGTGGAACCGCCTGATTGCCGTGGTCGGCGAACAGGCGCAGGTTCTGATCCGCACGGCATTCAGCCCCATCGTCCGCGAATGCGAAGACATCTCGGCCGGCATTTTCGACCTGCAAGGCCGGATGATCGCGCAGGCCGTGACGGGCACACCCGGCCACGTCAATTCCATGGCGGAATCCGTCGGCCATTTTCTGCGTCACTTCCCCGTCTCGACCATGAAAGAGGGTGACGCCTACATCACGAACGATCCGTGGATGGGAACGGGGCATCTCAACGATTTCGTCATCACGACCCCGGCGTTCCACAAAGGCCGTCTGGTCGGACTGTTCTCCTGCACCAGCCATCTGATGGATATCGGCGGCCTGGGCAACGGGCCGGAAGCAACGGACGTCTTCATGGAAGGCCTCTCGATCCCGATGCTCAAGCTGATTGATCAGGGACAGATCAACGAGACGTTGATGGCCATGATCCGCGCCAATACGCGCCTGCCGGTGGATACGGAAGGCGATACCTACTCTCTGGCAGCCTGCAATGATGTCGGCGTCCGCGCCCTGTGCGACATGATGGACGAGTTCCACCTCGACAGTCTCGAACCGCTGGCCGATTTCATCATCGAACGTTCCCGCCAGGCCGTCCTCGACAAGATCGCAGCCCTCCCGCAGGGCACGTGGTCCCACGAGATGACCATCGACGGCTACAATGCGCCACTCACGCTCAAGGCAAAGCTCACGGTTGGCGAAAGCCGCGTCAGCGTCAGCTATGACGGCTCACCGCCTGCTGTCGGACGCGGGATCAACGTCCCGATGGCCTATACCCGCGCCTATACGGTCTTCGGGCTGGCCTGCGCGATCTCGCCAGACGTCCCCAACAACGCAGGCTCACTGGCTCCCTATCACGTCGAGGCACCAGAAGGTTCCGTCCTGAACGCAATGCGTCCCGCCCCCGTCTCCTCCCGGCACGTCATCGGACAGATGCTGCCGGACATGGTGTTCGGATGCCTCCGCACGCCCCTGCCCGAGCGCGTTCCAGCAGAAGGCACATCCTGCCTGTGGAACATTGCCGTGCGCGGACAGTGGTTCCCGAAAGGAGCAACCACGCCCCAGACCTACGCGCTCGCCATCACGACCAATGGCGGTACCGGGGCCCGCCCCGGCCTGAACGGCCTGTCCGCCACGGCTTTTCCATCCGGCGTACACGGCACCCCGATTGAAATCGCGGAAATCCAGTGCCCGCTCATCTTCTGGGAAAAAGAACTGCGCGAAAACAGCGGCGGGCTTGGCCTGACCAAAGGCGGCGACGGGCAGATCATGAAGATCGGCACCACCCAGAAACAGCCCTTCGAGCTGCTGGCCGCCTTTGACCGCGTCGATCACCCGGCCCGTGGCGCACTCGGCGGACAGGACGGCGCGGCAGGCCGGGTCGAAACCGCCTCAGGCCGCAAGCTCGCCGGCAAGGGCCTTCAGGTTCTGGAAGCGGACGATGTGCTCGTCCTCCTGACACCGGGCGGCGGCGGCCTCGGCACCCCCTGACTGTCTCCCGCGCCCTTCCCGAAACGGAAGGGCGCGGAACTCAACTGTTCAAAGACAATGCGGCGGCACACGCCCCGCAAGCGCGTCCTGAACCTGCGACGCACACAGCATCGCCATACGGCGCAAGGCCTGTTCCGTCGTCGCGCCGATATGCGGCGTCAGAACCACATTCGGCGCCCGCAGCAACGGATCATCCGACAGCGGAGGCTCGGGCGACATCACGTCCAGCCCCGCTCCGCCGACATGCCCCGTCTCCAGAGCCTTCGCCAGCGCAGGACCATCCACCTCCCCGCCCCGGCTGGTATTGATCAGAACTGCGCCTTTCTTCAGGCGCGACAGCGCCTGAGCGTCAATCGTGGGCTGACCGCTCCCCTGCGCCGGACGATGCAGCGACAGCACATCCGAGACGCCCAGAAGGTCCTCAAGGCTCTGCGCCCGCTCCACGCCCGCGGTCTCGAACACCTCCGCCGGAACGCTCGGAGACCACGCCACAACGCGCATTCCCAACCCCTGCCCCGCAATCTGCGCGACATGCCGGGCAATGGCGCCAAACCCCACAAGCCCGATCGTCCGTCCGTGCAGTTCCGTGCCGTTATTTGTATAACGAAACGCCCAGTTCCCCTCCCGCACGGCACGATCTGCCTCGCACAGACGCCGCATGACCGCCAGCAGAAGCCCGATCGTCATTTCCGCAACGGACCGACTGTTGGTATTGGGCGCATTCGTCACCAGAACGCCCCGCTCCGCTGCAGCAGCCTTGGCGATCCGGTTCGTGCCCGAACCGTGACAGGAAATGATTTTCAGCTTCGGCGCGGCGCGCAGCGCCTCTTCGCTCAGTCCCAGATCGCGCGTAATCACCGCATCCGCGTCGCCGATTTCGCGAATCACCGCCTCCATCGAAGGTTCCGTAGCATAACGGGTCGTGATTCCGGCCTCGTTCAGACAGGTTACGGCATCGGGATGGATCTGTTGTGTAATGAAACACAGACTCATGGTGCTGGTTTTCCACAGTAAAGAAGCGCAAGGAGCGGAATGATGGCATACCCTTCCCGCTTGTCCATGCCCAAAAGCCCCTTCACGCAACCACGGGAAGCTCCCGGATGGCGTAATGGTGCGACAGCACACTCCCGGTCCGCGGATCAGACAGCTCGACGGTAAGGCTCTCGGTCCGGACAATGCCATTGAGCGTAGGAACTGTTCCACAGAACATCAGGCTCCCCGGCCCAAAGACCCGGCCCTCCCGCTGCTCCCAGCGCGCCACCAGATCCAGCGGATTGAGCAGGGACGCCGCAAGCCCTTCCTGATAAGGCGTTCTTTCAGCCGTAAAGGACCGCAGCACCATCTCGTCCCACCGATCCGCCACATCCGCAAACCGCCAGAACGCCCGACCGCTGACCTTGGGACAGACCTGCTTGGACAACGCCACACTATAGGCTTCGCTTTCACGATCCGTATGGTCGGACCCCACGCCCACCAGCAGATCGCTCTGTGTACGCAACAAAACCGGCTCGACCTCGCCCGAAGTCTGGCCGCCCAGCACATCAATCACAGGCGCCGTGCTCAGGGTTTCATGCCCGACCCGGTAAAACAGCGGCACGTCCGAAGGCGGCGCCACCCCAAGGGCCGCCAGCTCGTCGATATGATGCTGCACATCCGCCGCATCCCGCCCGGCCCAGCCAGCCACAATGACCTCCCTGACCGCAGTCAGATCGGGATAGAAAATTTCCATATTTCAGCGTTCCTGTTGGAATCAGTCAGCCACACTCAGCGCGTCCCGCGGGCCAGCATCGCGCCCGCGCCAGAAACGAGAAGTGCCACGACCACATAAAGAGAAATGGACAGTTCGAGATGCGTCGCCCGGAACAGCGTCACCATGATAAGCGGCGCAAAAGCCCCACCCCCCGCAAGACTGCCGCAGGTATAGGCGATCGAAGAGCCGGAATAGCGGACCTCGACCGGAAACTGCTGGCTGATCAGAGCGCCCTGAACCGCATACATGATGGCGTGAACCGACAGACCAAGACAGATTCCTAACCCCAGCAGGAGCGCCTGATGGGAAGCCGCACACCAGAAAAACACAAACGCGGCAGGCAGGGCACAAACCGTCCCCACAAGGAAAATCCGTTTCGCCCCCCAGCGGTTGCTGAACCGCCCCGCCAGCAGCGTGACGATCACCCCCCAGGCCGATCCCGCAAACACGGCCATCAGTGCCGCAGACCGCGTATGCTCCCCCGTCTGGGTCACATAGCTCAGGCTGAAAACCGTCAGCAGCGCATACAGAACATCCGGCCCGATCCGGGTACTCGCAGCGATCAGCAGGGAGCGCCCATGATGACGCAGGACCGCGCCCACCGGGTTGGCCAGAACCTCACCCCGCGCTTTGCGTTCGGCAAACTGGGGCGGCTCTGAAAGGGAAGACCTGACCACCCATCCCGCCGCCAGAAGCAGCAGACTCAGAAACAGCGGCAGACGCCATCCCCAGTCCTGAAAAGACGCGGCATCCATGGAGCGCGTCACCCCCCAGATCACCCCTGCGGACAGGACCGTTCCAAGCCCCGGCCCAAGCTGGGACCATGTCGCACCCATGCCCATCGCCGTTTCCGAATTCTGTTCCGCCGTCAGAAGGAGCGCGCCAGCCCACTCTCCACCCAATGCGATCCCCTGCAAAAACCGCAGCAGAACAAGCAGAACCGGACTGATCGCCCCAAGCCGCGCATAACCGGGCAGCAGTGCAATCAGACCCGTCGTCAGCCCCATAAGCGCCAGCGTCAGCATGAGAACATGCCTGCGCCCGGTCCGGTCCCCGAGCCAGCCGAAGATCACACTGCCCAAAGGCCGCGACACATATCCCACGGCATAGGTCGAGAACGCCAGAAGGGTTCCCATCCACGGCAGCGCCTCGGGAAAAAAGACATGGTTAAACACGAGCGCCGCAAGCGTGTTGTAAACCATGAAATCATACCACTCGAACGTGGTCCCGATCGCGCTCCCCAGAGCAAGGCGCACAGGTGACGTCGTCATGCGCCAGAACATCCGCTCACGGAAGATCCAGCCTGCCGGGCGCCTGAGAACCGGTTCGTTTCATGATGCATACAATATCCAAAAGCGTCGGATTTTTATTCCGGAGCATTCATTCTGAACATTCCAATGCAATGCCGTCAAAAGATTTAAGCACAAAAAACGCCCATAACGGATATTTATACCTCAACATTTATTTTGATGATTTGAATCCCGAACGCAACGACTGTTAGCCTTCCGGAACCATCACTGTCATCGCCCGGCCTGTCTGCCGCGAACAAGGACGCAAACGATGTCTGAATCCGCTTTGCCGATCCCTCCCCTTTTCCACACATCGCCCGAAGACGTCCGCGCGCTGTGCCGGTCCAACACGGCCGGAACCGTCACCGCAGGCATGGCCGCAGGTTTCATCCAGGCCAATCTGGTCATCCTCCCCAAAGCATATGCCGAGGATTTCGCAGAATTCTGCCGCCTGAACCCCAAGCCCTGCCCCCTCGTCGGCATGTCCCAACCCGGCGAATATGATACCCCGGCGCTGGGACGTAACCTCGACATCCGGACCGACCTGCCGCTTTACCGCGTTTGGCGGGATGGAGTTTTAACAGACGAAGTGACGGATATTCTGTCGTTCTGGCAGGACGATTTCGTCGTTTTTGCGCTGGGATGTTCCTTTTCCTTCGAAAACGCCTTCATGGCCTGCAACGTCCCCATGCGGCATTTCGAAACGGGTCTGGGCGTGTCGATGTACCGCACGAATATTGCCTGCACACCCGTCGGACCATTTTCCGGCCCAGTTGTCGTCTCGATGCGTCCTTTCCGCTCGCCAGACCTGATCAAGGCCACGGAAATCAGTTCCCGCATCCCTCTGGCTCATGGCGGACCAGTCCAGATCGGCTTTCCCGAAGAAATCGGCATCATCGACATCGAAAAACCCGATTACGGCGCCCGCACCGAAATCTGCTCCCATGAGCTCCCTGCCTTCTGGGCCTGCGGAGTGACACCCCAGGCCGTTCTGGCCGCAAGCCGTCTTCCCTTTGCCATCACACATGCTCCCGGCGCCATGCTCGTGACGGATATTCCCATTCCCGATTATGAAAATCTTGTCTCGGAACATTCCGGGAAAATAATATAAACCAGCGTTATGCCTCCACACGCTCAGGATGATTCCGTGCCCTCTGATCACACGCTCTTCCGGGTGGCCGTCCGGCGCATCATCCCGCTGCTGGTCGTCTGCTACATGTTTTCCTATCTGGATCGCATCAATCTCAGCTTCGCCCGCGCGGCGATGGAACAGGACCTCCACTTCTCGGATGCAACCTTCGGGCTGGGCGCCGGACTGTTCTTCGTAGGATACATCGTCTTTCAGGTCCCCTCCGCGCTCCTGCTCGAAAAATTCGGCCCCCGCCGGACGATCGCCACGATCATGATCGCATGGAGCCTGATTTCCTTCCTGTTCGTCATCATCAGTACGGCCTGGGAATTCTGCGCCCTGCGTGTCCTGCTCGGCGCCGCGGAGGCAGGCTTTTATCCGGCCGTTTTGTACTATCTCGCCCTCTGGTTCCCGGACTCGATCCGCGCCCGCGTCACCACGGGATTCCTGATCGCCATACCGCTCTCTGGTGCCATCGGTGGCCCGGTTTCCACCTATCTTCTGGGCGCCTTCGATCAGGTCCTGTCAGTGCCCGCATGGAAATGGATGATCCTGATCGAGGCAATCCCGCCCCTGCTGCTCGGACTGACCGTTCTGAAACGCCTAGACGACGGACCGGCCTCAGCCTCATGGCTGGATGCCCCCACGAAACAGGCCATCCTGACCCGCCTTCCGCCCCAGAACATCTCCACAAACGACACGACATCCGTATTCGCCGCGCTGAAACAGCCTGAAGTCCTGCTCCTCGTCGTCATCTGTTTCTGTCAGGCCGTCTGCAATTACGGGATCGTCTTCTGGGTACCGACCTTCATCGAGCAGGTTATCGCTCCCGCTCCCGGACAGCTCGGCTTCTATACGGCCATTCCCTTCGCCGTCGCCGCCCTGGCCATGGTGCTCAACGCCCGCAGCTCCGACAGACATAACGAACGCTGCTGGCATCTGGCCGGCCCCTTCCTGACAGTTGCCCTCTGTCTGGTCCTGACTTTCCTGTTGCAGTCCCACGGCGCAATCGCACTGGTTTTCCTGACCATCGCACTCGCAGCAGCCCTCTGCGTCACAGCCATGATCTTCACCGTAACGCCCCATGTGCTCGAAAAACGCACACTGGCGACAGGGCTTGCATGGATCAACAGCCTTGGCGCGATCGGCGGCCTTGTGGGCCCCTACGCCATCGGCTGGATGCGCGAGCATCTGCACTCTCCGCTCTCGGGGGTCTTTCTGGTCGCAGCCTGTGCCACCCTGGGCGCCATAACGACGGTCTACACACTTTCCTCGCCCGTCCGGCGGACCGCCTGACCCTCAGGTCACATTGGCCGACACACGTTCCGCAATGGAGATGACGTCCTCGACAATCGCCGAACCATGACTGATCAGCCGCCCTGCGACACACCGCAGCAGAGGCAGCTTCATGCCTGTCTCGAACACCCGGAGCTTCCCGCTGGCCAGATAATCCCGCATGACCGCATAGGGCAGCAGGGCCAGCCCTTCTCCCCCCAGCGTGAGCGCCAGAATGGACGGCAGGGAACTCATGGTGTCCACCCGGTGATGGACGATCCCCTCCCGCGCCAGAAAATTGCGGATCGCCGAATGGGGAATGGTGTTGCGCGACAGGGTCATGATGGAAATCGACGGCGCCTGCCCCAGATCCAGCTTGCCGTTGCTGGGCAGCGCGAAATGTTCCCTGCCAACCATCGCAGTCTCGTAGTTGCACAGCTCGCTTTCGATCAGACGCGGTGAATTGACCGGCCCCAGAAAGAAACCCACATCCAGCATCCCCTTGGTGATTTTCCGGGAGATTTCATCCGAAACCGAAATCTCCAGATCCACTGTCAGATTTGGATATTTGTGGCGGATCTCGATCAGAAGATCTGAAATCCAGGTCTGTGAAATGGTTTCAATCGCTCCGATACGCAGGATTCCGGTTGCGTCCTGATGTCCTTTGACCGTCTGGATCATTTCATCACGCAGATCGAGGATCTGACGGGCATACTGCACCACCGTCATTCCGACCGGCGTGAGCGTGATGGATTTGGGGGCCCGATGAAAAATACTGGCCCCCAGAAGCGCCTCAAGATGCGAAATCCGGACGGACACCGCTGGCTGCGTCATCCGCAGGGCATCGGCTGCCGCCCGGAAACTCCCCAGCCGCTCGATCCACAGAACCGTCTCAAGAGACTTGAAATCCATCATGAACGTCTCTGTCCTTTCCTATGCTCCGACAATGACGCCGATCTTTTTACGATACCGGAACAGGAGACCCGCCACCAACCGTACCGGCAAAAAAAATATCCTGCCCAAAAGGGCAGGATATCGCAGAACCGGCAGGACAATGGTTCAGGAACGGCCCCCTCAGAACTGGAAGGCCGTCTTGACGTAATACATGCCGCCACTGAAGCCGTAAGGCGAGTTGTTGGGATAAATAAACGCATTCTGCAGTGCCGCGCGCGAGGCCGCGTTCGCCTTGCCCGGATAATGATTCCCAAGGTTGAAAGCGCCCCCTGCGACATGCCATCGTTTGGTGATGTCATATCCCAGTTCAAGATTGGTGATGTAGGACGGCTTGGCATAGGTCCACTGGGCCTGCGTCAGAGACGGTGCCGCAACCCATGTATAAGACCCGAAACGCTGCTCCTGCACACGGGCCGAGAACGGTCCGCGATGCCAGACAACTGTCAGGTTTTCGATATTTTTGGGCGAAGAATGCAGCAGATATTCCGCATTCGTCCGGTTGAAGGACGACAGCCCAAGCTGCTGAAGGGTCGAGGGGGTCGCGTTATGGTGCGAAATTTCACTATCCGCGATATTGAGGGAGAAGCGGAAGTCGAAGTCACCAAGATGTCCCGTCTTCAGATGATAGGCCGTCGTGACGTCCCCACCATTCGTAACCGTATTGACCGGATTGCCGTAATAGGCCGCATACAGCACGTTGGGCAGCCCGGCCGCAGAGAGCAGGCTTTCCACTTCGGTCCCGCCGAACTGGGTGCTGTTATACAGACGGTCGTTGATGGAAATCCGATAGAGATTAGCCGTCAGCGTCCAGTTCGGCAGCAGCGTGGCATCCACACCAATGCTGTAGCTCCGGGACTGCTCACCCCGCAGCTTCGTTGCGCCCAGAACCTTGGCCCAGTTCGAATTCACCGGAAGCTGCGCCGTCCGGTATGTCGGGAATGTCGTTTCGGCAAAGAACCCTTCCTCCGCAAGCGTCGGCGCCCGGTATCCCGTGTTGACGTTCCCCCGGAACGCAAGGTTCTTGCTCACATTATAGCGTGTTCCGACTGAGCCTGAAGGGTGAACGCCAAGATCGTCATAGCTGACCGCATGGCCACCGAGCGTCCATTCCCATTTGGGCGTAACATAGAAATCCAGATTGACGTGCCCGTCGAAAATACCACGGTTCAGAATGCTGCCAGCCGCCGCAGGAATTCCGAATTTGTCCACCGCACCCGCAGACGCCATTTTCCCGGCATTCGGCCCATCGAGAATAGGAACCCCGCCATTCTCCACAGACGCCTCATCACCCTTGCCAACCTGATAGGTATCGAAACGATAATCGAAACCATAACTCAGATTGACCGGACGTGGCAGAAAGGACGTCTTGATGATCTTCGTGCTGTTGAACCCGGCATCCAGCTCGGTAGAGACAAACTGTCCCGTGTAAAAACTCGTCGGGCTGTCCAGTCCCATCGTGGGGTTGTCTGTATCAACAATATGGTTGATCTGCTGATTACGACCATAATTGACGAAGAAATCCCACTGCATTCCCAGAAAACTATGCGCGCGGATGCCATTATTAACCTGAAAATCCCATTCCTCGGCATGCCACATCGGCTCCATGCCATTCGGATGGAGCGCGCGCACAACGTTATCGTTGGACGGCGCACGATACGTCTCAGGCGCAATGATGTCCTTATGGGCAAAAGTCGAGGTATTGTAGACTTCCCAGTTATCCGTCACCGGATAGGCCATGTTGACGCTGGCGGTTTCAAGCAGCATCCGGATATTGCCTGCCAGACGCTGCACGTCCTTGCTGGCGGTCTCGTTGCGTGGATCCCCCGCAAAATACAGGTTGGACGGATAATCGCCCGAACGGTTGGTGGAAAGCTGGTTGTTGATCTGGGCCGCCACGTTCAGATAACCGCCATGATGCCCCAGGGCGAAGCCATAATCGGCATTGCCATCGAAGGACTGCCCGTCTCCCGCATAAAAGCCGCTGTTCTGGAGATTGATCGAGCCGCCCTTGCTGTCTTTCTTCAGAACAATATTGACCGCACCGGCCTCGGCATCCTGACCATACAGCGCACTCGCGCCTTCAGTGATGATCTCGACATGGTCAATCGCGCTGACCGGGATCAGGGACAGATCCGCCGGGTCCGTCCCGTAGTTCGGACCGGCCTGATAATAATTGAAATTGGCGTCCACATGCCGGCGCTTGCCGTTGACCAGCATCAGCGTCTGATCCGCGCCAAGGTTTCGCAACTGCATCGTCTTGTTGAAGCCGTTGCTGCCCATGCCGCCGAAAGGAGATGACGTCACGGCAGCGGAAAGCTGGGACAGCGCGGCGAGGATGTTGGTCTGACCGGTCTCCTTGAGCTGCTGCGAAGAATACCGGAAAACCTGTACCGTACTATGCTCCCGCGTGGAGGCCGAAAAAACGCTTTCTCCCGGAACCTGCGTCCCGCGAACGGCAATGCTTTCCGTGTCCTTCGCGCTGACCTGTGTCACTTTCCTGCGATCCATTTTTTTAACGGAACGAGAGGAGGTGTCAGCAGGATGAGCAACATGGACGGTCTTTTTCCCGGACGACGAAGTCACGTCCCTGCCCTGTAATGTTCCCTGTGCCAGTGCAGCATGACACAGCGACGTCGTCAGAAGACACGCCGTGCTCAGGGAGAGAGAGCGGGAGAGGTATTTCAAGGCGAACATTTTCACGCACTCCTGGGATCTGGGGATCAAAAGGCAGCTTTCCGCCGGAATTTCTTCATATGAGACGCGATTACCTTCCCTCCGGCAGTGTTCGTTCCGCCCGGTCAGTATTTTCGCTTTCATTTCCAGTTGATAATACGAAAACTTGATACGTTATTGGAACGTTTATCTTGTTATCCGCGCCAATAAATTTCTTTTATACCCCTCTGGGGGACGGTCACAGCCGACCGACCGGACAGGAATCAGTCGATTTTGAACATGGCTTCCACCTCGACCGCCATCCCGGATGGCAGCGAGGAGGTCCCGGTCGCGATCCGCACATGGCATCCTGCGTTCCCCAGAACCTCTCCGAACAGATCGGAGGCACCGTTCAGGACTTTGGCCTGCTGTTCGAAGTCTTCCAAACACCGTACCACCCCCGCCACCCGGACGAGCCGCCTGATCCGGGACAAATCTCCCTCAAGGAAATTCCAGACATGCGCCAGGATGTTGAGCCCACACAGCCGCGCCGCCTGCTGCCCCTCCTCGACGGAAAAATCCCTGCCCACGACCCCCTTGTAGCGAAGATCGTCTCCCCAGCGTGGCCCCTGCCCTGAGACGAACAGAAAACCGTCACAGGAGAGGATCGGCGTATAATTGCCCCGTGGAACACTGACGGGCGGAAGAATTACGCCCCCCTCAAGCACAGCCCCCCCCCTCACGCACGGATCTGCCTCCAGTCCCCGGACTGGCCCTGCCAGTTGGTGACCATCCCGAGATGACGTTGCAACGTTTTACGGAATACCTGAATCAGACCGCGCCATTCCTCCGCAGCAATTCCGTCCGTCGCAGGCTCCGGCCCCATGAACATCCCGTCCACACCGCCACTCGCCACACAGGCTTCAATACAGCGGACTTCCAGCTCCGGCTCGTGAAAAACAGCCTGATTTTCCACCAGACAGGCCAGAGCCGCCACAAGACCGGTCGCCCCCCAGTTCGAGACATTCGCGACGATAAGATGGTCCGTTGCCGTCTCAGCCGCCACACCACCCCGTCCTTCAATGCCGCAGTCACGGGCCTTGGCGATCTTCTGTTTCAGTTCCGCAGCGATCACACCCATGCCGAGTTCATTGCCGCCATCCCCGATCCCGATGGAACGCAGCCCCCGCACCCGTGCCTGTGCGAACAGGTAGTCCAGATCCGCAACCATTCCATCCAGCGGACGGCCACCCAGACCATGATACAATCCCCTGTCATTGACGCCAGGCCGTTCGATCGCAATCAGGAGGCTCGGCTGAACCTGATCGAGCAGTGCATCGCACGTTTTGCGACTGCCGGCGTCATCCTTGGGCACAGTCGCAACATAAACCGGCCGCAGATAGGGAACCGGCACGATCTTCCCGTCTGCGGGCAGATCGAACGGTGCAAGACCCGCGCCGCGACAGGTCGCAAACATCATCTCCCGCCAGTCCTCGTCCACGACAATGACCGTTTCGCGCGACAGGCCCAGAAAGATCGAGCGCGCAATAAATGCAGCGCCCACAGGCCCATCCGTTTCCGGAACGCCGCCGCCTTCGGGGAAACCCGTAGCGATCAGAACAGGCCCCGGACGCTCCGCCACCTGTTTGACGATCATCTCGGCGGCAGCCATGCACATGCTGCCAGGCTGACGCTTCTGGAGCGCAGCGTAAATCATGCCGATACTGCCAACACCCGTATAATCCAGCACCATGAAGTCATCAATGGTTGCAGACAGACGTTCATACAGCGCTGTTCCACTCTTCAACATCCTGAATACGCCTTTTCTTTACAGTATTGAAGAATAGACAGACGGATCGACATTCCCGCCACTCAGCACCGCCACCGTCACCTTCCCCCGTACATCGAGCTTTCCCGAAAGAATGGCCGCAAGCGGTGCGGCTCCGCCGGGCTCGGCCACAAGTTTGAAATGCTCGAAGCAGTTGGCCATGCCGACCCGGATTTCGGCATCATTCACAACCAGACCGTCCGCCAGCAGGGCGTGATTGGTCGGAAAGGTGAGTGCGCCCGGCGTAGGCACCATCAGCGAATCACACAGCGTGTTCATGCCACCCGCATTCTCGACCCGATGCCCGGACGCCAGCGATCTGGCCAGATCGTCAAACCCTGCGGGCTCCACGGAATAGATGGACGTTTCCGGACGACAGGTGCGGACAGCCGTCGCAATCCCCGCCACCAGTCCACCGCCACTCGCACTGGAAAGCACATTGTCGGGCATAACACCCAGCTCCCGGCACTGCTCCATGATCTCAAGACCCACCGTGCCCTGACCCGCCATGACGTTGAAATCATCATAGGGCGGAACAATGACGGCGCCCTCGGAGTCCGCAATCTGCGCGCCGATTTCCTCGCGGTTTTCCGTCGCGCGGTCATAGAGCCTGACCTTGGCGCCATAACGGCGCGCACCCTCGATTTTCATCTGCGGGGCACTCTCGGGCATGATGATATGAGCCGGAATATCTAGCAGCGCACAGACCGCCGAAATCGCCAGGGCATGATTTCCCGAAGACCACGCCACCACACCGCCGCGCCGTTCGCCCGGCGTGAGTTGCAGAATACGGTTACAGGCCCCGCGAAACTTGAACGAACCCGTTTTCTGAAGCATTTCCGGTTTAACCAGAATACGCCCCCCCAGCCTTTCATTCAGCACGGGACTTTCAAGAAGAGGCGTCCGGACCACATGATCGCGTATGCGACACGACGCTGCGAATATTTCGGAAAAATTCAGCGTTCTGTTTTCAGACTGTATCACAGATACTTTCCCCACTTCTGATGGGGTCATCATTCTTTTCAAACGTTTCTCAAATCAAATATTATCTTTGTATAACCCGCCATAAAGAACGCTTATGCCTGCCGCCCCTTCGCGCCCGATGCGGCCTCGTGTTTCGCCTGAAAAATCCCGTTTTTAAAAAATCTCCAGTTGACAATGATTCTCATTATCGAAATAGGAAGGGTAAATTTAGTTTTAATGAAGGCGCTCCATGAGTTTCTCCCGGCTTATCTGTGGTACGGCGTCCTGCCTCGCCCTGAGCGCACAGATCGCATCCGCAACCCCCTCTGATCCGCAGGACAAGCGCACGGGGAAAACCACGTCCGGCCAGACCGCCGGGCCTGCGCAACCGGAAGCGACGGGTTCGCCTGCCGAAATCATCACCGTCACCGCAACGGGCCTGTCGCAGGCCGGAGCCTCGACCAAAACCCGCACACCCATCATCGAATCTCCCCAGACGATCTCGATCGTCAGCCGCGACGAAATCGAACTGCGCTCCTCCCCCACCATCGCCGATGCCCTCGCCTACACCGCAGGCGTCCAGGCCGAACCACAGGGCATCGACAACCGGGTTGACGAAGTGTCCGTCCGTGGATTTGGGGCGGGCGGTTTTTCATCGAACAACAATTTCGTGGACGGCCTGCGCCTCCCCGCCGGTGGCCAGTGGACGCGCACATCGTTCGATCCGTTCGCCCTCCAGCAGATCGACGTCCTGAAAGGCCCCTCCGGAGCATTGTACGGCCAGACGGCGCCCGGCGGCGTGGTCAATCTGGTCACGAAACGTCCGACGGAAAAAAGCGAAGGCGAGTTCTTCCTCCAGAGCAGCGGATATACCGATCTGGAAAACTGGCAGGGACAGGCTTCCGGCGATATATCGGGAAAACTGACCCATAGCGGCAGCCTCACGGGCCGAATGGTCGCTCTGGCGAAATATGGCGGCACACAGGTCAATGATGTCACGGCAGGCCGCTATTATGTCTCGCCCAGTCTGACATGGAAATTCGCCCCCCATTCGACATGGACACTGCTTGCGCAATACCAGCGCGATGTCGGCGGCTCGACATTCCAGTTCCTGCCCGCAACAGGCACGCTTTACGCATCCAAAGGCCGCCATATCGCCAATGATGCCAATATCGGTGAACCCGACTGGAACACATTCGACCGCAATCAGGCTCTTTTCGGATCGTTCCTGGAACATCGCTTCAACCGTTTCCTGACGGTTCGGAACAACGTCCGCTACACCTATCTCGACACGCTGTACCGCTCCACGGTCCTCTCAGGCGATACGCTTGCGAAATGCGCCAGTACCGTTGCGGGATGCGTGGCGGGAGAGACGGTCAACCGCCGCGCCGTCGAAGGCCGGGGGCGGTCACAGGGCGTCGCCATGGACACACAGGTCGAAGGCCATGTCCGCACCGGCCCCGTACGTCACCTCATCCTTGCCGGGACGGACTATTTCTATACGGACTGGAACCATGACCGCGATCTCGTCAGCGCGACACTGGTCAAGCCGCTTCTGAATATTTTCGATCCTGTCAGCCGCGGCAGCGCGGGTTACGAAAGCAACCTGTCCCCGCAGGTCTATACGTCCACGGTCAGCCGCCAGAACGGAATCTATTTTCAAGACCAGCTCAAGTTCGAGCGCCTGCGCGTTACAATCGGCGGCCGTCAGGACTGGGCCAATGACAACACCTACAATATCCTGAACCGCAAACGCTACATCACCCCCTCGCAGGCCTTCACCTGGCGCGCGGGCGGCGTCTATCTGTTCGATAACGGACTGGCACCCTATTTCAGCTATGCCCAGTCCTTCCAGCCGACCGTCTCCGATCCGTCCACGGCCAAGAACGGCCTGCCCTTCAAGCCGACCACCGGCGACCAGTACGAAGCCGGCATCCGCTACCAGTACGGCAAGAGCATCTATGTCACGTTCGGCGGTTATCAGATCACCCAGAAGAACATGACAACCCCCGACCCCGACGGCGAAACCTGCGGCACCGCGACCTGCCTGATCCAGACAGGCAAAGGTCGCGTCCGCGGCCTCGAACTCGAAGGACGCGCCACCCTTCCATGGGACATGGCCGTGATCTTCACCGGAACGCGCAGCGACGCCCGCATCCGGCAGTCCAACACGGCAGGACAGATCGGCAACTACCTGCCGCAGGCTCCGAAATGGATGGCCTCGCTCTTCATCGACCAGCGCATCCGCTACGGCGCTCTCCGCGGTCTGGGGGTCGGCGGCGGCGTGCGCTACACCGGCACAAGCTACGGCGATACGGCCAATAAACTGGCCATCCCCGACTATACGCTGTTCGACACCTTCCTCCGCTACGATGTCGGCGATGCCCATCCCGCCTATAAGGGCCTGATGCTCTCGCTCAACATGCGCAACGTCGCCAACAAGCGCTTCGTCGCAACCTGTACGGCGGTGGCCGCCTGCTATTACGGACAGGGCAGAAACCTCACCGCCCGACTGGAATACCGCTGGTGAGTCCGGCCCTGTCCTACGCTCTCGCAACCCTGTTCATCGCAGGGGGCGGAGCACTGCTCTATGCATGTTCCACCAACCAGAAACTCCTGAACCGCCCCCTGCAAGGCAACATTCCGGTTCTGCTCGGGGTCGGGTTTCTGCCTGCCGGAACGGCCATCCTGACAACCACAACGAGCTTCTGCACCGCCTGCCTGATGGGCATGACCCTGCTCATGATCGTCTGGTGCCTGCTGCCACTGGGCGCATCTCTTCTCGCTGGCAGATCCCGGCCATGACGAAGCTGCCCCAAACCCTCGACAACCGGCACTGGATCGCGAAAGTCTCCGCCGCCGTCCTCGCGGGCGGCGGAATGACGTTCGCCATCATGGCCGACCTCGGACGACTCATCGGCGCCAATGGCGACCCCAGAAGCCTCTCTGCCCAGGCTCTGATGTGGCTGACGGCCGTTCTCTGGGTGCTGGTGCTGGGAACCTGCTTTCTGTTCCCCACGGGCCGCCGGGCCTGGGCAATGTTGGGCGGGGGCTGCGTCGCCTTCTGGGGTCTCTTCCTGCTCCTGAGAGCATTATCCTGATGAAAATCCGCTCCGACATCCTGCGCGTCTACCGCGAGGTCCATAGCTGGGTCGGGATCTGTGCCGGACTGCTTCTGTTCGTGGCGTTCTTCGCCGGTGCGATCAGCATGTTCGAACAGCCCCTCCAGAACCTGACCTCACCCCAACTCGACATGCCGCCCCCGGTGCCTTTGTCCAAGACACCAGACCTGCTCGAAAAGGTCTTCAGCGCCTATCCGCAGGCCCGGCAGACCTACACAATCCTGCTCGCCCCGGACCGCAGCCTTCCTGGCCGCGTGGCATGGCCTGTACACCCGCCCCATGGCCACGACGCAGGGCCGATGTTCGTCGCAACGCTTGCCCCCGACGGCGCGCTGGTCGTCCGTCAGCAGGCCATCACCCCGGTCGCGCATTTCATCGACATGCTGCATCAGGAACTGGGCATCCCCCTGCCCCATGCAATCAGCCGACCGTTCATGGGCATCATCGCGCTGCTCTACGGCATGGCCCTGATCTCAGGCGTGCTGCTGTTCCTGCCCACGCTGGCCCGCAATCTGTTCGCGTTCCGCTTCCGCGAGGGACCGCGCAAACTCTGGCTGGACCTGCACAATCTGCTGGGTTTCTTTTCGCTGCCCTTTCACATCGTCATGGCCCTGACCTCGGTGGTCTTCGCATTCCATGACCCCATTTTCGCAGTGCAAAGCCGGGTTTTCGCCACACCCCACGCCTCCCAGCATCTTCCGACGCACACAAGGCCTCATCCCATTACTGCGGACCAACACCCCGACGCACCGCTCCTCACCCCGACCGAACTTGTGACGTCCCTCGGAACACAGACCCCGGGCTTCGTCCCCACCACACTGGCCTATAGCCAGGGCCATGGCGGCATGATGCTGCGTGTCAGCGGGCAGGACAGCCGCTACAGCATGCGTGGCCCCACGGCAGGCTTCGCCACGGTCGATCCCCGCAGCGGCAAAATCCTGTCTGCGGATTACCTTCCCGGCCATCAGAAAACCGGCTTTGCCATCCTGACGGTTTTCTTCGCCCTGCATTTTGGCAGTTTCGGCGGCAATGCAATCCGCTGGGGCTATGTCGTTCTGGGTCTTGCAGGGGCCGGCATGTTCTATACCGGCAACCGGCTCTGGATCGACGCCCGCCGCCGCCGCGAAAAAGCGGCAGGCCTTCCCCATGACAGCCTCCCCACCAGCATTCTGGCCCGCCTGACCCCCGGCTGGACCGCAGGCTGCATCAGCGGAACCGGCGTGATCCTTCTGGCAGGACTACTAAAGCCGGATCTCATGACCGAAACCGTCGTGACCTCCGCATATTACGGCGTTTTCCTCGGATGCATCGCGGTCTTCCTGTTCAAACCCCAGAGACCCCGCTCAACGCCCCAGTCAACGTCTCAAATGTCCTGAACGCAGCGCCCCTCAAAAATACGACGCGTGGGGCGCAGACCGCCCACCCAGTAAGACAGTTCATGCGGGCCCGTCACATCCCACAGCGCCATATCCGCCCGCATCCCCTGCCGCAGCATACCCACCTGCTGCCCCAGCCCCAGAGCCCGCGCGCCCACGGACGTCACCGCCCGGAAACTCTCTTCGGGCGTCAGACGAAACAGCGTGCACCCCATGTTCATGACGGCCGTCAGCCCCAGAACAGGGGACGTCCCCGGATTGCAGTCTGTCGCAAGCCCGATACCCACGCCATGCTCACGCAGCAATGCGACAGGCGGGAGCTGCTTTTCTCGGATGAAATAGAATGCGCCAGGAAGCAGCATCGCAACCGTCCCATGACGCGCCATGCTCATGACAGCCTGCTCATCCGCATATTCCAGATGATCCGCAGACAACCCGTGATACCGCGCGGCCAGAACCGTCCCTCCGCCCAGAGAAAGCTGCTCGGCATGAATGCGGACGGGCAGTCCGAGCGTCTGGGCCGCCTCGAACAGGATTTCCGTCTGGGCGGGTGAAAAGGCGATCGTCTCGCAGAACGCATCCACGCTATCAACCAGCTTTTCTTCATGAAGGACCGGCAGAACCTCTTCGACCAGGAACGTCACATACGCGTCCGCACGCCCCCGATATTCGGGCGGCACCGCATGCGCGCCCAGAAACGTCTTGTGCACACGGACCGGCAGTTGCTCGCCGATCGCCCGCGCCACCCGCAACTGTTTGAGCTCGTCCGCAAGGGTCAGTCCGTAGCCTGACTTCACTTCCAGAGTCGTGGTGCCTTCGCGGATCATCGTGCGCGCCCGCTTGAGGGACGCCTCCAGAAGCTCCTGCTCCGATGCCGCGCGCGTCGCCGCAACCGTCGAGAGAATACCGCCGCCCTTGCGAGCAATCTCCTCATAGGACGCCCCGTTCAGCCTTTCCGCGAACTCACGACTGCGATCGCCCGCAAACACGACATGCGTATGCGCGTCGATCAGCCCCGGCGTCAGCCAGCCGCCGCGCCCGTCCTCGATCCGGATGGCCAGATTTTCCGGCACATCCGGCAGATCCGCCTGCGCGCCAATCCAGCAGATCGCCCCGTCGTGCACGCCCACTGCACCATTGCGGATACATCCATACCCATCCCCGGCCGTGACGAGAGCCTCGTCACCCGTCGCAAGATGGACATTGAGCCAAAGGACGTCCCACATGGTTCTTCTCCGAATTGTTCCGGTTACGGTGATATATGTATATACATATCAGTCAATCCCATTATGATCCTGCCCGGAAAACGGAACCCGCTTGCCCAAAGCGCCTTCCTCTCGTGCAACCTGGAATTTCGTTATGACCGAAGTGTTTGCAAAACAGGCCCTCCTGCCACAGGGGTGGCGCCGCAACGTCCAGATCACCATCGCCGCTGACGGGACGTTCACCTCCGTCACCCCCGACAGCACACCCGGCCCGGATATGCAGCTTCTGGACATGGTCGTGCCCCCGCAGATCAGCCTGCATTCCCACGCCTTCCAGCGCGCCATGGCAGGACTGGCAGAGCGCCGACAGAACCCGGACGACACCTTCTGGACGTGGCGCACGCGCATGTACCAGCTCGCGCATCGCATCTCCCCGGAGCAGATGCAGGACGTGGCCGCCTTCCTGTATATGCAGATGCTCAAGGCCGGCTACGCGCAGGTCGCCGAATTCCATTACCTGCACAACGCCGTCGACGGACGCCCCTATGCGTCCCCGGCCGAAATGTCCTCACGCCTCGCCGCAGCCGCCACCGATGCAGGCATCGGCATCACGCTCCTCCCCACCCTCTACGCCCGTGGCGGGTTTGACGGCAGCCCGCTGAACGACGCCCAGAAACGCTTCGCCAGCACCCCGGACACGATCGCCCGCATCCTGTCCGACCTCCAGTCCGACTGGTACAGTTCGCCACTGGTGACGGCCGGGGTGGGCCTGCACTCCCTCCGCGCCGTGAACATCCACACCCTCGGCGACCTGCTCCGCGCAGCAGGCCCCGCCGCCCCGATCCATATTCACATCGCCGAACAGCAGCGCGAGGTGGAAACCTGCCTCTCCGTCACGGGACAACGCCCCGTAGAGCATCTGATGAGCCATCTGCCCGTCGATGCCCGCTGGTGCCTCGTCCACGCCACCCATCTCTCGGCCGCGGAAGTCACCGCCATCGCCCGCTCCGAGGCCGTGGCCGGTCTCTGCCCAATCACGGAAGCCAATCTGGGAGACGGCATTTTCCCGTTCGAAGCCTATGTCGCGCAATCAGGTCGCTTCGGCATTGGCAGCGACAGCAACGTCCTGCTCAGCCCGTGGGAAGAGCTCCGCCTTCTGGAATATGGCCTGCGCCTGCAAAGCCAGAAACGCTGCGTGGCCCTCCCCCCGGACCACAAGGGGTCAATCGGTGCGTGGCTGTATCGCCAGAGCCTCGCCGGGGGCGCGCAGGCCAGCGGCCTGCCCCTCAGCGGCCTGCAACCCGGCGCCCGCGCCGATCTGTGCGTCCTCGACGAACAGGCCCTGTCCCTGCCCGACCTTCAGAACGACGATATTCTCGACTCCGCCATTTTCGCGACCTCAAGCCCTCCGGTCCGGCACGTCATGTGCGCCGGACAATGGCGCATCACCGATGGCCACCACCCTGATGAAGCCCGCCTGACCAAGGCTTTTCATGCAACCCTGCGCACCCTGATGGCTGCCTGAGATTTTCCGGATCACAACCATGACGACCGTTTTCTCCTTTACTCCCGGCACCCTCCCAATCCTGATCACAATCCCCCATGCGGGCGACCGTCTGGCGCAGGGCATGGAAGAACGCATGACCCCGCGCGGCAGAAAACTGCCCGATACCGACTGGTACATGGAACATCTCTATGCCTTCGCACTGTCAAAAGGGATCGGCATCCTGCGCGCAAATTTCTCCCGTTATGTCGTGGACCTGAACCGAGGCCGGGATGACGCCGCCCTCTATGCCGGACGGCCCAGCACGGGTCTGGTGCCGCTGCTGGGCTTTGACGGACAGCCCATCTATCAGGACGGTCAGGCGCCGGATGCCGACGAAATTGCCGCACGGACAGAGCAGTACTGGCAGCCCTATCACGACGCCGTACAGGCTGAACTGACGCGCCTCCGGGAACAGTTCGGATGGGCGATCCTGTGGGATGCCCATTCCATCTGCTCGGAAATTCCCAGACTGTTCGAAGGGCGCCTGCCGGACCTGAACTTCGGCACCAACAGCGGGGCCTCCTGCGCACCCTCACTGGCCAAAGCGCTTCTCGCCCGCGCAGAAACGCTCACCGCCTACACCCATGTCCGCGACGGCCGATTCAAAGGCGGCTACACAACGCGCCATTACGGCCAGCCAGCGGACAACATCCACGCCATCCAGCTCGAAATCGCCCAGTCCACCTATCTCGCCTCAGAGCAGGCCCCCTGGCCCATCGACCTTCAGGCCGCCGCCAGCCTCTCGGCCGCCATCGAACCCCTGCTGGCAACTGCCGCAGACTGGCGCCCCGAAAGCTCCTGAACGTCAGCCGGGAGCAACGCAATACAAAAGGCCGTCCCCGTCCGATTCCAGCCGCCCGCCACTCCCTTCCGGCAGCACCAGATACGCCCCGGCCACGCAGGTCCGGGGCTGCCCCGACGCCCCCTCAAACACCCAGCACCCCCGTGCGACAACCACCGCGCGCGCCGCAGACACTTCGAAACCCGAAGCATCCCCGCCCCGAACCGCCTCCATCCGCCACGGGCGGTCCGCAGGATGCATCAGGTTCACCACCTGAACCGGCCCGTCCACAAGAATGGCCTCCACATCCAGATCGCCGGGAAACGCCAGAATTTCCCCAACCCGGACGACTTCCCGCTCCGTCCCGTCCGAAAGACGAAGCCGCACGCCCTGCCCCGTCAGCAGCGCAATCTGCCTCGAAATCCCCGGAAACCGCGAGAAAGCGCCATCCTGCGTAATCTCCGCAACGCTCAGACGCCATTCTTCGCCAGAAACAATGACCCGCGTCAGGCCACCACCGTTTTTCCACGCCTGCGCGACAAGGTTTTCAACCGGCTGCGGCCCACGGGACAACGGGAAAAGATTGTCATTTTCCGGATCCGGCTTCATATGGTCATACGCCTGCTTAGGGGTGTGTCTCATATGTAAGTACAACAACCCGGCAGGATCAGAAATGCTCTCCCGCCCACAGAGGGCAGACCAGTCCTCAAGAGAAGAAAAGGCAGCGGGCGCCGTGTCGCAGATCCTGGACAAGACGAAGACCATCGCACGTTACGAGCAGGTGAAAGCCTTCATCATCGAGCGGATCGACTGCGGGGAATGGAAAGTCGGCCACCGCCTCCCCTCCGAACATGAATTCGTCGAACAGCTCGGCATTTCCCGCATGACGATCCACCGGGCGCTGCGGGAACTGACAGCCGAAGGGATCGTCCGCCGGGCACAGGGGGTCGGCACCTTCGTGGCCCAGCCCGCCAAACGCGTCGAACTTCTGGAAATCCGCGATATCATCGACGACATCGTCGCCAGCGGCCACCAGCACCGCGCCGAAGTCATCGCCGTGGAGACGGTGCGCGCCGACAGCGATCTGGCCACGGCGTTCGAACAGCGCCCCGGCACACGTCTGTTCCGCTCCCTGATCGTCCATTACGAAGACGATGTGCCCCTTCAGCTTGAAGAGCGCTACGTCTCTCCGCATTTCGCCCCGGATTATCTGGAACAGGATTTCACCCACATCAATCCGCACCGCCATCTCTACGGAATCGCCGGACCGGAAGAGATCGAACATGTGGTCTTCGCCGTCACGCCGCCGCAGGAGATCTGCACCCTTCTGCAACTCGACGAACCGGAAGCCTGCCTGCAACTGATGCGCCGCACATGGGTCGACGGCCGCGTCGTCATGAAGGGCATCTTCACCTATTCCGGCAACCGCTACAGCTTCGGCGGGCGCTACCGCCCCTAAAGACAACACCCTGAAAACAACGCCCGGCGGATTGACGTCCCCGACACGCCGCCTCTAGAGTTCTCTCTTGTATAGACAACCAAGAGACCCGCCGTGACCGAACTCCTGCTCGATCAGCCTTTCTCTCCGCAGGACATCTGCGACATTGCCCGGAACAGAAAAACGGTCCGGCTGTCGCAGGCGGCGCGGCAGCGGCTTGAGGACGCCAACCGGCGCCTGCGTGTTCTGGTCGAGAGCAAGTCCGCCGCCTACGGCCTCAATACGGGCGTGGGCGGCCTGTCGGACACACGCATCACGCCCGAAAAACAGTCCACTCTCTCCCGCAAGATCCTCTTCAGCCACGCCACGGGGCTTGGCCCGCCCCTGAGTGCCGAAGCAACGCGCGCCATCATGGCCTGCGCCGTCAACCAGTATTGCCTGGGCTATTCCGGCCTGCGCGCGGAGATCGTCGACCGCCTCGTCGCTTTCCTCAACCACGATTGCCTGCCGATCGTGCCAAGGGATGGATCGGTCGGATATCTCACACACATGGCCCATATTTCCCTGACCCTGATCGGTCACGGAATGCTCCGGACCAATGGCACGGAACAGCCCGCCGCCGAGGTGCTGGAACGGCTCGGTTTCACCCCGCTCGTTCTTGAAGCCAAGGAAGGGCTGTGTCTGGTCAACGGCCTCTCCTGCGCCACCGGAATTGCCAGCCTCGTCACGGAAGAAGCCGCCGCCTGCCTCCACTGGGCAGATCGGATCGCCGCCGCAACTTTTGATGTCCTTGGCGGACAACAGCGCGCCTTCGATCCACGCTCTGCAAACCTCCGCATCCCGCCCGGCCATCGCGCCGTCTCACAAACCCTCAACCAGAATCTGGCAGATTCTGCCCGCCTCGCGGACGCCCGTGGCCAGCGCACACAGGACGCCCTGAGTCTGCGCGCCATCCCCCATATTCATGGATCGGTCCATGACGCGCTGACCGGCATCCACCACACCGTCACACAGGAACTGCAAAGCCTGTCCGACAACCCCGCCATCCTTGAGGACGAAACAGGCATCGGCGCATTCTCCGAAGCCCATGCCGTCGGCGCCAGCATCGCCCGCGTCATGGACGAAGCCGCCATCGCGCTGGCCTCTCTGGGCGCCGTCTCCGAACGCCGTCTGGACCGCATGGTCAACCCCCTGCTCAGCCCGTTCCCGGCATTCCTGTCGAGCGATTCCGGCACGGGAAGCGGCTTCATGATCGCGCAATACACGGCGGCCTCGCTTGTCAGCGCCAACCGCCGCAACGCCCTCCCCGCCAGTCTGGATGGCGGCATTACCTCAGGTCTTCAGGAAGACATTCTCGTCCACGCCACACCAGCGGCCCTCAAGGCACGGGACGTTGTCGCCAGTACGCGATCCATTCTCGCGATCGAACTTCTGGCCCTCTGTCAGGCCGTGGACCTCGCCGGCCTCACCGGAAAAATCGCCCCCCGCACGCTGGAGCTTTACAACAGCGTACGGGCCGTCGTGCCCCTTTACGAGGAAGACCACCCGCTGGCGGACGATATCACCCGGCTTGAAGCCCTGATGCAGGCCGACCCTCCGTGCCGGACGCCCGGATCTCCCTGAGGAGAACAGGCAGCCCGAACGGAAGGCTGACCACACAGGCCACACACCCGGCAATGCCAAGCATCGTGAAAGAGGCATGATCAACAATCAGCCCCCCAAGCGGTGCCCCCAGGGCATATCCCATACGGTCCATGCCGCCGCAGAACGTTCCGACCCTGCCCGTATGATCCAGCGCAGCCGCACTTCCCAGCAGCCACGCATAAGACAGCATGGAACAGTTCCAGTAGATGATGACGCCCGCCGTATAGCTCCAGGAATCCCACGCGCAACACGCCAGCAACCCGCCCACGCCCGTTCCCACCAGCGTCAGCGGCAGAATGATCTCCCGCCGCAGCCGTTGCGCCAGCGCGCCGACAATGAAGCTGACCAGAACGCTGGAAACGATACCCACCGTCGAGAGAAAAACGATATAATCGGCTGACAGATGAATGGCCCGTCCGACCCGCTCGGCAAAGGACCACGCCATGCTCGATCCCAGAGACGACCCCACCCAGATAAACAGCAGCGCCACCCCGCCACGCGTCAGACGCATCTTTTCCGTACTCTGCCGGACCGGCAATGGGGGCGCATGGCGCAGCGTTGCCATGAACGGCGCAATCACCGCAACAATAACCGCGATCCCGACAAAAACCCCCAGTTCGCCAAAACTGCGCGTGGCGTAAGGGATGGCGTCGATCACCGCCACCAGAACGATCAGCCCCCCGCCATTGGAAATGGCATACATCCGGTCAGGGTTTTCACTCGCCGACGCCGCACAGACATAGGACCGCCCCAGCAGCGCCTCCCCCAGACCAAACAGAAGCGCACAGCCCCACGTCCATGCCGAAGAAGACAGGCCCGTCGCCGTCAGCAGGGACGACAGAACCGCCAGCCCCGCACCCAGAGACGCCGTCATGACCACCGAAACGCGCCCCGTCAGACGGGACAGCACCACCATGAAAACCGCAAAGGACATGATTTCGAAAAAGCCGAACATCCCCGCCCGACTGGCGGACTGATGCAGCCCCAACATCAGCGCATCAATCTGAAAGGGCATGACGGACGAGCCCAGATACGCACAGCCGGAGCAGATGCTGAGCCCCAGCGCCAGAAGCAGAAGCTGCCGCCCCGGAAGATAACGGACAGCCTGTATTCCTGTCATGATGATCGCAGTTATCCTGTCAGAAGCAAAAAAAGGCGCATCCCCGAAAAGATGCGCCTCCGAAACCTTATTTCCTGGTCGTAATCATGGGCAGGTTCAAGCCCTTTTCATGCGCACAAGCCACGGCAATGTCATAGCCCGCATCGGCATGCCGCATCACGCCCGTGGCCGGATCATTCCACAACACGCGCTCCAGACGGGCAGCGGCACCGTCCGTACCATCGGCCACAATCACCATGCCCGAATGCTGCGAGAAACCCATGCCCACACCGCCACCATGATGCAGCGACACCCAGGTCGCGCCCGAGGCGGTATTGAGCAGCGCATTCAGCAAAGGCCAGTCGGAAACAGCATCGGACCCATCGCGCATGGCCTCCGTTTCACGATTGGGGCTGGCCACCGAACCACTGTCCAGATGATCCCGTCCGATCACAATCGGCGCCTTCAGCTCACCCTTGGCCACCATCTCGTTAAACGCCAGACCCAGCCGGTGACGGTCCCCGAGCCCCACCCAGCAGATCCGGGACGGCAGACCCTGGAACTGGATTTTCTCCCGCGCCATATCGAGCCAGTTGTGCAGATGCTTGTCGTCCGGCAACAGTTCCTTGACCTTCGCATCTGTCTTGTAGATGTCCTCCGGATCACCCGACAGTGCGGCCCAGCGGAACGGACCGATCCCCCGGCAGAACAGCGGGCGGATATAGGCCGGCACAAATCCCGGAAACGCAAAGGCATCTTCCAGCCCCTCTTCCAGCGCCATCTGGCGGATGTTGTTGCCGTAATCGAAGGTCGGCACCCCCATCCGATGAAACGCCACCATTGCCTCGACCTGAAGCCGCATGGACTCCCGTGCGGCCTTCTCAACCGCCGCCGGGTCCGTAATCCGCAGCTTCTCGGCCTTCTCCAGCGACCATCCAGCCGGGAGATATCCATTCAGCGGATCATGCGCGGATGTCTGGTCCGTCACACCATCCGGACGGATGCCACGTCGCACCAGCTCCGGGAAGACTTCAGCCGCATTGCCCAGAAGCCCCACGGAAACCGCCTCGCCCTTGGCGCAGGCCTCATGAATGATCTGCAACGCCTCATCCAGATCCTGCACCTGCCGGTCCAGATAGCCCGTCTCCAGACGCTTCTGAATGCGCGACGGCTCACATTCCACCGCCAGCATGGACGCTCCGGCCATCACGGCGGCCAGCGGCTGCGCACCGCTCATGCCCCCCAGACCACCCGTCAGAATCCAGCGGCCCTTGAGGTCGCCACCGTAATACTGGCGCCCCATCTCAACGAACGTCTCATACGTCCCCTGAACAATCCCCTGACTTCCGATATAGATCCAGGACCCGGCCGTCATCTGGCCGTACATCATCAGCCCCGCCCGATCGAGCTCGTTGAATTTTTCCCAGGTCGCCCAGTGCGGCACGAGATTGGAATTCGCAATCAGAACCCGCGGTGCATTGGCGTGCGTCCGGAACACACCAACCGGCTTGCCGGACTGAACGATCAACGTCTCCTCATCCCCCAGCTCCCGCAGGGCTTCCACGATCCGGTCATAGCAGTCCCAGTTCCGCGCTGCCCTTCCAATTCCACCATAAACCACAAGCTCCGATGGCTTCTCCGCCACCTCCGGATCGAGATTGTTCATCAGCATCCGCATGGCCGCTTCGGTCTGCCACGACTTCGCACTGATCTCGGAGCCATGGTCGGCACGGATCACACGATCATTCGACAGACGGGACGACACGGAAGGAGAATTGACCATGAGTAAGGTCTCCATTTTCAGAAAAACAGAAAGAGGTTTGGAAAAGTTCAGAAGCCCGCAGCCACGGTCATCGCCGTCGTAAATCGCGGCGCGATATAATATCCGGGGGAGCTTCCATCAATGGATGTCCCGTAAATGCCACGGGTGGTCTGGGCATTCAGCTGCGGCGACGCAATACCGGACAGGACTTTCTCATCCGTCAGGTTGATGAACGCGACCCGGATTTCCGGATGTTTAACAAAACCGACGCTCGGCAGACGATACCCCAGAGACAGGTTGAACGTCTTGTAAGCGGGCATTTTTTCATCGTTCATAAAGGTCGAATACTGCGACCCTGTGTATTTGAACGAAAATGTTCCGAAGAAATTCTTGTAATCATAGACAAGACCGAAAGATCCCTGAAACGACGGACTACGAACCGCCGTCTTCCCTGCCGTCGGCAGATAATCGTTTCCGACCTGAATATTGTTGTCGATCGTCGCATGAAGATATTCGACCGACACATAAGGCGAAAAGCCATGAAACGGCATCAGCCCTGCTTCGAAATCCACACCGCGCGACGTCTGTCCGCCGCCGTTGATCGTCGAATAGACCGGAACGTTATTGACGTAACGCAGGCTGGACACCTGCCTGTTCGTGAAGTTGTAGTTGAACAGGGCCAGACTGGCATGAATGATCCGGTCCTGATAGCGATATCCTAGCTCTTCGGAAATCGAATATTCAGGCTTGATCCCCGGATTGCCCTGCGTTGAAATCGCCCCACCCGAATAGGAATTGTACAGGGTGTCATCAATCGGCATCAATGTATTGGTGCTGGCATTGATGAAGACCTGATTGTGGGAATCAATCTTGTACGTCGCCGAAACGCGCGGCAGCGGCTGGAAGTTATTGGCCCCGACATGATACTGCGTGCCCGGCAGACCATTGGTCCCGGCCTTGCTCATCATCAGCGTCTTGATGCCGCCAACAATCTTCAGACGATCATTGAGAAGCGAAATCTCATCCTGCAAGTAGAGCGCATTCGTCTGCGTGACGGTATGCTCCTTCTCCGCCAGATACGGCTGACCATTGCTCATGGTCACGTTCCGCAGGCTCCAGGCCGAAGCCGGATTGCCTGAAGCATCGACCGACGAAAACGGCATCGACAGATCATCAACGCTATACTGATACCAGTATCCCAGCGTCACTTTCTGCACCCCGAACTGGCGGGACAGGGACGCGTTGAACCCGCCCACGGACTGCACGCCCACGTAATCGCTGCGCACACTCCCGCCCGACGCCTGGGCATCCGGAATGGTCACGGAAACAGGTTCCGTTCCGTAATAGTTGCCGTCAGACGACAGCGTGGAAGACGCCGGAGAATTCTGCATCGCATACAGAAAATAAGGCGTCACATTGAGCTTCACCTTCCCCGGAAGCGTAAAGTCGGAGGGCAGACTCATCATGATCTGCTCCCATTTCCAGCGGTTCTGCCGCCAGTAATCCGAGCTTCCGGGCGTAAATGTCCCGTTCCATGCATAACTCCGCCCCGAAGTCTGCCAGTCGGCAAGCGTCGGGTTCGGATTGTACATGTAGTTCATGTCAACATACGACCCGACCAGCTTCATCCGGTCGCCGTTTGCAAATTCCTTCTTGAAGCCGAAGTCGATATGCCGGCGCATCTGCCGCCCCGGTCCGAGGGAATTCTTGGCCGTTCCGTTGGAAAACGACACATAGGCCGAAAGACCCGTATTCCCGATATCCCCGGTATCGAAACGTCCGAAGAACCGCTGAAGGTTCAGCGTGCCGTAACTGTAATCGACCAGTCCGCCCATCTTGTGAGACGGATCGCGCATCAGCGTCGTAACCTGGCCGCCCGAAGCATTGACCACAGGCGCCGTGATGGACGAAGACCCCTGCGTCAGACTGACGGAATCAATATCTTCACCATCCGCCCAGTATGTCGGATAGCCGTTATAGGTCTCGATATCGTTGACCGGCATGCCTTCCCAGACCTGCCCGATCTCGTTGCCCCCCAACCCGCGCACGCTCAACATCGAATTGGCCGCAAAACCGTAAGGATCACTCTGGGAAAGATTGGCACCCGGCGCCAGCGAAACAGCCTGATAGGCCGTCGTCGTCGACGCCTGCTTGTTGATATATTCCGAAGTCACGGTACTGCGCATGTCGCCGCCCGTCTGAACGGCCATCAGCCCCCCGCCCGCAATGTGCCGGACCTTGCCATACGCCCCGTCCTCACCCGCCGCATGCACGGAAATAACCTCCGGCCCCCGCGCACTGACAGAATGAGACTTCCGCTTCACCGGTGCCCCGGCGGCATGCGCCTGCAACCGCGAACGCGCATGTGTTGCCGACGCGGCTCCAG
Organism: Gluconobacter sp. DsW_056; assembly: GCF_002153595.1. Lineage (NCBI taxonomy): Bacteria > Pseudomonadati > Pseudomonadota > Alphaproteobacteria > Acetobacterales > Acetobacteraceae > Gluconobacter > Gluconobacter sp. DsW_056. The sequence continues at coordinate 59,907 of NZ_JOPF01000007.1, forward strand.
CCAGAGAGGTCGACGCCAGAAACGTCATGGTGGAAAGGGCTACACAAGCACGACGGCGTTTTGCGATTGGCATGGTACCTGCTCGGAATCATTTCGTATCGAAGTCACAATGTCATGTCTGGTTGCATATGCAACCTCCATTTTACACCGACATGACAAAGACATGTCTAAAATTCCCAAAGATCCATAAAAATAATTCCAATATAACAATGCCTTAGAAAAAACTCTCTTCCCTCCGAAAAAATTCTTTCAACCCGGTCCACACCGCCCAGCAAAAACTTTCCCACCAGCCCTCAGGAACACACAATCAGGCTCGTCGACCACACTTCTCAAAAAGGAAAAGTCATTAAATCATTGAATAAATTCATTTTTTTATACACAGAATTTCAGAGAAAAATCCTCTTCACAAGATTCGCAGAGACCTACCCTTTCTCCCCTGTAAAATTGTATATGCAAATCCTCCTTGCGATGAGCGTCCCTCTTGGGCATGCTCGCCACATCTGCCCCTTCCCGAGAGCGCGCATGTCCTGGACCACGGCTGAAACCGGCGACCCCATCCCGCCCTTCGTACAAAAAGCCAGCACCAGTTCCGGGGCCCTGTCCTTTGACATGATGGGCGGACGCAGAATTCTGCTCTTTTTCTTTGCCTCTTCGACCGATCCCACGGTCAAAAGCGTCCTCCAGCGCCTTTCCCACCATCCGGATGTCCTGAATCGCAGAGACTGCCTGTTTCTGGGCGTCACCCTCGAAAGGGCCGACACGGACGTCCTCAAAAACCGGTCCGATCTCAGATCGGTCTGTTTCCTTTACGATACCGACCGCATCTGCCACCGGACGTTCGGAATTGCTGAAAACGCGCCACCGGGCTGGATAGAACTCGACCCGATGATGCATGTCGTCCACACGCAGCTCCACCGCCCCGGTCTGGAAGAAACGCTTTTCGCGACGTTACTTCAGAAAGCCACCGCCCCGCAGCGCAGCATGCCTGCGCCGGTCCTCATGCTGGATCACGTTCTGGAACCGGCCTTCTGTCAGGACCTGATCCGGTATCACGACACCCACAATCCCCAGCCCTCTCCCATCCTGACCTCCAATGCCGCAGGACATCCGGTCCGCACCGTCGCCCCGGATTTCAAACGTCGGCGGGACACGCCCCTGCGCGACCGGGGCATCGTCACAGCGCTGCAAAACCGCATCATCCGCCGCGTCGTCCCCGAGATTTTCCGGGCTTTCCGCTTCACGGCGACACAAATGGACAGAATGCTCGTCAGCTCCTACGACGCCACGGATAAAGGCTTTTTCGACGCCCATCGCGACAATACCGTCCCCAGTTCCGCCCACCGCCAGTTCGCCGTCTCCCTCACCCTCAATGACGACTACATGGGTGGAGAACTGATTTTCCCCGAATTCGGTCCCCAGACATTCCGTCCCAATGCTGGCGGAGCCGTCGTATTTTCCTGCGCGCTCCTGCATGCCGTTCAGCCCGTTACATCCGGCCGGAGATACGCCTGCCTGCCCTTCGTCTACTAACCGGAGCGTTACTGCTCACCCAGCCTGACCAGAATAGGCATCATCATCGCAAAAAGCTCCGCCTGCGAGGAAATGGCACAGCGCGTATGGATCTGTTTGCGAAACACCTTCACCGTCTGCACGCTCACACCCATCAGCCTTGCAATCGAACGCGAGGAATGGCCCCGCAAAATCAGCAAAGCCGTCTGTGACTGCCGCGCCGTCAGCACGATGCCATACGTCTTTTCAAACTGCTCGCGGAACTCCGCCATGGCATCCTGCGCATTTGCGGTCTGCGCAGGTTCAAGCCCCGACCAGTGCCGCCCCGCAAGCGCCGCTACAACAGGCTGAATGGCCAGAGCCTTCTCCCACTCCGCCGCAACGAATGTCTCTCCCGAACTCGTATCCCGCCCCAGGCAGATATGAATGGAAACATCAGCCGATATCCGGACCAGATACGTCATCTCATCCAGAATATGCGTATCACGGTAATATTTCAGGTAATAATCCGACGCGGCAAAATGATCGGGAACAATATCCTCAAGACGATACAGCCCCGAAGGCGCCCCCGCCCTGTCCACGACAAAAAACGGATCAAGCAGATAGATCCCCGTGCAATACGCACTGTCAAAACGGGCGTGGACGCTTTTTTCCTTTGAATGGGTCAACAGACATCTCGGCCGCCCTTCCCCCCCATAGGCAAGGATCGTCAGGTTATCAATCGGAACACAGCTCTCAAACCATGCCACAAGCCGCTGCTCGAACGCAGGCGTCATCAGCGCCGAAATCACCGCACCAAGCTGCTGTTCCTGCTGACAAAACACCCTTCTATACCCCTTCAGGGCAATATACGTCCCATCCACACAGACCCTACCATCACACATCAGAAGCTGCACCCCGCACAGCCCCTATGGATGGAGGACCTGAACATGCCGCCTGCACTACCCCACACCACTGAAGACATTCTCGCGGCAGATACCCATCTCGTCCAATCCTGGGCCGACCTCGACGGCCTGAAAAAACCCCATGCCCGCACTGCAATCGTTGCGGCAAAAGGCGCCATGGTCCGCGACAGCAACGGTCAGGACCTGATTGACGGAATTGGGGGTTTATGGTGCGTCAACGTGGGTCACGGACGCCCCGAAATCATTGATGCCATCTCCAGCCAGCTCTCAACGCTGGATTTCTATTCCACCTTCTACACCTTCACCCACCCCACAGCCGCCGCCCTGGCCAGAAAACTGGCGGAACTGGCGCCTGGCAACCTGAACCGGGTCCATTTTTCCACTTCGGGATCGGACGCCAATGACGGCGCCGTGCGCATCCTGCATCATTATTACGAGCGTCTGGGCAAACCAGAAAAGAAACTCGTCCTGAGCCGCCACGGCGCCTATCACGGCTCGACCTATCTCTCCATCGCAATGACCACCCCCGCTTATTCCAAAGGCTGGTCAAAAGCCGAAGGGATCGTCCATCACCTGAAAAAACCGCATTACTGGCGCGAAGGCGACGGGATGACGGAGGCGGACTTCACGGATCTGCTCATCGCCGATCTGCGACATGAAATCGAGCGCTTCGGCCCCGAAAACATCGCCTGTTTCATTGGTGAACCCATCATGGGGGCTGGCGGCGTTATCGTTCCGCCCAAAGGATACCACCGACGCGTTCAGGACGTCTGTCGGGAATACGATATCAAGTTTGTAGCCGATGAAGTCGTCACGGCGTTCGGACGGCTCGGACATTTCTTCGCTTCCGAAGCGGTTTTCGACACCCAGCCGGACATGATCACCATCGCAAAAGGCGTCACCTCCGGCTATCAGCCCCTCGCCGCCACGATCATGACCGACGAAATCTACGACGTAGTGTCCGGCCCGGACGGCGTCTTCACCCACGGCATGACCTATGCCGGCCATCCGGCCGCCGCCGCCGCCGCCGCCGGTCTGGCGAATATCGCCCTGATGGAAGCCGAACAGATCCCGGAACGGGTACGCGTCACCGGCAAGCTGTTTGAAAACACATTGCGCGCGCTGGAAGATCTCGACATCGTCGGCGAAGTCCGCGGCAGCCACTTTATGATGGGCATAGAATTCGTCAGGGACAGGACCAGCAAAGCCCTCTTCGATGCCAAGCTCAACATTGGCATGCTGGTCGCGCGCAAGGCTCAGGAAAAAGGCCTGGTCGCCCGGCCGCTGGGACATATCCTGATCCTGTCTCCTCCGCTGATCCTGTCGGAAGAGCAGATCGCCAGAATTGGAGACATCCTCCGCGCAAGCATCACGGAGGTCATGCACGACCTTTCAAAATCCTGAAGGGAAGCGGTCTCAATATCCCCAGTCAGGGTGATAAGTCAGGGCGGGGGTCTTCCCCGCCTCGATCTCTCCGATAGCCCCGGCAACATAAGCCGCCTGCATTTTACAGGACGCCTCCGCAGCGACATGGGGGGTCACGAAAACCTTCGGGTGCTCCCAGAAAACAGCGTCCTGCGGCAGTGGCTCCTGCGCAAAAACATCCAGCACAGCCCCCAGCATCCGCCCGCTGTCCAGAGCGGAAATCAGGTCTTCCGCCACCACCTGCTCGCCGCGCCCCACATTGATCAGACTGCCCCCCGGCTTCAGATGGGACAGAAACTCCGCATCAATCAGACCGTGCGTCTGCGGCGTACTGGGCAGAAGATTGACCAGAATATCTGTCTTTCCCAGAAAATCGACCTTGCCGTCCTCTCCGAAATACAGAGGAATATCCTCAATCGGCCGCACCCGGCGACACCAGGCCGAAACCTGAAACCCGGCCTTTGACAGGCGTCGCGCCACAGCCGACCCCAGATTGCCATATCCCAGAATCCCGATCGTGGTCTCCGCACTCGTGCGATATTCAAGATTGCGACGCCAGATTTTCTTCTCCTGCTGCAACGCCCAGGTCCGCGCATCACGCAGCAGCGAAACAATCGCCCACAGCACATAATCCGCCATCAGAACCGCCGTCTGGTCTCCGCCCATGCGGACCAGCATGACATCCTTCGGAAAATCTTCCCGACCCACCAGATGGTTCACCCCCGCCCCACTACAGAAAATGGCGCGCATATGCTGCATTTTCGCCATTTCTCCAGGAGCCGGGTCCCAGACCAGCGCATAATCAGCTTTGGACGGATCAAACGCCGGATCGAACCACGACACCGTCCGGATACCGGGCGCCACCTCACAAAAAGCATTCCGCCAGTTTTCCCAGACGCCCGGCCCTTCTGCACTGATTGCAAGCGTTACCATAAGATTTCTCCGCAAAGCCCCAACACACGCCCGAATGGTTCAGTATTTGATCCAGACCGTCTTCAGAGCGGAATATTTATCAAAACTGTGAAGTGAAAGATCACGTCCGAAACCGGACTGCTTCATGCCCCCAAACGGCGTCATCGGAGACAGCGCATCAACGGTATTGATCGACACCGTTCCCGCATTCAGCCTGTCCGAAACGCTCAAAGCCCGCGTGATGTCCCGGGTCCAGACGGACGCCGCCAGACCGTAAGGCGTATCATTGGCCAGAGCCACCGCCTCATCCTCGTCCCGGAACGTCTGGACAACCAGAACAGGCCCGAAAATCTCCTCGCGCACAATCGTGGCGTCCAACGCAACATCCGCAAAAACCGTCGGCTGGATATAGGCCCGCGATGCCCCATGGGTCAGTTGCCCGCCCCCCGTCACAAGCGTGCCGCTCTGACGTCCGGCTTCAATGAACCCGGCAACACGGTCCGCATGCTCAGCCGTCGCCATAGGACCCAGCCGCGTGGACGGGTCCAGCGGATTACCGGGCACAAGAGCCTCGGCCCTGGCCTTCAGCCGCCCGATCATGTCCTGCGCAATCGTTTCATGCACCAGCAGACGCGAATTCGCCGAACAGACCTGCCCCTGATTGAAGAAAATCCCCCAGGCCGCCTTGTCAGCCGCTGCCTCCAGATCGGCATCGGGAAACACCAGACACGGACTCTTCCCGCCCGTCTCCGGCCAGACCTGCTTCATGTTGCTCTCACCGGCATAGCCCTGAAAGAGCTTTCCGATCTCCGTCGAACCGGTAAAAGCCAGACAGTCCACATCCGGATGCAGCCCCAGAGCGCGCCCGGCCTCATGCCCGAACCCCGTCACGACATTCAGCACACCCGCTGGCAGACCAGCCTCAGACCCAAGCTCCGCCAGGCGCAGCGCGGACAACGGAGACTGCTCGGCAGGCTTGAGCACAACCGAGTTGCCCACGGCCAGAGCCGGTGCAATTTTCCAGATCGCCAGATCCAGCGGAAAATTCCACGGCACCACCACACCCACAACCCCGAGCGGAACCCGGCGCACCATCGCAAGATCCCGCCCGCCCGTCGGCGCAATCTCGTCATACAGCTTGTCGATGGCCTCGGCATGCCATTGCAGAATAGCCGCAGCACCCGGCACATCAATCGTGAGCGTATCGGAAATCGGCTTGCCCACATCCAGCGTGTCCAGAAGGGCCAGTTCTTCAAGATTGTCCCGCACAAGCTGCGCCCAGCGCAGCAGAACGGCCTTGCGCTCCGCCGGTGTCAGGCCAGACCAGACAGCACTTTCAAAGGCGGTCCGCCCGCTGACAACAGCCCGGTCAATATCCCCGGCATCGCCCCGCGCCACCTGCGCCAGAACAGAGCCCGTCGCCGGATTGACGGTCTCGAACCGCTGCCCCGAAAGAGCCGGAACAAACCGCCCGTCAATCCAGCAGTCGTTGCGCAACGACAGTTCGGCGGCACGCTTCGTGTAAAACTCGGTATTTTTCGTCATCCGGTCTGCTCTCTTCCGTCTTCAGACATCCTGCGGACCCTCAGGCCCGGACATGTCGGACTATAATTTCCACAGAGCCTGCGGCCCGCGCCGGCGCAGGGCGGCGATGTCTTCAAGACCGGCCAGCCCCAGAATATCCACCACTTCCTGAGACAGCGCGCGGATGGCTTTCTCCACGGAGACCTCACCGCCCGCGGCCAGCGCCCAGGCCCACGGACGCCCGATGGAAACGGCCGTCGCCCCCAGCGCCAGCGCCGTCACAACGTCCCCGCCCCGGCGAATGCCACTGTCGAGAACGACATCGCCCCTGCCCTCAACGGCGTCCACAATCTGCGGCAGAACATCCAGCGTCGCCGGAGACGGGTCCATCTGCCGTCCACCATGATTGGAGACGATCACCCCATCCGCACCCGCCGCAATAGCGTTCCCTGCGTCTTCCGGGTGCATGACGCCCTTCACAACAAGCCGCCCCTTCCATTCGCTCCGGAGCCATTCAAGCCCGGCCCTGTCGAGCGTGGGATCAATCTGCGCGGCCATATCCTTGGCCTGCCCCATGATGCCGTGCGCCGAGGTATAGGCGGCCAGATTTCCGATCGCTGGCGTCCCGCGCCCCGCCATGCCCAGACACCAGCGCGGATGGGCCATCATCCCCGCCATCTGCATCAGCGTGGGCCGCGAAAGATGGCGGAATCCATTCCGCACATCCCGCTCCCGCACCGGCGTAATAGCCGTATCAATCGTCACGATAATGCCGTCCATGCCGCATTGCGCCGCACGGGCCAGCATGTCCTGCGTCAGACCCCGGTCCCGGAAAACATAGATCTGCGCAAGCGGCGCGCCCCCGACTTTCGCAACCGCTTCCATCGGATCAATGGAAAAGGTGGAAACGGCCATCCCCACCCCGCAGCGCAGCGCGGCACGCGCGGCGCCCACTTCGCGGTCCGGATGCAGCATCCCCGCAAAACCGACCGGCGCGAGCATGAACGGCGCTGCCCACTCCTGCCCGAAACAGCGCACACCCGCATCCACGGTCTCGACGTTCTTCAGCCCCCGCGGCACGATCCCCCATTCGCGGAAAGCCTCGCGGTTCCGCACCATGGTCCATTCCCCATGCGCGCCCCCATCGACATAATCCGCAAACAGCCGGGGAAGACGCCGCCGCGCGGACGCCGCAACACCGGAAAAGACACCGTCATCAACGCGCGTCATAAACGACCCGCCCCCCAAGAACGGTCATCAGAACCGAAATTTCCGAAATCCGCTCGGGTGGCACATCAGCCGGATCCGCATCCAGAACCACCAGATCCGCCAGCTTCCCAACCTCGATGCTGCCTTCCTGCCCCTCACGATGACAGGCAAAAGCCCCCGCCGCCGTATAGGCATACAGCGCCTCGTCAACGCTGATGGCCTGCTGCGGAACGAACGCCGCGCCTCCCGCAAGGCTCCGGCGGGTCACGGCCTTGCCGATCCCCCGAAGCGGCGACAGCGACACGATCGGCCAGTCCGTCCCGAACGCCACGACACTGCCCGCATCCAGAAGCGACCGGTTCGGAAACGCCCGCTCCTGCTCGCTCTCGCGCACCCGCTGCGCCCACACCCCGTCCATCCCCATCCATTCATCGGACGGCGCAACCATCACAGGCTGAAGACAGGCAACCGCACCCAGCTCTTTGAACCGGGGAATATCCCCGGAAAACGGAATTTCCACATGCTCGACGCGATGCCGCAGGGAGCGCGTCGCTTCGGGAACCTGCGCATAGGCATCCAGCGCAAGCCGGATCGCCCCACTGCCGATCGCATGCGTCCAGATCTGAAACCCCGCCTCGGACACCTGCCGCACAGCGGAGTGATAGGCCTCAGGCTTCCAGACCAGCGTTCCCGTCTCGTCCGGCCGGTCCGCATAACCCTGCGGCATGCTGGCCGTGTGCGATTCCAGAACGCCATCCAGAAAGAACTTTACCCCGTCCAGACTCAGCATCGGCGAATGATACCGCCGACGCAGCTCCCCGATCTCGGCCAGCCGCTTTTCCGAAAGCTCCGGCGGCGGCATCTCGACCATGACCCCGACCCGACAGGTCAGCGCGCCGGAGGCTTCCATCTCCGCAAGCACCGGAAACAGCCCTTCGTCATAGGCCGCGCTCTCAACCCGCGTGATCCCGCAACGCGCCATTTCCTCCAGAACGCGCTCAAGCCCGTCCCGAACCAGCGCCTCATCCATGGGCACCACATGCGCCCCGACCAGCTTGCCCGCCTCTTCCTTGAGCCACCCCGTCGGAGACCCATCCGGACGGCGCACGATTTCGCCGCCCTCCGGGTCCGGCGTTGACGCATCAATGCCCGCAAGTTCGAGCGCCCTGCTGTTGGCCCAGGCCGCATGCGCCATGCCGGACCTCAGAAAAACCGGCCGGTCCGGCACCACCGCATCGAGCATCGCACGGTCAAAACCTTCCGGCGGCAGATCCGGATAGCCGTAGCTCCATTCCAGGCCCACAAGCCATTCCCGCTCCGGATGCGCGGCGGCGAACGCTTCCACCCGCCCCACGACTTCCGCCATCGTTCTGGCGTCCCGCAGGCCGATATTCGACAGATATTCCGCCCCCATCAACAGATGAAGATGGCTGTCCACAAACCCCGGAAGGACACACGCGCCCCCCAGATCCACCTGCTCCACATCCGCCCCGCAGCCATCGAGCAACGCCTGACGCTCACCAATCGCCGCAATCCGCCCATCGCGCAGAAGAACCGCGCCTTCAAACCGCTCATGGCCCGAAAGCGCAATCCGCGCATTGTACAAAAGCGTCATGCCCGCTCTCCCGCAGGCAGAACTTTCCGCCGGAACGTCCGCTCCGCAACAATATAGATTACCGGCGTCAGAATGAGGCTCACCACCCAGGAAACATCCACGCCCCCCAGCATTCTGGCCATGCTTCCCGTATAAAGATTCGTCGCCAGAAACGGAATCTGTACCGCAACCCCAACCCCGTAACAGATCAGGGCTGGCGTGTTGTAATACCCGTAAATTCCGCCGTCTTTCTTGAAGAAAGAAGCGACGTCATAGTCTCCATGATGGAGAATATAATAATCCGTCAGGTTAATCGCCGTCCACGGGATCATGACCGACATCAGAAGCTCCAGAAACTCGCTGTAAGCCGTCATGAACTGGTCGGCCATGAGCGTGGCCATGCCAAAAGCCAGCGATAGCAGCCCCACCGTCACCACAAGCCGCGCGCCTTTGCCGTAATGACGGTCCGGCGTGAACGTCTGCGCCACGGTCAGCGTCGAGAGCGCCCCGCAATAGACATTCATGGCATTCGCCACCGCAATGCCGATGGACAGCGCCAGCAGAACCGGCACCGCCGTTACGCCCAGGATCGCCGTAAGCGCCTGAATGACATGCGCTCCACCCGCCACGATCCCGATCGCAGCCCCCAGCCCCATGGCCAGCATCGACCCCGAAACGGACCCCGAAAAACACGCCAGAAATGCATATTTTTCGCTTTTCGGCCCCGCCGGAAGATATCGCGACGAATCCGAAACATAAGGCGCATAGGCAATCTGCCACAAAGCCGCCAGCGACAGGGTGCGCAGAATACCCGTGCCGCCCCATGACGGCGCCACAACATCATGCACCGCCGGGTGCACGCCCATGACCTGCCACAGACAGACCAGCACGGCCGCACCACACAGCAGCGTCAGAAGACGCGCCGCAACATGGATCACATGATACCCGAGAATGGCAGGAACAATGGACAGGATCTGGATGATCAGAATGGCCGGAAACCGCCCCAGACCCGGAAAACAGGACTGAAGCCCCTCCGCCCCCAGAACAAGGTTCGAGGCCGCAAACCCGACATACATCAGCACGATCACCGCCGTCACCGGAACCGCCCCGAACAGCCCGAACTGCCCCCGCGTCTGGATCATCTGCGGCACACCCAGCCGAGGCCCCTGAGCCGCATGCAACGCCATGAAAATGCCGCCCACCAGATTGCCCGCCAGAAGCGCCAGAAGTGCCGGGACCAGAGACAGCCCGAAAACCGTCGTCGCCAGCGCTCCGGTCACGACCGTCAGCATCATGAGGTTCGGCCCGAACCAGACCGTAAACAGGTCTCTGGCACTCCCATGACGGCGATCCGGAGAAATGGGGTAAATCGTCTCTGTTTCCAGTGTGCCAATGGTCTCCATCGTGCCACTCTCCGTCCTTCTGCCAGTCAATCCGCCATGCGGAAAGATGCTGATACTGCCACGCTCCATTGCAATATCAGATCATTATAAAACATACATTTTTCCGTATTGGTAATGTGTTTCTGGTGTATATTTCCTGAAGCCCTACCCCGGAAAAAGCTACGCGCAGTTCCTCTCGATCAGTCTTTTCATTCCGGCTTCATCATATCTATACCGGAAAGAGAAACGAGGCCCGGCCTCAGTCTGATGGGAAAGGAAAAATCTCGTGCTTGCTGCCCGTTTTTCCGGCATCGGAGACATTCAGGTTCTCCCTGTCCCGATATCGCAGGACCTGCCGGACGGCTGTGTCCGCATCCGGGTCGAAGCAGCGGGGATCTGCGGGTCCGACCTGCACAATTTCCAGACCGGGCAGTGGCTTTCCCGCTGTCCCGTCACACCGGGCCACGAATTTTCCGGAACCATCACCCAGACCAGCGGCAATTGCGGTTCACTGACAGTCGGCACACCCATCATCGCGGATTCAAGGGTCGGCTGCGGTGCCTGCCAGTCCTGCCGCTCCGGCCGGAAAAACCTGTGCCGGGACCTGAGTTTCGTCGGAGAAAGCTGCGACGGTGGCTTTGCACAGGACGTCATTCTGCCAGCCACTCAGGTCCTGCCTTTCCCCGACACACTCCCCCTGAGATACGGGGCCCTCGTCGAACCGCTCTCCGTTTCCCTCCACGCCGTCAACCGCCTCGCACCGACACCCGGTTCTCCGGTCATCATCTGCGGCGGCGGTACGATCGGCGGGCTGGCCGCCCTCCTGCTTCGGCAGCAAGGCCATGACGTCCATCTGCTTGAACGCAACATCGGGCGCCAGACGCTCCTCACGGAAACCATCGGCACCCTTCCCCTCCCTCCGGACGCAGAAAACTGGAACACCCTGTTCGGCCCGGAAGGCCCCGCGTTTATTCTCGACGCCACCGGCGCCGCCCCCGTTGTGGAAATGGCCTGCCAGCGCCTCGCTCCGGGCGGCAGGCTCGTGCTGGCCGGCATTTTCCATCACACACCCCGGATCGACCTCAACCTGATCGTGGAACGGGAACTCGACATCCGGGGCGTCAGCGCTTTCGCAGACGAAATGCCCGAGGCCATCCAGCGTCTCCCCGGCCTCGTTCCGTTTCTCGACCGTCTGATCACTCCGGCCGCAGCCCTCACCGATCTGCCGGCCCTCTATACCCATCTGCTCTCAGGTGCGGAAAACCGCCTGAAAACCCTGATCGCCCCCAACGGTACGGACGGAACATGGTAGACATCTCCCCCCTCTTCTCGCTGGCAGGCAAAACAGCCCTCATCACCGGCGGCGGGCGCGGCCTGGGGAAAGCCATGGCCTTCCACCTCGCCCGCTGCGGCGCGAGCGTCTGGATCTCCGGACGCAACGCCGACACCCTCGAGGCATCCCGCTCCAAGGCCCTCTCCGACGGCCTGACCGTGCATCCGCTTGTCATGGATGTCAGCAACCTCGACACGATCCGCGAGGCTTTCTCCCGGATCGCCCGCGAAAGCCGAACGCTCGACATCCTCGTCAACAACGCCGGCGACGAAACCCTTCGTGCCTGCGACGACGTGGACGAAGCCCTGTGGGACCGCCTTCTGGACACCAACCTGAAAGGGCCGTTCTTCGTGGCCCAACAGGCCGCCCGCCTGATGCCGAACGGAGGCACCATCATCAACCTCGCTTCCCTCACCGCGGCAGCGGGCGTCGCAAAGGCCGTCCCCTACAGCGCCTCCAAATCCGGCATCCTCGGCCTGACACGCAGCCTCGCCGTCGAATGGGCGCCTCGGGGCATCCGCGTTAACGCCCTGGCGCCCGGCTACTTCCATACGGACATGACAGACACGTTCTTCCGCAACGACGCATGGCGCGAAAAGATGCTGGCGGGCATCCCCCTCGCACGCTTCGGCCTGCCTGACGACCTCGCAGGCCCCCTGCAATTCCTCTGCTCCACAGCCTCCGCCTACATCACCGGACAGGTCCTGTACGTGGACGGCGGAACACTCGCCGCGCTCTGATCCTTCCAACCTTCCGACCCGAAAAGAGAGACCCGATGTCTGAAAACATCACCTTCCATGATCTGACCCAGACCGGGACAATCCCCGAAGCCCTGCTGCAACGCACAGAGAGCGACCTGTCGGTCTTCTTCGAGCGCGTCAAACCGATCATCGAGCGCGTCCGCACCGAAGGCGACGCCGCCCTGCGTCATTTCGCACAGGCTTTCGACGGGGTGACCGCCCCCGAAATGAGCATCCGGGCCACGCCGGAAGAGTTCGACGCCGCCTTCGCCAGCATCGAGCCCGACGTTCTCGAATCCATCAAATACGGCATCCGGAACATCCGTCGCTTTCACGAAGCCCAGAAGCCGGAAGAAAGCTGGATGATCGAGGTCCAGCCCGGCATCTGGGCCGGAGACCGCAACATCCCCATAGACTCCGTGGCCTGTTACGTCCCGCGCGGCAAGGGCAGCTTCCCCAGCGTCGTGAACATGACGACCATCCCCGGAAAAGTGGCCGGCGTCCCGCGCCTGATCATCGTCACACCGCCCTCCCCCGACGGCACTGTCGACGCCGGAACCCTCGTGGCGGCCCGCCTCATCGGGGTCGAGGAAGTCTATAAATGCGGCGGCGCACAGGCCGTCGCTGCCGTAGCCTTCGGTACGGAAACCGTGCCCGCCTGCGCCAAGATCGTCGGCCCCGGCAGCCCGTATGTCGTCGCCGCCAAGCGCCTGCTGTCCGACCGGATCGACCCCGGCATCCCCGCAGGCCCCAGCGAAAGCATCATCCTGACCGATGACAGCGTCGATCCGGTTCTGGCCGCGCTGGACCTCATCATCGAGTCCGAACACGGCCCGGATTCCTCCGCCTGGCTCGTCACCAGCAGCCGCCGCGTGGCCGAAGGCGTCATCGCCGCCCTGCCCGCACACTGGGCCGAAATGGACCCCAAACGCGCCGATTTCTCCCGCACTGTTCTGGGCGGCGCCCATGGCGGCGTAATCCTGACCAAAGACTTCAGCGCCGCCGTCGATTTCACAAACGCCTACGCACCCGAACATCTCGAAATCCTGACGGTCGATCCAATGGCGGATCTCGGCCGCATCCGCAACGCAGGCGAAGTCCTCCTCGGCACGGCGTCGCCCGTCACACTGTGCAACTACGTCCTCGGCCCGAACGCCGTGCTCCCCACGAACCGCGCCGCCCGCACCCACTCCCCGCTCTCGGTCCATGACTTCATGAAGCGCATGTCCTTCGCACGCGTCTCGCCCGAAGCGTACCCCGAAGCCGCACGCCATGCGGAACGTTTCGCCCGGTACGAAAACTTCTCAGGCCATGCCCGCGCCGTCTCCCCGGCCCGCCCCATGCCGAAGATCCAACCCCGATGAACCCCGAATTCTCCACGGCCGAACCCGTCAGCGCGGCAGGCATCCTCGCCGCGGCCCGGAGCGGAAATCCCGCTCTGGCTGCGGACCTCCTGTCGCGCATGATCGCGGAAGAATTCGGCTTCCACATCACGGACGTCACACTCGGCGCAGACGATTACAGCCTGAACTCCGTCAACGGGTTCATGACCCGTGACACCGGAGAACGCTTTTTCTTCAAATTCCACCATGAAGAAAACGAAGACTCTGTCCTTCAGGAATTCTACAGGGGCGAAATCCTGCTCGAAGCCGGATTTCCGGTCGATATGCCCGCCCATGTCTGCCGCCGCGTCGGACGGCAGATCCTGCTCTACCCGCTCAAAACCATCCCGAAACTCGCCGATGCCGCCCGCGCCGCTGACGGCGACACACCCCTGCCCGGCGCGGATGCCCCGGCCCTCAGACACGCCCAGCAGGACCTGGACGCGCTGAGCGCCACGCTCTACCTGCGCTCATGGCACCCGATCACCGGCCAACAGAGCGCGGACGAACCCATCCACCAGCTCTTTCACCATCGCCTCACCACCCCGGATCAACCACCCGGCACGCTCGGCAGCCGCGCAACGAAATTCTTCGCTCCCGAACGGACTTTCACATTTCCGGACGCAACCCTGAGCGGCCACGAGCTTCTCGAACTGCACTGGGTGATCGACGGCATCCGCTACGACCGTACCCTGAAAGACTGCTTTTACAACGCGCTGAAAAACCTGTCGCCCGAGGCACTGGCCCAAAGCGGCGGCGTGGTGGCTCACGGAGACGCCCATAACGCAAATGTCTGGTTCAACCCAGACACCACCAGCCTCACCCTGTTCGACCCCGCTTTCGCCGGACGCCACATCCCGGCGCTGCTGGCCGAAATCAAGGCCACGTTTCACAATATTTTCGCCCATGCGGACTGGCTCTATCATTCCGCAGAGCTGAAAACCCGCCCCGAAATCCGGATCAGCAACGGAACGGCGTTCGTCACGACAAACTGGTCGCTCCCACCCCTGCGACAGGCCTTCCTTCAGGACAAGGCCCGCCTCCTGTGGCGCCCCCTGCTCGAAGGTCTGGCGCAGCGGGATGCACTTCCCGACAACTGGCGCGAAACAATCCGCTCCGGCCTGTTCTGCTGCCCCACCCTCGTCATGGATCTCTGTGCCCGGTCGGAAGAAAACCCCAAAAGCCGCCACACGCCCGCCTCCTCCCTGACCGGTCTGGCCATCGCCCTGATGTGCGGGGCAGAACCCGAAAGCGCGGACGTAATCTCACGCTTTCTGGGGACTATCGACCCGTCCAGTACAATGCCAGAGTGGAACGATCTCTGAACCAGAAAACGGGAAAGATCCTGCCTTCATGAACCCGTCCCACAACAAGACCGTTCAGGAAACCGCAACATCGGCCTTTGCCGTTGAAAACGAAACGATCTTTCCCATCCCCGAAGACCGCCGCCACGGCAACGCCTGGTCGCTGCTGATGGTCTGGATCGGCGCCAACCAGAACATCATGGCCGTCATGACCGGCCTGCTGTACCCGACCATCTGCCACCTCTCCCTCGGCTGGTCCCTCCTCGCCATTCTCTCGGGCAACCTGCTGGGCGGAATCTTCATGGCTCTCCACGCCGCACAGGGTCCCCATCTCGGCATCCCGCAGATGCAGCAGACCCGCGGTCAGTTCGGCTCCACCGGCAGCCTGCTGATCATTGCCATCATTATCCTGATGTATGTCGGCTTCACCGCGACCTTTTTCGCCATCAGCCGCGAACAGATCGTGCAGGTCTTCGGCCCTTCCGTCAGCCAGCTTCCCATCTGGATTTCCGTCCTCGTCATCGGCGCCCTCTGCGCCATCGGTCATGACGTGATCGAACGCTTCATCTCCGGCTTCATTCCCGTCGCCGCCATCACGTTCGTCCTGCTGGCCTTCGCCTACATGTCCGCATCCGGCGGCCATCTCGCCCAGCCGTTCTGGCAGTCCCCCACACCCCACGACTTCCTGACGGCCCTGTCGCTCGGCGTCCTGTGGCAGATCGCCTACGCCCCCTATGTTTCCGATTACACCCGCTATCTCCCCTCCGCGACCGGAGAGCGCACGGCGTTTCTCGTCTGCCTGACCGGCAGCGTCATCGGCACCGCCTTCCCGACTTTCATCGGCTCCTATCTCGGCAGCACCGGCTTTTCGGGAACCATGTACGACGCCGTCAGGCCCTGGTCCCCGCTGCTGCCCATGGCCCTGTTCGCGGTCATCATGGTCTCGACGCTGGTGAGCTGCACCATGCAGATCTACTGCGCCGCCCTCTCGTCCCTGACCTTCCTCCAGACATTCCGCCCCAACTGGACCCCGACCAGCCGCTCCCGCGCCTTGGCCGCGCTCACATTGTGCCTGTGCTGCGCCGTCATCACGATCAATCTGACCGGAAACGTGCTGGAAATCCTCGATAACGTCATCGCGCTGCTCCTTGCCGTCCTGTCTCCGTGGACGGCCATCAACCTCGTTGATTATTATTTAGTCCGGCACGGGGCCTACGATATTCCTTCCCTGTTCCGACACGACGGCGGCGTCTACGGCCGCGCCAACCGCCCGGCCCTGCTGTGCTACGCCATCGGCGTCATCGTCCAGATTCCGTTCCTGTCAAACGGCCTCTATACCGGCCCGCTCGCCCGCGTCCTTGGCGGTATCGACGTCTCATGGATCATCGGAATTCTCGTCCCCGGCGGCCTTTATCTGGCCCTGTCCCGCAACCGGAACTGACGCTCCATCGGCCTGCGGACGCCTTCTTCGGTTTTTCCGAAGCGCTTCCCCATACATCCGTTCTTTAACTCATCGCACCGAATTGCGACCATTCCTCTATCGCACCAAACCCCGCATGAGATGCGAAGAGTTTGAGGAAACAGTTCCATGCCCGTCCACACCCGAATCCGCCCCTTCAATACGAAGGACACCTACCCCGAACAGGCCCTCGACAACGATCTCTGTCAGGCCGTCGTCGCAGGCAACACTGTCTATGTCCGCGGACAGGTCCCGCAGGATCTCGACACGCGTGAAAACGTCTGCGTCGGCGACCCGGTCGGACAGGCCCACAAGGTCATGGAAAACATCACCCTTCTCCTCAAGGAATCCGGCTCCGACCTCTCCCATATCTGCAAGGTCACGGTCTACCTCACCGACATCCGCTACCGCGAAGCCACCTACCGCGTCCTGGGGCAACACCTCAAAGGGGTCTTTCCCGTCTTCACGGGACTGGTCGTCGTCGCCCTCGCCCGGCCGGAATGGCTGATCGAAGTGGACGTCATCGCCGTCATCCCCGGCTGATCACCCACCTCAAGCCCTCCTCCCTAACGCACGTCCCGCGCCGCACGGGCCATTCATGCCGAGGTACCGCCATGCAGACGAAATCCCTGTTTTCACGCCATTGTTTGCTTCTCTCCTCGACAATTCTCCTGCTGGGAGGAGGCACGAAAACAGCCTTTGCGGCCCCGGGAAAACACCACATCCCCGCCCATAGCACCCAGCCCCATGCTGCAACGCCCGCCCCAGCCCCGGCGCGCCCAAAACGCACTGCCGTGGACAACACCGGCCCCGGAGAAACGATCAACGTCTCCGTCAGCCGCCACAGACCGGGCGGCGGCCTGATCAAACGCGAAACCGCGGCCCGCTCCGTCAGCACCGTGTCGCACGAATTCATCGCCAAACAGTCCCCGGCCTCCAACACCTTGGCCCTCGTCACCCTCTCCCCCGGCGCCAACGTCGCCATGGGAGACCCCTTCGGCGTCACCGACCAGTCCTCCGTCAGCGTCCGCGGCCTCAACCAGCAGGAAATCGGCTATATCTTCGAAGGCGCGCCGATGAACGACCCGGACAATTACACCCCGAACTCGTCGGAATGGGTGGACAGCGAGAACATGGAGAGCGTCCAGCTTCAGCAGGGCGCGCCGGATATTGAAATTCCGACCGTTTATTCTGCGGGTGGCACGATGAATGTGCGGATCCGCAACCCCGAATATACGCGTTCGGGACAGGTGGATGTGAGCTATGGGTCGCATCAGATGAACCGGCAGTTTCTGCGGTATGATACCGGGGAGATCGGGCATACGGGGCTGCGGGCGTTTGCGTCGTTTTCGAACCTGACCAGCCGGGCCTGGCGCGGGCCGGGGCGGAACCTGCGCCGGCATATGGATTTCAAGGCGATCAAGGACTGGGCGCCGGAGAGCTATACGTCCCTGTCTTTCACGTACAACAACGAGAACACGGCCTGGTACAGCACGCCTTCTCTGGCTGCCTGGAACAAGAGCGGGCTTGGCGGCGGGATCAATCTGGACGGCACCTACAAGTTTGGCGATTCCAACTATTACAAGGGGTTCCAGACGAACTGGACGGATTATTTCCTGAGCAGCCAGTCCCATCTTGCGCTGACGCACAAGCTTTCTCTGGATATTACGCCCTATTTCTATCACGGGTCGGGCAATTACCCGCTGGGCGTTTATACGATCCCGACGAGCGGCACCTATTATGACGGCACGCAGCCCATCAATGGCCAGCTTGCGGGCAACACCTATTCCCAGGATGGCAATGTCGCCGCGAAATGGGACTGGTATGGACGCGAGAGCTATACCGGGCTGAATGCGGCCCTGCATTACGATTCCGGCATCAATCATCTGGTGGCTGGTGCGTGGTACGGGTACAGCGACATGAATGTGAGCGAGCCGTTCTCCGGGCTGGATGAAGCGGGGAATGTTTCAAGCTCCCTGCTCAAGCTAACGGACGGGACCGTTCTGAATGGCTGGCGGTATCATACGATCACGCAGATGGTCGGGCTGTATGTCGGGGACGAGGTGCGGCTGCTCAATGACCGGCTGCATATCAATGTCGGGTTCAAGGAAGTCATGACCGCGCGTAACGGGACGCTCCAGCAGCCCGGTCCGCAGTATGCCGTCGGCTACAACTCGGCCGAGCCGCTGCCGCGCATGTCGATCAGCTACAAGGTGAATGACAACATCCAGCTTTTCGCCAATGCGACGACGAGCTTCCGCGTGCCGATGGGGTCTGCGTTCTACAACCAGTATAACAGCCCGTATGATGCGAGCCTTTACCAGACGGCGAACACGCATCTGAAGGACGAATACAGCATCGCCGAGGAACTGGGCGCGCGGTATCACAACAACTGGGTCATGGGGTCGGTGACGCTGTTCAACTACAACTTCGTTCACCACGCCATCAACCAGTACATCAATGCCGTTCCGTACTTCCTCGATGCGGGTGGGATGACGTCGCGGGGTGTGGATGCGGAGCTGGGCTTCACGCCCTGGCATCACTTCTCTCCGTATGTGTCGGCGGAATATCTTTATGCGACCAACGACAACAACATCACGATGGGCGGTGTGACCTATGCCACGAAGGGCAAGATCGCGACGTCCGCTCCGCGCTGGATGGCGGCCATTGGCGTTCAGTACG
This sequence comes from Gluconobacter sp. DsW_056, assembly GCF_002153595.1. Taxonomy (NCBI): domain Bacteria; kingdom Pseudomonadati; phylum Pseudomonadota; class Alphaproteobacteria; order Acetobacterales; family Acetobacteraceae; genus Gluconobacter; species Gluconobacter sp. DsW_056. The sequence continues at coordinate 79,267 of NZ_JOPF01000007.1, forward strand.
ATGACGGCACGTTCTTTGGCAGCGTGTCGATGAAATATGTCGACAAGGAATACGGCACGTTCATGAATGACGAGCGCATTCCGGGCCACAAGCAGGTGGATATGATGCTGGGTGCGCGCACGCATGACATCGGGTTTTTCAAGAAGCCGAGCATCCGCCTGAACATCGTCAATCTGGGCGACAGCCACTACCTGTCGGGTGTTTACAGCACGGGGCCGGTTGCGGGGACGTCCAGCTATTATGTGGCGCCGTCCTTTGCCTGTCTTGCGACCGTTTCCACAGGGTTCTGAGGATCATGCAGAACGATCTGTCCCGCTCTTTCGATTTCATCGTCGTGGGCGCTGGTTCTGCGGGATGCGTGGTTGCCAACCGTCTCAGTGCTGACGGGCGTTTCAGCGTCTGTCTCGTCGAGGCGGGGGGCGGCGACCATACGCCGAGAATCCGCATTCCGGCGGGGACGATAACGCTCTACAAAAGCCGGCGCTTCGCCTATCAGTTCCACTCAACCCCGCAGGAGCATCTGGCGGGGCGGCGCATTCATGTGCCGCGTGGCAAGGCGCTGGGCGGGTCCACCACGCTCAACAGCATGATCTATATCCGGGGCGACCGCACGGATTACGACCACTGGCAGGCTCTGGGCTGTGCGGGCTGGGGATGGGACGACGTTCTGCCCGAGTTCCGGGACCTCGAACACTGTCACCGGCAGCTTGATCCGGCGTATCACGGCTTCAGGGGCGAGCTGGATGTCACGACGCCTCGCGACACCAATCCGCTGTCGCGACGTTTCGTTCAGGCCGGTGTCAGCGCGGGGTTGCCGGAGAATACCGATTTCAACGGTGCGACGCTGGAAGGCGTGGGCCTGTATGACGTGACCCAGCGCAACGGCTATCGGCTGAGTGCGTATCGGGCGTTTGTTCATCCGATCCTGAAGCGGCCGAATTTCAGCCTGATGTCGGGCGTTCAGGTCCGCAATCTGGTGATCGAGGACCGGGTGGCGCGGGGCGTCGTGGTCGTTCAGGACGGCACGGCCCGACTGCTGCGGGCGGAGCGGGAAATCGTGCTGTGTGCGGGGGCGATCGGCTCTCCGCAGATCCTGATGGCGTCCGGGATCGGGCGCAGCGCGGATCTGATCGCGGCGGGGATTTCGCCGGTGCATCACCTGCCGGGCGTGGGCCAGAACCTTCAGGATCATCTGGACGGGCTGGTCACGGTGCGCTCGAACGATCATCGGACGCTGGGATTTTCCGGCCGGTCGCTGCCGTCCGTGCTGATGTCTCCGCTCCGGTTCCTGTTCGGGCGCAAGGGGTGGCTGACCACGAATTATGTCGAAGCCGGGGGATTTGCGCGTACGTCCCTCGCCCGCGATGGCGTGCCGGATATCCAGTTTCATTTCGTGCCCGGCTATCGCAGTCCGCGCGGGCGGCTGTTTGAATGGGGGCATGGGATTGCGATCCATACCTGTGTTCTGCGGCCCAAAAGCCGGGGCAGCATCAGGCTGGCGACGGATGGCTCAAACCAGCCGGTCATTGATTTCAGTTTCGCATCAGACCCGCACGATCTGGACGTTCTGTGCGAAGGCATCCGCGCGGCGCGGCACATTCTGGCGCAGGGGGCCTTTGACGGAACCCGTGGCACGGAAGTCGCGCCCGGCGACGACGTGGCGGACAATGCCCAGATCCTGGAGTACCTGCGGCGGAGTGCAGCCACGGTCTTTCATCCCGCCGGGACGTGCCGCATGGGCGTGGATGACGATGCGGTTGTGACGCCGCGCCTGACGGTACGCGGGATTTCGGGGCTGCGGGTGGCGGATGCGTCGATCATGCCGACGCTCATCAGCGGCAACACCAGCGCCCCGAGCATGATGATCGGGGCGAAGGCGGCGCGGATGATTCTGCAGGACGTCGCCTGAGAAAAATGGGGGGCCTTAACGGTCCCCCGGCACACCGTATGAAGGTGCGGAAAGCGGGTTGAGGCCGCGTGTAACGTAATCGCGCATCTGGGGCTGCCAGAGCGTCCACAGGCGCCGCAGATCGGCGAGCGGGGCGTCGCTCCAGTCCACACGCAGGTCCACCAGCGGCCAGCTCTGCTCTTCCACGACGATCAGCCCGGCAGAATGGACCGGACCGGCTTCTCCGCCTGCTGCGAGACCGGCTTCCATGGCGAGGATCAGCCGTTCGGCCAGCTCCAGCGACGGGCTGGAGGCGTTGAAGGCGTCCTTCATGAGAGCCGGGACGTCCGTGCTCGCCAGCATGTTGCCTGCGGCAGCGACATTGGTTCCGGCAATCTCGGCGTGACAGCCCAGAACCTGCTCTCCGGCCCAGAGTGCGGTGCTGCCGGTGCGGTCGAGGACGACGAGCTGTCGGAACGCCGCAAAAGCGTTGCCGCGGACCAGAATGTCCCGGCATTCCGCTGCCGTTGCACCCCGCTCCAGCAGGTCCAGCCCGGCGGGACCGAGGCGGGGATCGGTGATGTTCTGGGTGGCGACGACGCCGACACCGGCTCTGGCGAAGGCGCAGCGGCTGGCCACGGCGGGAGAGGACGACGAAACCGCCATCCCGAACTGGCCGGTGCGCTCACAGCGGGCGACAATGGAAAAGGTCATGGGCGCGGTGTCTTTCATGAAGCGCGCGGCGTCTGTGCCGCTCATCTGGGCCGCTCATCGTCTGAGATGGTCGAGCACCCCGTCAAGGAAGCGTTCTGCGTCGGCCAGTTCGGGCAGGGTAATGTATTCGTCGGCCTTATGGGCGCGCGCGATGGAACCGGGGCCGCAGACGATGCAGTCCAGTCCAAGCTGTTCCCCCAGAAGCCCCGCTTCAGTGCCGAAATCAATGACGCCGACCTGATTTTGCACGGCTTCGTGCAGGGCAAGGGAGCAGATGTCGCTCGAGGCGGTGGCGTTCAGGCCGGGATAGGCATTCGTGATCCGCAGTTCGATCTCGCCGCCGCCGAGTTTTTCCGTGGCCTGACGGGCGGCGTCTTCCAGCCAGGCCAGATAGGGCGCGCCTTCATAGCCGGGCAGAAGGCGCAGTTCGGCTGTGATCGTGCACAGGTCCGGGACGATGTTCAGCGCCGCTCCACCGGAAATCAGGCCTGCCTGCACGGTGGAGAACGGAACGCCAAAGCGTGTGTCGTGCCGTTCGGTCTGGCGGATGTGCTCCTGCAACCGCGAGAGCGCCGCGACCATGTCGCCTGCGAGGGTGATGGCACTTTTGCCAAGGAACGGGTTTGCGGAATGGGCAGCCTGTCCGTGGCAGATGATTTCGAACGCGATTTTCCCTTTATGGGCGAGAGCGACCTGCATGCCCGTCGGCTCGCCCACGATGCAGCCGAGTGCACCCTGATCGTCGAATTCGCCGTCTTCGCGGATGCCTGCGATCAGGGAACGAACCCCGAGGCAGCCGAGCTCTTCGTCATGGGAAATGGCGAGATAAAGCGGGCGTTTGAGCGGGGATGCATCCTCCGCGCCAGCCTTGCGGGCGAGGTTCAGCATACAGGCCAGGAAGCCTTTCATGTCGCTGCTGCCCCGGCCATACAGCCGGTCTTCGCGCCGTGTGAGGACGAACGGGTCCGACGACCAGTTCTGGCCGGTGACCGGCACCACGTCCGCATGGGCGGACAGGACGATGCCGCCTGCCGTCTTTGGGCCAATCGTGGCGAACAGGCTGTAGCGCCCCGGAACACCGTTGGAGGTGTCTCCGGGGATGCAGCGTACCCGCGCGCCGGAGGCCAGAAGATGCGCCTCGATCCAGTCTATGATGTCTCCGTTCGGCAGCCCGCAGACGCTGGGAAAGCCGACGAGCGACGAGAGGATGCTCTCGATTTCGGAAACGGACACCGGGCGCCTCCGCCGTCAGCCTGCCAGAGCCAGGCGGCGGTCTGCGATATGCTCTCCGAGATAGTCCGCATCGTGCCAGACGCCCCAGATGAAGGGAGAAGCGCGCCGCGACAGCCAGGCCAGCCCCAGGAAATAGAGGCCCGGTACGACGGAGACGCCACGGTCGTGGCGGGGGGCGCCACGGGCATCGAGGACGTCGATGTCGATCCAGCTGAAATCGAACTTGTAGCCAGTGGCCCAGATGACGGTTTTGATCCCGGCTGCTTTCAGATCGAGGCTCAGGATCGGGTCTGTGGCGCACGCCGGGAGGGCGCCGATGTTGCGGGCTTCGGGCTCTTCGGGGAGGTCTAGTCCGTTTGCCGTGACATAGGCATCTGCGGCGTCGAGCATCGACAGGTAGTTGGCGTCGCCGCCTTCGATATTCTTCCGGAGGTCCTGAGCGAAATGCAGGCAGCCGTTCTCGAAACTCTCGGTCCGGCCCAGCAGGGTCATGCCGCTGGCGGCGAGGTCACGAAAATCGACGGTGTGGCCGCCATGAGCGCCGCTGACGGCGATGGTGACGTGTTCCGTATCGGGGCTGGGGACTTTCATGTCCCACAATCCCAGAACGCCGAGCCACCAGACGAAATCGCGGCCGCGGTAGCGGCGGGGCGGACGGTCATGAGGACCAACGGACAGCCAGACGTCCCGCCCCGAAGCCCGCAGTTCGTCTGCTATCTGCGCGCCGGATGAACCGGCCCCGATGACCAGAACACCGCCATCGGCAATCTGCTGCGGATTTTTGTAGCTGTTCGAGTGCATCTGGAGCACATCGAACTCGGCGGGAATGATGTCGGGGAAGGACGGTTTCTGGAATGGTCCTGTCGCGACCACAACGTTCTGTGCCCTGATGGTGCCGTCTGCGGTTTGCGCTTCAAATCCGATGCCGTCCGGGGCCTTTCGGAGATGGCGTATTTCGACGCCGCAGCGAATGGGCATGTTGATCTGGGTCGCGTAGGATTCGAAATAGTCGACAATCTGGGCACGTGGGGCAAAGCCGTCGGGGGCTGTTTTGTCAAATGTCCGGTTCGGAAAACGGTCGTGCCAGGCGGGGCCGTTGGCAACAAGGGAATCCCAGCGTTCGGCACGCCATCTCTGGGCAATGTTTCCGCGTTCCACGGCGAGATGTGGCACCCCTCTTTTGCCCAGGTGTTCGCTCATCGCCACGCCGGCCTGGCCCGCGCCAATGATGAGGGTATCGACGTTTTCCGTTGTCATGCTGGACATTTCCTACTGGACTGACAGAAGAATTCTTCCACAACTCAGGAAGACCTCTCCGTTGTTTTATGGAAACGATATGCCTCGAGAAACAATCGAATTGATTATCGTTGCTTAGTCTTTTCCTAAGAGTTTTCCCGCGTGCTGCATCGGAAAAACGGGGGGATGAATTTGATAAATCCGTCTTTGCCGTCCATCGGCGACTCTCTAGAAGATCATGAAGACCGATATTTCAGACCATCTTGCTCAGGGACCGCCTTCATGACCGCGCATGACGAGAAAAAAGCACGGATTGATCTTGCTGCCGCCTTCCGTCTTGCGGCCCGGCTTGGCATGCATGAGGCAGTGGCAAACCATTTCAGCATGTCGGTTTCGCCGGACGGTTCGCGGTTTCTCATCAACCCGAAATGGCGACATTTCTCGCGGATCCGGGCGAGCGACCTGATCCTGGTCGATACGAACGATGCCGACAGTCTGGCGTCCTGCGATCTGGACCCGACGGCATGGGCCATCCACGGACAGTTGCATCGTCTGAATCCGGCGGCACAGGTCGCGATGCACCTGCATCCGGTCTACAGCACGACGATTTCCACGCTGCGTGACCCCACGATTTTACCGATCGACCAGAATACGGCCCGGTATTTCAACCGAGTTGCCGTGGATACCCAGTATGGCGGTATGGCGGACAGCGAGGCGGAAGGCGCGCGTCTGGCATCTCTTCTGAAAGACAGAACGCGGCTGATGATGGGCAATCACGGCGTGCTGATCGTTGCGGAAACGGTTGGAGAGGCGTTTGACGACATGTACACGATCGAACGCGCGTGCCAGATTCTCGTGACCGCCTATTCCACCGGACGTGAGCTTTCCATCCTGTCGGACGACGTGGCGGAGAGAACGGCGCAGGACTGGGAAAAGATCCGGGATTTTTCCATCAGGCATTTCGAGGAAATGAAGCTTATCCTCGATCGTGAAGAACCCGATTACGCCGAGTAATCGGGGCCGGGTCTAGGTCAGGGGTTTCATGCCGGGGATTGCGGTGTCGGAAATCGAGGAACGGCAGTGATGGACGAAAAGATCCAGCAGGCGCGATTTGCGGACGCCCTGCCATGTTGCCATGCCAATGACCATCGGGCGGTGATCGCCTGACAGCCGCACGCGGACGACCTTCTTGCCGTCGAGGGCCATGTCGGAACAGGGGCGAACATTTGCCAGCGTATAGCCGTAGCCGTTGGCGACCATGGTCCGCACCACTTCCTGTTCGGCGGAGCGGGCGTAGATATTGGGTTGCAGGCCCTCATGGTGATAGAGGGCGTTGAAATACTGCCTGCTGAGGGGGAGGTCGAGGAAGATCATCGGCTCGGCGGCAAGCTCGGCCAGATCCACGGACGAACGCTGCGCCAGATGATGGTTTTCGCTGACGAGAACATGGGGCGGAAGGCTTGCCAGAGGGACGAACTCGATCCCGGTAGGGAGATGAAGGTCGTAGGTAATGGCGATGTCGATTTCGGCCTGTTTGAGTTTTTCGGCCAGCCATTCGTGATTGGACGCCACCTGTCGGATTTCGGCGGCGGGGTAGCGCGTACAGAAGCTGTGGACGAGTTCAGGCATGATCATGGGCGCAAGCGTGACCATTGATCCGACCGAGAGCGTTCCCCTCACCTGATCCGTGGTTTCCGCAGCCAGGGAATAGAGATTTTCAGCCATTCCCAGAACGCGCTTGGCTTCTTCCATCAGGATCTGCCCCACGGATGTCAGGGACAGGCCCTGTGCGTGGTGGCGGATGAAGAGCTGGACGTTCAGTTCGAGTTCCAGATGGGAAATCGCCGTCGAGATGGAAGGCTGCGAAATCGAGAGGCGCTCGGACGCATGCCGGATCGAGCCTGCCTCTCCGGCGGCGACAAAATACTCTAACTGGCGGAGTGTATAACGCATGAAGGCAGCATAACGCATCCGGTGCGGGACGCATAACCGGAATATCGTCAGGACTGGACCGCATCCAGAAGGATTTTTCCCAGACTGTCACAAATGCCCGGCGGGTGGCCCTTGATGGAGAAAGCCACGCCCAGAACCAGCCCCGTCGTCTCGACGCTGCTCTGGGGGATCGACACCGCGACGCCTCCGACACCGCTGATGAGGGTGCCCTGATCCGTCGTGTATCCGGCACTTCTGGCGCGGGCGATATTTTCAAGCAGGATTTCGGAGTGACGCCTTGGTCTTTTTTTCTGCAGGACGCCGTTGATGGTTTCGTCAGGGCAGCCTGCCAGGATCATGGTGGCACCGGGGCCGAAACCCAGTGGCACCCGGCCGCCCACACCCTGCGTCAGAGAGGGTATTATTTCGTCCCCAAAATAAGCGTCGATGCAGATCGCGCAGTCGTTGGAACGGGCGAGAAGGAAAGCGGCGTCGTTTTCCCGCAGGGGCAGTCCCGCAATGACGCGGCGCAGACGGCGACTGTGGATCAGGTGGAACTGTGTCTCCGTCAGGTGAAACTGTCCGGCTGGTGCGAGAATATAACGTCTCGTCTGTGGGACGCGGGTGACGAGATGTTCCTGCATCAGGGAGGCCAGAAGCCGGTGTGTGGTGGCTTTTGGAAGTTCGCAGAGTGTGGCCAGATTTCCCAGTTCCTCCCCGCTTATACCGGAAGAGGACAGCGCTTTCAGGATACAGGCTGCCTTGCGAACTGCGTTTTTCGATTCGTTTCGCATCTGCCGTTCCACCATTTGGAATTCTTTGAAAGATTAATCCAAGACGATTGATTCTGTCAGTCTATTTCAACAACCTCGTATCGGAATCGTTATGAGAAATTCCTGAAGGCATCAGGAACTCCGCGAAAGGGAAGTTCAATGAGGTCAGTGTGTTGTGGTCCCGGCATAGATAAAAAACGTCTTCTTACAACGCGTAAGATGGCGCTTCTGATGACCGGTCTTGCAGGAATTCTGCCTGAATTTTCAGCCGCAGCCCCATCTCCGGCCGCGACGGAGACCCCGGCGACCAGAACCACGAAGACCTCGGTTCTCAAAACGGCGCGCAAGCCCGTTGAGGTTGCCAGCAAAGAGGATGAGCAGGTCATTGTAACGGGTACGCGTGATCCGCATCAGACTGCCCAGAAGAGCATCAGCCCCATCGTCGTGATTTCAGCGAAACAGTTGCAGCAGACGGGACAGGCCGATCTGCGGGATGCGCTGATCCAGATGGCGCCGTCCATGACGCGTTCGAACATGAATATCGGCAATTCGAACATGACGGATGCGATACAGCTTCGCGGCCTGACACCCAACCAGACGCTGGTTCTGGTCAATGGCAAGCGCCGCCATACGACTTCGGTGATGACCGACTATACCGGGCCGCAGCAGGGTTCGATCCCGGTCGATATCGACATGATCCCCGTCTCTGCGGTGGATCACATCGAAATTCTTCAGGATGGTGCGGCAGCGCAGTATGGGTCCGATGCGATTGCGGGTGTGGTCAACATCATCCTCAAGCATTCCGCACATGCCCTGACGGCACAGGCCATCAATGGCGGTTACTATGCGGGCGACGGATTTACGTCAGGGGAATCTTTCAACTGGGGCACCGACCTTGGAAAAGGACGGGGTTTCTTTGATCTGAGCGCCGAATACAAATACATGGACCACACCGACCGTGGCGGCAGGGACAACCGTACGGGCGATTACGACAACCATATCATGGGCAATCCGCGTCAGATGCGCGAGACGATTTCCTATAATATGGGCTATCATATTACCGATAATATTCAGGCTTATTCCTTCGCGTCCTTTGGGCACGTCAACGGGGAAAGCTACCAGAACTATCGTCTGCCGACCGTTCTGCCCGAAGTCTATCCCAACGGATTTTCGCCTCAGATCACGCTGGCGCAGAACGATTACAGCTTCACCGGCGGTTTCAAGGGCAAGTTCGTCGGCTGGGACTGGGATGTCAGCACGACCTATGGCGGCAACGTGGCCGATGTCGGCATGTTCGATACGGTCAATCCCGATCTGTACAAGGCGACAGGTCACACGCCGACCCGTTTTTATCCCATGATGACCTTCAATGATACGCAGTGGACGACCGATGCGGGCATTCGTCGGGGCTTCGATGTTCCGCTTCTGGCGGGGCCGCTGAATTTCGCACTGGGCGCGCAGTACCGTTACGACACCTACCAGGTGGGTGCGGGTGAACCGGCGTCTTATTACGGTGGTGGTCCTTCCGCCGATGATGGTCTCTCCCCCATGTCGGCGTCCAAGAATTTCCGCGACGTAACGGCGGGATATATGGATCTGTCCACACAGTTGATGAAGGGGTGGCAGCTCGATCTTGCCGGGCGCGTCGAGCATTATACGGATGTCGGCAATACCGAGACCGGCAAGGCGTCGATGCGTTACGACATCAATCCGATGTTCGGCCTGCGCGGGACGATCAGCAACGGGTTCCGCGCTCCGACGCTGGCCGAGGAGCATTATTCCAACATGGGGGTCTCCCCCACTGGCGCTTCGGGAATTCTGCCCGTTTCCTCAGCTGCCGCGCGGCTTCTGGGCTCGCGTCCCCTGCGGCCCGAGCGGTCCATGAACTATTCCGCCGGGATCGTGATCAATCCGCTTCCGCGCATGCATATCAGTGTGGATGTCTATCAGATTTCCCTGCGTAACCGCATCACGCTGGGAGGCGTCTATAATGGTCAGACAGCCATTGATGCGCTGGAAGCCGGTGGGTTCGGCCTGCCGGGCGGGTTGATCCCCGAGGATGTGACGGCACAGTATTTCGCCAATACGGCCAATACCCGCACACGCGGTATGGACATCAGCGCCAATTACGAAACGCCTTTCGGAAGGTTCGGCACCGTCAACTGGGATGTTGCGATCAATCTCAACGACCCCGTCATCACCCGCACGGCCACGGACGGAAACGGAAATTCCCTGCTGAATGCGCTCTATCGCGGGTTCCTCACGAGCTACACGCCGCACAGCAAGGAAATCATCGGCGGGACATGGCGCAAGGGCAAATGGTCGGTTGCAATCCATGAAATCCATTACGGCAACGTGGTTTCGCAACAGCAGTATGTGACCGGCCCCTATGCCTATTCCAACACGGTCTATCTTCCCTTCAACAACGGGGCGAACCAGCAGACGAACATTCTTGTAGGCTACCAGGTTTCGCCGCAATGGCGCCTCTCGCTGGGGGCCAACAATCTTTTCAATGCCAAGCAGCCCATCGTGCCGAAGAACACGAATTACCTTGGAGTGCAGCGCTATAATTTCGATGTCCAGCAGATCGGATTCAATGGCGGATACTACTTCTTCCAAATCAACTACAGCATGAAATAACGTCTTTACCAGGCGGGAGAAGCCGAATGCCGGATGTTGTTGTCATCGGATGTGGAATCAGTGGCGCGGCCACGGCCTGGGAACTTGCGAAAGCAGGTCGGTCCGTCACCCTTGTGGATCAGTATGGACCGGCCTCCATGGCCAGCGGATGGACGCTGGCCGGGGTCCGGCAGTCGGGGCGTCATCCTGCCGAACTGCCGCTGGCCATGGAAGCGGTGAAAATCTGGCAGGGGCTGGATGAGGCGCTTGAAGCGTCCACCGGCTATACCCAGAAGGGTAATCTCAGGATTGGTCTGACCCCCGAAGATCTGCCTGCCTTGCAGGTCATTGCGAAGGAGGGTCAGGCGGCGGGCCTGTTTGTTGAGGTTCTTTCGGACGCACAGGCCGTTCGCGATATCGCCCCCGCCCTGTCTCCCGCGATTGCCGGTGCGACATGGTGCCCGACGGACGGACATGCGGACCCGGACGCCACGGTGAATGCCTATGTCAGCGCGGCCCGGCAGCTGGGCGTTGAGACCCTTTTTGGTGAGGCTGTGCTGTCTTTGGAGACGCGGAACGGCCGCATGTGTGGCGTGCGCACGGCCTCGCGAAGTATTCCGACGGGCGGTGTCGTACTGGCGACGGGCATTGGCGGCAACGACCTTCTGGCGCCGTTCGGCTGTGCTATTCCGGTCGATGTGAGGAACGTGACGGTTGTGCGGACACGGCCCCTCCCGCCCCTGCTCTCGCAGGTTCTGTCCGTTGCGAGTGCCTGCAATTCCGATGCGGCCTGTGCCGGGCGGCAGCAGCTGGATGGGGCGTTCCGCTTTACGAGCGGGATCAAAGTCTGGGACGGCCTGATGCGCGAAGAGCGTGGCAGGCCGGTCGTTGCCTCGACTGTCGGCAGCCTGCTTGAAACCCTTCAGAGCTTCGGAGATGTCGTTCCCGCGGTTCTGGAGGCGGAGATTGACGCGTACTGGTGCGGTCTTGTCGATCAGACCCCGGATGCGCTGCCGGTTCTGGACCATGTTCCGGGCGTGGAAGGGCTGGTCATGGCGCGGGGATTTTCCGGGCACGGGTTCTGTCTGGGGCCCCTCACCGGAAAGATCATGGCCGCCCTTGTTCAGGGCGAGGTGTCTGCAGTGGATATTTCCGCCTTTGCGTTCAGCCGTTTTTCCGCTCCGGCCGCGTCCTCCAGCGCTCCCGTGACGCTTCATGGGTAGTGGCAACATCCTGTATGTCCTGCGGCTGGGCGGGTTGAAACTCCTGCTGCTGCTTCTGGTCTCGATAGCAGGGTTCGTTCTGCTGCATCTCGCGCCGGGTGATCCCCTCTCACAGTTCACGCTCGCGCCCGGCATGACGGCGGAGCGGCTTGCGCAGATCGCGCATGGCATGGGGCTCGACCAGCCTTTGTGGCGGCAGTACCTGCACTGGCTGTACGGTATCATGACGGGCGACTGGGGGCGCTCTTTCCGGGATCAGGCTCCGGTTCTGGGCATCATTGTCTCGCATCTGGCCGCGACCGTGGAACTCGGGCTGGCGGCGCTGATGATCTCGTTCACGCTCGGGGTGGGCATGGGGCTGCTGGGGGCTTTGCGGTCCGGGCGGGTTCTGGACGATGTGACGTCCGTTGTGTCCATCGTGCTGTTCTCGCTTCCGACCTTCTGGCTCGGGCTGGTGTTCATCTATGTTTTTTCCGTGCGCCTGCACTGGTTTCCGACGGGGAATGTCAGCAGTCCGGGGGATCGGTCTGTGGTCGGATATCTCAGGCATCTTGCGCTTCCGGCCCTGACGCTCGGGCTGGTTTCCGTGCCCGTCTGGAGCCGTTACATGCGCACGTTCGCCGGAGAAATCCTGAAGCAGGACCAGATCCGGACGGCACGCGCCCTGGGTCTGTCTTCCGGTCGCATCATCGTGCACCGCCTGTTGCGGGGCGCGCTTCTGCCCATGATTCCGGTGGCGGGGATCTATCTGCCGACGCTGCTCAGCGGCGCGCTTGTCACGGAGACGGTGTTCAGCTGGCCGGGTATCGGGCGTCTGTTCCTCGATAGTCTTCAGTACCGCGACTATCCTGTTGTCATGGGTGTTCTGATGTTCAGCGCCATTCTTGTTCTGCTCAGCAGCACGCTGGCGGAACTGGTGCATCATGCCGCCGATCCGAGACTGAGGGCATGACGATGCGGCTTCCTTCGGTTCTGCGACGCCTGCTGTCCCATCCGCGCGGAATGGTGCCTGCGTTCTATGTGCCTGCCATTATCGTGCTGTGCGCGATTGGCCCGTGGCTTCTGCCTTTCGGGGAGCTGCATGTCGATCTCTATCATCGTTTCCTCCCGCCGCTGGGCGACGGGCATCTTCTTGGGACGGATGAAATAGGGCGGGATGTTCTGAGCCGGGTTCTGATGGGGGGGCGGGTTTCGCTTCTGGTCGGGCTGGTTTCGACCGCGATCAGCACCCTGATCGGTACGACGGTGGGGATCGTTGCCGGGTATCATGCCGGTCTGTCGCGCTTCCTGATCACGACCGTGATTGACGCCGTTTTGTGTTTTCCGGTGGTGTTTCTGCTGCTGACGCTTGCGGCCGTCCTGCATCCGGGGATCGGGACGATCATCGGGATCATCACGCTGGTCAGCTGGATGGAAGTTGCCCGCGTCGCGCAGGCCCAGACCCGTATCGTGCGGCAGCAGGATTATGTGACGGCCGTGGTCGCCATGGGGGCGGGAGACGCTCAGGTTCTGTTCCGCGAAATCCTTCCCAACATCCTTCCGGCCATCATCGTCAGCGCGACGCTCAACATCGCCCGGGCCATCCTGCTGGAATCCTATGTGAGTTATCTGGGATACGGCATCCAGCCGCCTGATGCGAGCTGGGGAAACCTGCTGAACAATGCCCAGGAATATCTGGAATCCGATCCCTGGCTTGCCATCATCCCTGGTGCGGTGATTGTTCTGACGGTTGTCATGTTCAATCTGCTGGGAGATGCGCTGCGGGATGCGATTGATCCAGCGAGGCGCGGCTCATGACCCGGAAGACGACCTCTCCCCTCCTGAGCGTTCGTAACCTCACCGTCAGTTTCGGCGGCCCGGATATCGTGGACGATCTGTCGTTCGAGATCGGGCATGGTGAGATCGTGGCGCTTGTTGGCGAGAGCGGGTCGGGGAAAAGTGTTGGCTCCCTGGCGGTCATGGGGCTGCTGGAGAATGCGGACATCCGGGGTTCGGCCTGTCTGGCGGGCACGCAGGGGGGCGGGGGGGACACCGAACTTGTCGGTCTTCCGGCCCGCCAGATGCGGGCTTTGCGGGGACGGCGGATTTCCATGATCTTTCAGGATCCCCTGTCCAGTCTGGACCCTCTTCAGACGATCGGCGGCCAGATCCGGGAGGTTCTGAAGACTCATACGCCCCTGAAAGGGCCGGCCCTGCGCGCACGGGCGATCGCCCTTCTGGAGCAGGTCGGGATTGTCGATCCGGAAGGCTGTCTGACGCTGTTGCCCCAGCGGCTTTCCGGCGGGATGCGGCAGCGTGTCATGATCGCTCTGGCCATTGCGGCGGAGCCTGATCTGCTGTTTGCGGACGAGCCCACGACCGCGCTCGATGTCACGGTACAGGCGCAGGTTCTACGCCTTCTGAAGGGACTGCGCGACCAGACGGGGATGGCCATGGTGTTCATCACGCATAATCTGGCCGTCGCATCCGCCATCGCCGATCGGGTGATCGTTCTCTATGCCGGTCAGGTGGTGGAGGATGCTCCGGCGGAGGTGTTTTTTCGGCGACCCGCCATGCCCTACAGCCGGGCGCTGCTGTCTGCCGCGCCACGGCTTGAGGCGGTCATGGGGGGATATGGCCATCTCGAAGCGCCGCGTGGGCAGGTGCCCTCGCCGGGGCAGAGGGGAACGGCCTGCCGCTTTGCCAGCCGCTGCGACGATGTGCGGGAGGGGGTCTGTCTGGCTGCCATGCCGCCGCTTGTTTCCATCGCAGGACCCGGAGAGGCCAACCATACCGTTCGCTGTGCCCGCTGGAAGGAGCTTGCACCATGACCACGGCTGTTCTGAGTGTCCGCGGGCTTTCGAAAACCTATGTCCAGCGGAAGGGTCTGTTCGGCGCGGTGAAGGAGACGCATGCGGTCAGGAATGTCTCGTTCGATGTAGGGCGCGGCGAAATCCTGGGGCTTGTGGGGGAGTCGGGGTCGGGGAAGACGACCGTGGGGCGCATGGCCATGCGTCTTCTGGAGGCGACATCGGGGCAGGTTGTGCTGTCGGGGACGGATATCACGGCCTATTCGCAGGCGCGTCTGCGGGCTGTGCGGCGCAAGATGCAGCTTATCTTTCAGGACCCTTCGGCATCGCTGAATCCCCGACAGACGATCGGCCGCATTCTCAGGACGCCACTGGCGCTGCGCGGGATCGACAACGATCAGGAAATTCTCGAGACGCTCGCGCTCGTGGGGATGTCGCCCGATATCCTGAACCGCACGCCTGCCATGTTTTCGGGCGGACAGAGGCAGCGGCTGAGCATTGCGCGCGCGCTTTTGATGCAGCCGGAGCTTCTGGTGGCCGATGAGGCCGTGTCTGCCCTGGACGTCTGTGTTCAGGCGCAGGTGGTCAATCTGTTCGTGGACCTGCGGGACCGGCTGGGGCTTTCCATCCTGTTCATCGGGCATGATCTGGCGGTTGTGGGCGTGGTCTCCGACCGGGTGGGCGTGATGTATCGCGGCGTGCTGGTGGAAGTGGCCAGAACGGCGGATCTCTTCCGCCGTCCGCGCCATCCCTATACGGCGCAGCTTCTCGCGGCGGCCCCCCGGCATGGTGCTCCGCTGCCGCCGGAGCCCGCGCCCTCACAGGTTTCACGGGCGGCGGAGGGGTGCGTTTTTGCGTCGCTCTGCGCTCACATGACGTCCGAATGTCTCAGCAGGCAGCCGGACCTCAGCGAGGTCGGCCCGGCGCATCAGTCGGCCTGTCTTCGGACAGAGCTGCATCTGGGCGGTGTTTGAATGTTCATGACAGCAAAGGACAAGTGTTATGGGACCTGAAGTCAAAGCCATCGTCACCGATCAGCTTCCTCCCGAGAGCGCGGATGTCGTCATTGTTGGCGGCGGGATCGTGGGTGTCAGCACGGCCTATGCGCTCGCCAGACGGGGCGTTTCGGTGGTCCTGTGCGAGAAGGGGCATGTCGGCGGGGAGCAGTCCAGCCGCAACTGGGGATGGGTGCGCCGCAATGGGCGCGATCCGCGCGAGCTGCCGCTGATGATGGAGAGCTTCCGGCTGTGGAAGGAGTTTTCCGACAAAAAGATCGACACGGGATTTACCGCCTGTGGTGTGCTGTCGGTTGCGAAGACGGCGGCGGATCAGGCGCGGCACGAGAAATTCGTCGCTGACGCACAGCCCTATCAGATTGGCAGCCGTGTGGTGAGCGGGCGGGAGATCAGCACCATCCTTCCCGGTCTGGTCGGGACGTTCAGGTCTGCGCTTTACAATCCCACGGATGGCAGGGCCGAGCCGCAGCGCGCGGCCCCGCTCATTGCGCTGGCGGCACGCGAGATGGGGGCGGGCATCGTGCAGAACTGCGCGGTGCGCGGCATCGACAAGGAGGGTGGGCGCATCTGCGGTGTGGTGACGGAGCTGGGCTATATCCGCACGAGCCAAGTGGTCGTGGCCGGCGGCGCGTGGTCCCGGCTTTTCTGCGGCAATCTGGGCGTGTCCCTGCCGCAGATGAAGGTCCTGTCCTCGGTCTGCCGGACGGCGCCCGTTCAGGGGCTTCCGGATGTTTCGGCCTATCTGGGCTCCGTGGCCTACCGCAAGCGCGATGACGGGGGCTATAATATTGCCCCCAGCGTCGGGCTGAGCGTGCCGATCGTGCCGGACATGTTCAGGCTCGGGCTGCAATATCTTCCGGCCTTCCGCGCCGAGCGCAAGGCTGTCTCGCCCCGTCTCGACAACCGCTTCCTGACCGAACTCCTGACGCCGACACGGTGGGACCTCGACATGCCGACGGCTTTCGAGAAAACCCGGACCCTCGATCCGCGTCCCAACGTCAAGCTGACGCGCTCCATGGTGGCGAAGCTGGAGGCGTTCTTTCCTTCGGTCGGGCATATTCCGGTCCTGCAGCACTGGGGCGGCCTGATTGATGTGGTTCCCGATGCCGTGCCTGTCATTGATACGCTGTCTTCAGTGCCCGGACTGACCATTTCCACCGGGTATTCGGGACACGGGTTCGGCATCGGTCCGGGGGCCGGGCAGCTCACTGCCGATCTGGTGACGGGGGCGACGCCTGTGGTGGACCCCACGCCGTTCCGCCTCTCCCGCTTTACGGACGGCACGCCCATCCGGCTGATCGGCGGTTTCTGAGGGATGGCAGGCTCTTTTCAGCTTTCCCGCCGCCAGAGCCTGACCCTTGGGGCCGGGTTTCTGGGTCACCTGACGCGTGCGGCACTGGCTCCGCGACAGGCCGTGGCCGCCGATGTCCCGGTTGCGGCGGGGGGAGATGCGCCGTCCAGCCAGAGGCAGGTCATTGTCGGGCTGTCCCAGGAGCCGACCGTTTTTCATCCGCTTCTGCCGCATATTGAAGTGGATGACGGGGTTCTGATGAACCTGTTCAGCCCGCTCTGGCGGATCAATGCCAAAGGCGCGTTCATCCCGGATCTGGTGACGGTCATTCCGTCTCTTGAAAACGGGGACATTTCCCCGGATGGCAGGAGCTGGCGCATCCGGCTGAGGGGCGATGCGCTCTGGCACGACGGGCAGCCTGTTACGGCAGGCGACGTGCTGTTCACGCTCCAGACCCTTCGGGACCCCGCCTTCCCGGCCTATACCCGAAGCGGCTTCGACCTGATCGACCATGTCGAGCAGACCGGACCTCTTGAGCTGAGCTGGCATATGCGTGAACCCTACGCGCCGTTCCATGCCGTGCTTGCAAGCGCGATGATCGTGCCCTCGCATCTGCTGAAGGGTAAAACGGATGTGTCCGCGTTTTCGCGCGCGCCTGTCGGTTCGGGGCCGTTTCGGTGGGGGGAGCGGATTCCGTCCGAAGAGATACGCCTGAAGGCCAACCCGCATTACCATCTCCCCAAAGCGGAGATCGAGGATGCGATCATCCGCTATATTCCCGACCTGACGGTGATGTTCACGCAGTTTGAAACCGGCGAGATCGACTATCTCGGGATGCAGGGCATTCTTCCGGACCGCTATCCACAGGCCCGTACCCTTCAGAACCGGACCATCATTCAGGCCCCCCAGCCTTTTGTGGAGGGGCTCGCTTTCAACATGGGGCGGCCCTGTTTTCAGGATCTGGCGGTCCGTCAGGCGATCTATGAGGCCATCGACAAGGAGACCATGCTCAAGACCCTTTTTCAGGGCATCGAGATCCCGACGGAATCTTTTCTTCCCGCCGAATCTCCCTTCTTTGACCCCGACCTGCCCCCGCACCGGTTTGACCCGGATGCCGCGGCGGAAAAGCTTGAACGCGCGGGATGGCGCAAAAACCGGGACGGGGTCCGGTCGCGTAACGGGCTTCGGCTGGAATTCACGAATGCGACCACGTCAAGCAATGCCCTGCGCACGCAGGCACAGGAAATCATACAGCAGTATCTGTCTGATATCGGCATCATCATGCGGATCGAAGACCGTCCGGCAGCTGTAATGTGGGGGCGTTACTGGGTCCATTCCGAATTTGACAGTGCGCTTGTGTCCGTGGACTACATGACCGGGTCCGATCCGGATGCTTCCAGCTTCTTCATGTCCACGGCGTCTCCCGCAAAAGGCGGCCGCGGCCAGAATGTGTTCCAGTACGCCAATCCGGAGGTGGACAGACTGTTCCAGGAAGGGAACAGAACATTCGACCGCACGGCCCGCATCCGCTGCTATCGGCGGATCCAGCAGATCCTGCGGAACGATCTGCCGATGCTGCCTTTTTATCAGATCAATAATATCGAAGGCATCAAGGATACTCTTGCGGGGTATGAGAGCAACGTCAATGTCCGTTCCAATCTGTGGAACCTGTCCGGATGGCACTGGACATGACGCTGCGCGGCCGTGTTCAGTAGAGGTCTTCTTCCGAACAGCTGATTGACAGTTCGGCAACATTGGCGGTGTTCGGCAGATCCAGAACAGCGAGGATCATGCGCGCGATATCGTCCGGCTGCGTCATCTCGGCATCGTCTTTGGACGTGATGCTCCGGGCCATATCGGTAGCGACAAAGCCGGGGCAGACAGCTGTTGCCCGGATTCCGTCTGCCCAGCCTGTTTTCTTGATGCTGTGTGCGAGGGCAACAGCCGCATGTTTGGTGATGGCATAGGGGCCGGAAAGCGCCGATTTGACGCGTTTTCCGGACAGGGAAGCCAGAATGATGACACGTCCCCTTTTGCAGGCCTTGAGAAACGGCCATGCCGCCTGCACGAGCCGGATCGGCGAGCGCAGGTTTACCGTCAGCATCGTGTCCATGTCATCGTCGCTGATATCGACAATCGACGCAGGGATCATGATGCCGGCATTCGCGATCAGCGCGTCGATCCGGCCATAATGGGCTAGTGTTGCGTCGACCCAGTCTTTTTCCTGATGCCGTTTCGCATCGAATTCATGCACGAAAAGGCCGGGACCGGGCGGCAGGGAAGCAATATCGCGCACTCCGGCGCTGACACGCCAGCCTGCCTGCCGCAACTGTTCGGAGAGAATTTTTCCAATGCCGCGATTGGCGCCGGAAATCATGACGACGCGGCTGGCTGGGGCTTCATTCATGAGGAACTCCGTATTTCCTGAGGGCGTGACCCGAAATAGCAGTGACAGGGCAGTGCATTCGATGTGAAACTGAAATGATAGCCACTGACCGGGATAATGTAATGCTGTTTGATGAACTGTCGGTTCAGAAATTCCATTTCAGGGTCCTGATCGCCGGGGCATGCGGCATTTTTACGGATGGTTATGTTCTGGGCTCCATCAGCCCTGCCCTCCCCAGTCTGACTTCGGAATTACATCTCGGTCCGCATCAGACCGGTCTGGTTGCATCCGCGCCTCTGGCCGGGCTTCTGGTCGGGAGCCTGCTGGCCAGTCCGGTTCTCGACAGGATCGGGCGCATGATTCCTTTTGCATTCGATATGATGGCTTTTTTCGTGCTCGCGCTTCTTCATGCGCTTGTCTCAGATCTGGCCAGCCTGCTTGTCCTGCGATTCATTATCGGGTGTCTGCTGGGTTTGGATTACGTGGCGGGCAAGCTGTATGTGAGCGAGTTCCTCCCCTCGGCATCCCGCGGCAGGCTGATGAGCTGGCTGAGCGTGGCGTGGGTTGGGGGATATACGTCCGCTTACGCCATTGGATATGTCCTGCATTTCGCATGGCCGCAGGGGACGTGGAAAATGATTTTCATCAGCGCGGCCGTCCCTGCGCTTTGTGCTGCGGTTCTGCGCTACGGGATGCCGGAATCCATTCTGTGGCTTGTATCCCAACGCCGCTCTGGGGAGGCCCGGAAGATCGCAGACCGGCACTTCGGTGCCGTGGATCTTCCTGCCCTGGGTTCTGGAGACTCCGTTTCCGGCAGGACGGGCGTCATGCGGCGCATGGTCTTGCTATTCTCCGGAGTTCAGGGACGGCACAGTCTTGGCGCGACAGTTTTCTATGTCCTGCACAATGTGCCCTATCTGGTCCTGAGTGCTTTTCTTCCGGATGTCCTGCGCAGGGCGGGGCTGCATGATCCTTTCAGAAGCGGGCTGTTCTATGACGCGCTGCTTGTGAGCGGGTCCGTCATCGGATTATGGATCGTTGACCGTTTCAGGCGCCGTTCGCTGATGATGGGCAGTTTTATCCTTCAGGGGAGCTGTCTTTTTCTCATCAGCCTGTTTGATCCGCCGCCTTTCATCACGCTCACGCTTCTGACGGCTTTTGGCTTCATTCTCACGGCGGCGGATTGCCTGACCTATGTCTATCCGCCGGAGGTTTTCCCGACGGATCTGCGGGCGACGGGGGTCAGCCTGATGGTGTCCAGCAGCCGTCTTGTCGCGACAGTCAGCACCGCGCTCTTTCCGGCAGCGATCGCGGCTTATGGTCTGTCGGCCACTCTGGAGGCGATTGCCGTTCTTTTGTTCGCAGGCGCGGTGATCTGCGGGATCTGGGCGCCTGAAACGCAGGGGAAAAATCTCTCCGCGTGAAGAGAGAAAAGCCTCAGGTCCTGTAGATATTCGTGAAGAGGTTTCTGAGGGCGGGCTCCGTTTTCGTCAGCAGGGCGTGGCGCAGCATTTCGGCCATTTCGAGCGGCAGGCGTCCGAATTCCCGCCGACGCGACACGAGCGTCAGACGTCTGTGGAAGCCTCCGACAGGCAGAGGGTGAACGGACAGTCCTTCTGTTTGGTCGTAGCCCGCTTCGTTCAGGCATAGCGGCGTGGAGATGGCGACGCTACCATTGCGGCAGGCAGCCAGAACGCCGGAGGGGAGATCGAATTCCTGTCCCAGGGCCACATCAATGCGCAGGCGGCGTAAAAAACGTTCGATTTCGGCACCGGATCTGGAGCGGAGGGAAAAACGCGCGAAGGGCGCGTTTGTCAGGAGCGTTTCCAGACTGTCGCGGCTTTCGGGTGGGGGTGTTCCGCTGGGGGTGACGAGGACGTAGGGCTCTTCGAACAGGGGCCAGCGTTCCAGGCCGGGAACGTCTTCAAGGTCATCGACGCCAATGATGAAGTCGATCTGACGGGTCAGGAGGGCGGCGGCATGGGACTCCGTCAGGCCGGCAAGCACGACGAGATGTTCCACCCGCTCCTGCATGAAGGCTGAGAAGTCCTTCAGAATGGCGCGGGACAGGGAGTCGACAATTCCGATCCGGAGATGCGAGACGCGTCCTTTCTGCATTTCGCGCATGCGCCATGAAATCTGATGCATTTCAGAAATGAGATTTCCGGCGTACTGGCGCAGGACCGTTCCGGCGGCGGTGAGGGCAAGGGGACGGACGCTGCGATCGAACAGGGTCACGCCAACCCGGCTTTCGAAATCCGCGATGGTTTGCGAGACGGCGGGTTGCGTGATCCCCAGACTGCGCGCGGCTGCTGCCATGCTGCCCTTGTCGCAGACAGCGAGGAAGACGCTCAGGGCATTGACGTCGAAAGGCGGGAGACTGGGCGCCACGGGCATACCATAAGGAAAAATTATATTACCGTCCGGAATGCTCACCCTATGCTGTCCCTATTCCCTGGAGCAAGGTGCAGATGTCCGGCGAGCGCTATTCAGTTTTCTCCCTTTTGCGCGAAACGCTCCGTGGCCATAGCGGCTGGAAACCGGCATGGCGCAAGGCGGCTCCGCAAAAAACCTATGACATTGTCATCGTGGGCGGCGGCGGGCACGGACTGGCGACGGCGTATTATCTCGCGCGGCGTTATGGGCTGACCAGAATTGCCGTTGTGGAAAAGGGGTGGATTGGGGGCGGAAATGTCGGGCGCAACACGACGATCGTTCGGTCCAATTATCTTCTTTCCGGGAATATTCCGTTTTACGAACAGTCCATGAAGCTCTGGGAAGGGCTGGAACAGGATCTCAATTACAACGCGATGGTCAGCCAGCGCGGCGTTCTCAACCTTCTGCATAACGATGCACAGCGCAATGCTGCCATCCGGCGGGGCAATGCCATGCGCCTCAACGGGGTGGATGCCGAACTTCTGGACCGGGAGGCCGTGCGGGCCAGACTGCCGTTTCTGGACTTCGGGAATGCACGCTTTCCCATTCAGGGCGGTCTTTTGCAGCGGCGTGGCGGGACGGTCCGGCATGATGCTGTTGCGTGGGGGTATGCACGGGCTGCCGACCGGCTGGGGGTCGATATCATCGAGAACTGCGAAGTTACGGGCATCCGGGTTCATGACGGGCGGGTTCTGGGGCTGGAGACGACGCGGGGATTTGTGGGGGCGCGGAAGGTCGGTCTGGCCTGTGCGGGAAATTCGTCCCGGGTGGCGGCGATGGCCGGGTTGCGGCTGCCGATTGAAAGCCATGTGCTTCAGGCCTTCGTGAGCGAGGGGCTGAAGCCTTTCGTCGACTGTGTCGTAACGTTCGGGGCCGGGCATTTTTACGTCAGCCAGTCCGACAAGGGCGGCCTTGTTTTTGGCGGGGATATCGACGGGTACAATTCTTATGCCCAGCGCGGAAATCTGCCTGTTGTGGAAGACGTGCTGGAAAGCGGCATGGCGCTGATGCCCCGTATCGGGCGCGTCAGGCTGCTGCGACAGTGGGGGGGCATCATGGACATGTCCATGGATGGCAGCCCGATCATTGATCGGACCTCCGTGGCGGGGCTCTACCTGAATGCGGGCTGGTGTTACGGCGGGTTCAAGGCCACGCCTGCGTCCGGACTTTGTTTTGCGCATCTGCTGGCGCGCGACGAGCCCCATGAGGTGGCGCGGGCCTATCGGCTCGACCGGTTCGGCATGGGGGCGGTGATCGACGAAAAAGGCATGGGCGCGCAGCCCAACCTGCATTGAGGAGCGTGGCATGAGACTGACCTGCCCGCATTGCGGTTCGCGCGGTCTGGAAGAATTTTCCTATCGCGGGGATGCGACGGTCCAAAGGCCCGCGCTGGAGGCGCCGGAGGAGGACTGGGTTGCCTATGTATATCTGCGGGACAATCCCTGCGGAGCGCATAGGGAGCTCTGGTATCATGGCGCTGGCTGCCGGGCCTGGCTCGTGGTGGAGCGCGATACCCTTACCCATGTCGTTCACAATGTGCGTGCGGTTTGCCGGGAGGAGACGCCATGAGCGGGTTACGGGTTGCGGGGCGGGGCCGAAAGGCACGCCGGACGTTCCGTCATGGCGCGGGCAACGGTCTCGAGACGGGGCGGCAGATCAGGTTTACGTTTGATGGAAAATCCTATCTGGGCCATCCGGGCGATACGCTGGCCTCCGCCCTTCTGGCCAATGGCGTGCGTCTGCTGGGCCGGTCGTTCAAATATCATCGCCCGCGAGGGCTGCTCAGCGCCGGGCCGGAAGAGCCCAATGCTCTTGTCGAGTTGCGGCAGGGTGCGGCGCGCGAACCCAATACGCGCGCAACCGTAGCAGAAATTTTTGACGGGCTGATCGCCTCCAGCCAGAACCGCTGGCCCGGTCTGACGCTGGATGTTCTGGGGATAAATGGGTTTTTTTCGCCCGTTTTCACGGCGGGGTTTTACTACAAGACGTTCATGTGGCCCGCATCGTTCTGGGAAAAGGTTTACGAGCCGCTGATCCGTCGTGCGGCCGGGCTTGGGCGGGCGGCGGACGCCGCTGATCCCGACCGGTATGAGAAGATTACGGCATTCTGCGATGTGCTGGTTGTGGGGGCCGGGCCTGCGGGCCTGTCTGCTGCGCTGGCTGCGGCGGAAAGTGGCGTTCAGGTCATTCTCTGCGAACAGGATGCTCTTCCAGGCGGCCGTCTGCGCGGGGAGCGCACCCTGATTGACGGGCATCCCGGCTGGATGTGGGCGCAGGATGCGCACAGACGTCTCGCGGGCATGACCAATGTGCGGATCATGACCCGGAGCTGTGTTTTTGCACGGTATGACGGGGGAACATATGGCGTGCTGGAGCGGGTCTCCGACCATCTGCCCGCGCCGCGGGAGGGGCAGCCGCGCCAGCGGATGTGGCGCGTGGTGGCGGAGCACTGCGTGGTCGCGACGGGAGGGATCGAGCGGCCGATCGTTTTTCCGAACAATGACCGCCCTGGCATCATGCTCGCGGCAAGTGTGCGGACCTATCTCCACCGCTTTGGTGTAATTCCGGGTCATCGGGCCGTCGTTTACACCAATAACAGTGACGGTCTGCGGACGGTTGCCGATCTGCATCATGCGGGCGTGCGGGTCGTGGCCATTGTGGAAGCCGGGACGTCCACGGCCGCGCAGGATCTGGCGCGCCAGACCGGGGCAGCGCTTTTTTCGGGTGCGACGATCGCCAATACATTCGGGAGGCTGGGTGTGACGGCGGCGGTCATCCGGGACGCTCACGGCAGGGAACACCGGGTAGGCTGCGATCTGATTGCCGTTTCCGGCGGATGGTCGCCCGATATTGCCCTGACGACCCATCAGGGCGCGCGACCCGTCTACCGGGACGATCTTGCTGCGTTTGTTCCCGCTCAAGGGGCCGGCGGGAGTGATCTGCATGTGGTGGGAGTTGCGGCAGGTGTGATGACGGACCGGGGGGCGTTTGAGAGCGGGCTGCGCGCCGGATATCTGGCGTCCGGGGCGGTCTCCGGGGCAGTCTCCGGGGCGGACGGGAGCGGGAAGATGCGTCTGCCGGATGTGAACGATGCGGCTTATGACATCACCCCTGTCTGGCAGGGGCCTGGGACGGGAAACCTGCCGCGCGCGGGGAAGGCGTTTGTTGATTTCCAGAACGACGTCACGGCCAGGGACATCCGGCTGGCCGCGCAGGAAGGCTTTCAGTCGGTCGAGCATCTCAAACGCTATACGACGCTTGGCATGGCCACCGATCAGGGCAAAACGGCGAATGTGAATGCCCTCGCCATGCTGGCGGACATCACCGGGCGAAGCATTTCGGAAACCGGGACGACGCTGATCCGCCCGCCCGTGCAGCCCGTGGCGCTCGGCGCGCTGGCGGGCGCGCATCGTGGCAGGCATTTCAGACCCTTCCGCCTTCCGCCGACCCATCGCTGGGCGGAAGAACAGGGCGCCGTGTTTGCGGAAAACGGGTTGTGGCTCCGCGCGCAGTGGTATCCGCGACCGGGAGAAACGCACTGGCTTGAGACCGTCAATCGCGAAGTGGAGACGGTCCGGAACAGGGTCGGGTTCTGCGACGTGAGCACGCTGGGGAAAATCGACCTTCAGGGGCCGGATGTCCGGGTCTTTCTGGACCGTCTGTACGTCAATGGCTGGCAGAAGCTGCCGGTCGGGCGCGCGCGCTACGGGCTGATGCTGCGCGAGGACGGCTTTGTGTTCGATGACGGGACAACGGCGCGGCTAGGCGAAAACCACTATGTCATGACCACGACGACCGCAAAGGCCGCCAGTGTCATGCAGCATCTGGAATTCTGCCATCAGTGTCTCTGGCCAGAGCTGGATGTCCAGTTCATCTCCGTCACGGATGAATGGGCGCAGATCGCGGTTGCGGGGCCAAACTCCCGCGATGTGATGAGACAGATCGTGGATCCGGACTTTGACCTTTCCAACGCGGCTTTCGGCTTCATGGCGGCTGCGGACGTGACAGTTTGCGGAGGCTTGCGCGCGCGTCTGTTCCGGCTGTCATTTTCCGGCGAGCTGGCTTACGAAATCGCTGTTCCCGCCCGGTATGGAGATGCTCTGGCGCGCAGGCTGATGCAGGCAGGCGCGCCTTATGAAATTGCTCCTTACGGCACGGAAGCCCTGGGGGTGATGCGGATTGAAAAGGGTCATCCGGCTGGTGCGGAACTGAACGGACAGACCACGGCGCATGATCTGGGGATGGGGCGTCTGCTGTCCGGCAGAAAGGATTTCATCGGACGGCGTATGGCGGACCGTGCGGCGCTGCGCGATCCTGCGCGTCCCACATTGGTCGGGTTGAAGCCGCTGCGGGCGGATGCGCCACTGGTTTGCGGGGCGCATCTCCTACCGAGAGGGGCAGCCGCGACGGCGGCTTCCGATCAGGGGTGGATTGCCTCTTCGGCGTGGTCGCCAACCCTGGGGTCGTGGATTGGGCTCGGCTTTCTGCAGAACGGTCCGGCCCATCTGAGAGACGTTGTGGCGGTTCATAACCCGCTTGCCGGAACGGTGACGGAGGCCGTTGTCGTTTCACCCGTTTTTGTCGATCCGCAGGGAGCGCGCCTTCATGGCTGACATTTTACGCCCGGCGTCTCCGGTAAAACAGGCGCGCGTTACGGTTGGCGATCTGGGTCTTGCCCTCCTGCCGCAGACGGATCTGGTCAGTATCGGCCCTTTTCGGGGGCAGGCTGACGCCGTGAGTGCCACGGTAAAAGCCGCTTTGGGCGTCAGTCTGTCCAGCGGTTTTCAGGAACAGGACAGTCCGGAAGGCTATGCTGTTTTCAGGGCGGGACACAGTCAGTGGTTCTGTCGCGGACCGGAAGGCGGGATGCTGGAGGCGCGACTGGTGGCGCTTTGTGAAGGCCGGGCGGCAGTCACGGATCAGAGCGACAGTCGGGTCAGGTTCTCCCTGTGTGGGCCTGGTGCGGCGGCCATTGCAGCAAAGCTCGTGCCCGTGGATCTTCGGGCGTCCGCTTTCGGCAAAGGCTGCGTTGCCCTGACGCTTGCAGGGCACATCCCGGTCATTCTGACCTGCCGGGAGGTGTTGCTGGAATACGAATTTCTGGTGCCCCGGAGTCTCGCGCAGAGCCTGTTCGACGATATTCATATCGCCATGAAGGGCGGGATTCCGGGTTCTGACCCTGTCTGCAGCCGCGCAGACAAAGGGGATTACTTTATTCCCAGTGTGGAAATGGATCCGCGAGATGATCGTAATGCCAGGGCATGAACACCTCGTCCTGTGAGGGCGGGACAAGGCAGTCGTCCAGAGCCGCGCGGATGCCCGCTTCGTCCATTCCGGCGCCTATGAAGACGAGTTCCTGACGGCGGTCTCCGTAAACGTCGTCCCAGTAGCCTGCGAGTGTGGCGCGCCATGCCGCGTCGTCCGGCCAGTTCTGGTGGGGAACGCTGGCCCACCAGCGTCCGGCAGCCTGATGGCGGGCCAGAGCGCCTGCGATGCTCAGGTCGCCAACCCAGTCCGGTCGTGTTGCGAGCCAGAAATAGCCTTTGACCCGGACGACACCCTCCCATGACTGTTCGATGAAAGCGGCGAAAGCTTCCGGATTGAAGGGGCGTTTGGCCCGGTAGACGAAACTGGTGATGCCATATTCCTCAGTCTCGGGACGATGTTCGGCATGACCGTGCAGTTCCCGGAACCAGGTCGGGTGCTGGTGCGCGCGGTCGAAGTCGAAAAGACCCGTATTCAGGATCTGGTCCGGCGCAACCTGGCTCTGGCGTGTTTCGATGAGCTTCGCATCTGCGTTCAGGGAGCGGATGATCAGCCGGGCCGCCTCTGCCTGTTCAGGCGAGGCCGTATCCATCTTGTTGAGGATGATGACATCCGCAAACTCGATCTGATCGACGAAGAGGTCCACGAGCGCGCGTTCGTCGTCCTCTCCCGCCACTTCACCCCTGTCCCGCAGAAAATCAGTCGAGCCATAGTCCCGGAGCAGGTTCACCGCATCCACGACCGTCACCATCGTATCGAGGCGTGCGATGTCGCTCAGGCTGCGCCCGTCCTCGTCGCGGAATTCGAAGGTTGCGGCCACAGGGAGAGGCTCGGCAATGCCGGTGGACTCGATCAGGAGATAATCAAACCGCTTTTCCTGCGCCAGCCGGTCCACTTCCGTCAGAAGGTCGTCGCGCAGGGTGCAGCAGATGCATCCGTTGGTCATTTCGACCAGTTTTTCGTCTGTTCGCGAGAGGTTGCTGCCCCCATTGCGAACGAGATCCGCATCAATATTCACATCGCTCATGTCATTGACGATGACGGCAACTTTCAGCCCTGCACGGTTATTGAGGACATGATTGAGAAGCGTTGTCTTGCCGGCCCCCAGAAAACCGGAAAGGACAGTCACGGGCAATCGGGTATCCGACATGTAGAGGAGATCCTTGGGACGTTGCAGCGGGTTGATCCGCCCTCATTATTTGATATGATATAACATATCAATGATAGAGGAAATTGTCTGCGATGTCTGTCTGTCCGACACGCCGCCGTCTGGAGCGCCAGTTGCCGTTCGGTGGCATCCTGTCTGCGCATTGCAGTCTTGAGATGCACCGGATGGACGTGTCACCAGGCCTGAGGGCGGCAGCGTCAGCCTATCTTGTGACGGGGCCGCGTCTGCTCATGGCAAAGGGGCCTCTGTCGGAAATGGCCGCGCAGCTTGCTCCGCACTGCCCGGAGCCTGCGCGGCTTCTGATCCCGGACATGCTTGAGCTTGCGGAAGTTTACAGCGCGGTGTCCGGACACCGGAACCTGCGTGTCCGGCTGGAGAAAATCACCACGGACAGTTGCCGGAAATTCCACGTGGACTGTGTGGATCTGCGGCTGCTTCGCGCTTATGTCGGGCCGGGCGTTCAGTGGACTGCTGACGAGGAGCAGACTGTGCAGGAGGCTCCGACAGGGGCAGTCGTTTTCCTCAAGGGGAAGCATTTTCCGGGCTGGGACGAGGCGGAAAAAATTCTCCATCGCTCGCCCCCTCTCTCATTCCGACCGGTGCCGGAGCGTGTCCGGCTGCTTCTGACAATCGACGAAGCGAATGCCTGTGGGGATGCCGCGTTCGATATGGTTGCCTGAGGCTGATAAGAAGCGTTCTTATGTCTGGGTGACATCGACCCATTCCGCGCTGACGAGTTCCGCCAGACGGTCCGGTGTCAGGCAGACGGAACTGTTCCTGTCGCCTGCGGCGGGCCAGACGTTATCGAAGGCCCGCAGGGAGATGTCGCAGAACACGCGGACCGGCTGCGGCAGGCCGAAAGGACAGACGCCCCCGACCGGATGGCTTGTCAGTTGCAGCACCTCGTCCGCGGGCAGCATACGCGGCCGGTTTCCGAACGTGTCTTTCGTCTTGCGGTTATCCAGACGTCCCGTCCCGGCCATGACGACCAGAATCCGTTCCTCGCCCACTTTCAGCGCCAGCGTCTTGGCAATCTGTCCTTCCTGCACTCCGAGGGTCTGAGCGGCTTCCGCCACCGTCGCGGTGCTGTCTTCCAGTACGACGGGCTGGATATCGGGTGCGTTTGCCTCGAAAAACGCCTGCACGGAACTGCGGCTCATCTCTTGCTCCTCATGATGTAGGAAGACCGTTTGTAATCCGGTTTCAGGCGGATTTCACGTCACGGGCCAGGCCTGCATGCCGATCCGGGCGATTTCGAGCAGACGCTCCCGGGAAGCGCCGTCACGGGCCTGAACCGCCATGCCACGCAGCAGGGAGCCGTAGAAGGCCGCCAGAGCTTCGATATCGGTATCGGCTGGCAGGTCTCCCACGTCCTGCCCTTTTCGCAGACGGCTGGCCATGGCGTCTTCGGCCTGGGTCCGCTGACTGGCGAGAAGGTCGCGCAGGCGGGTCTGGTGCGGCGAGCACTGCGTCGCTGCGACCGAGATCATGCAGCCTGCCGGCCGGTCGGGGCGCGTGAACTCCACGGCGGCGGCGGTTGTCAAATCCCGAAAGACCGTACGCGTATCGGCGTCTTCACGCAGGATGGAGAGGAACCAGCCGCCTGCAACGCTCAGATAGGTCTCGATCACCTCGTGATACAGCGCCTCCTTGCTGCCGAAGGCGTTGTAGAAGCTGGAGGCGCTGATCTGCATGGCCGCGATCAGATCGTCGAAGCTCGTGCCTTCATAGCCACGGTCCCAGAACAGGCGCATGGCGGCGCACAGGGCTTTCTGACGGTCAAAGGACTGTGGGCGGCCCCGCCCTCTCCGCTCGCCGGGTTCTTTTTTTGGTGTCATCGCTCCATAAATCCTTGAAACCGGAAATCCAAGCCTCATATGCCTTATGTTGGAGCGATCACTCCACATTTAAATCCTCTGGTTTCGACAAACCGGGCATGTGAAGCGCGCAGGCGTTCCAGCCCTTACAGACAGGCACATCTCCATGAGCAGACTTTCCGGAAAAGTGGCAATCGTGACCGGCGCATCCAAGGGCATTGGCGCGGGTATCGCCAAGGCGCTCGCCGCAGAAGGCGCGGCGGTCGTCGTCAATTACGCATCCAGCAAATCCGGGGCGGACGCCGTTGTTGCCGCCATTACGGGCAACGGTGGAAAGGCGGTTTCCGTGCAGGGCGATGTCTCGCGCAAGGCGGATGCGCAGGCGATTGTGGAGACGGCAATCAGCCAGTTCGGCAGGCTGGATATTCTTGTGAACAATTCCGGTGTTTACGAATTTGCGTCGATCGACCAGATCACCGAAGAGCATTTCCACCGGCTTTTCAATATCAACGTTCTGGGCACGCTCCTGACCACGCAGGCCGCGGTAAAGCATCTGGGGGATGGCGGAAGCGTCATCAACATCAGTTCTGTCGTCTCGCGCATTACGCCGCCCGATCTGGCCGTCTATACGGGAACGAAGGGTGCGGTGGATGCCATAACCGGCTCCCTTGCGCGCGAACTCGGCCCACGAAATATCCGGGTCAATGCCATCAATCCGGGTCTGGTCGAAACGGAAGGAACCAAAGCGGCCAATGTCGTTGGTTCTGAGGCGGAACAGTTTATTGTTTCACAGACTCCCCTGGGACGCAGTGGCCAGGTGCAGGACATTGCCCCGCTTGCCGTGTTCCTTGCCTCCGACGAAGCCCGCTGGCTGACTGGCGAGACGCTCATCGCGTCCGGCGGCCTGCGGTAAGGTCCGATATTGACCCGGCAGAGTTCTGCCGGGTCATTTTTTTTGCCTGCCTCCCCTACCGTACGAGACCTGCTGGCGACAGAGAATTATTTATCCTTCCGGTTTTTATACACACAGAACCGGAAACTATTCCTTGGAAACGACGGAACCCGAAGCACAAGCGGGATGTTTACCGCTCAGGTTGCAGAACCCGGTGCGCAGTGGGGTGCACTGTTTTTTCAGGGAACGCAGTCGAAGGACTGCCGCAAGAGGGATGAGACAACGCAGCGAGGCGGACAGGCTGATCACGAAAATCGTGGTGGTCGTCACGATGGGAGCGCTGGCCTTCGGATATGACACGGGCGTCATTGCCGGAGCGCTGCCGTTCATGCAGCTTCCGGTCGCGAAGGGCGGGCTGGGGCTTACGCCTCTGACGGAAGGACTGGTGACATCCGCGCTGGTTCTGGGGGCTGCTTTCGGCTCGCTGATCTGCGGGATGATGGCGGATCGGTTCGGACGACGGGACAGTCTGATGGCGCTGTCGGTCGTGTTCGTCATCGGGGCGATCGGCACGGCGCAGGCGCCGTCCGTTGCGGTGATGGTTGCCATGCGGGCCGTGCTGGGTTTTGCCGTGGGCGGAGCGTCCGCGCTTGTGCCGATGTTCATTTCCGAAATGGCGCCCTCCGGACGCAGGGGGCGACTGGTCAGCCAGAACGAAATGATGATCGTGACGGGACAGCTCGTCGCTTACACGCTCAATGCCGGACTGGCGCATTTTTCGGAATCACCGTCCATCTGGCGCACCATGCTGATGATTGCCGCGGTTCCGGCCATCCTTCTGGGGGTGGGGCTGTTTTTCGTTCCGCGCTCTCCACGCTGGCTGGCGAGTCAGGGCCGGACGGACGAAGCGAAGCATGTGCTGGAACTCATCCGCTCCACCGACCGTCAGGTCCGTCACGAGATGCGGGCGATCTACACCGCCGTGGACGACGATGCGGAACAGATTGGCTGGCGTCAGGCATTCGGGGAAGTCTGGATCCGGCGTCTGCTGATGCTGGGGGTGGGGCTTGGATTTACGGCCCAGTTCACCGGCGTCAATGCTTTCATGTATTTTACGCCCATCATCCTGCGCCAGACGGGGCTTGGAACCGAGGCGGCGCTGATCGCGACGATTGGCGATGGTCTTGTTGCCGTCGGGGCGACCTTTGCGGGGATCTGGATGATCGGGCGTTTCCCGCGACGCGTCACGCTTCTGGGTGGGCTGTGCGGTGTGGTTCTGGCGCATCTGGGGCTTGGAGCAACGCTGCTGTTTCTCAAGGGAACGGCTGTGGAAAGCTATGCGGCTCTGGGTTTCATCCTTCTGGCCCTGCTCTTCATCCAGATGATGGTTTCTCCGCTGTACTGGCTGCTGATGTCCGAGCTTTTTCCAATGCGCGCCCGTGGGGTTCTGACGGGTCTGTCAGTCTCATCGCAGTGGATCTTTAACGCTACAGTCGCCTTTCTTTTCCCCGTTTTCCTGCATGCGATCGGACCGGGCACGTTTTTTGTCTTCGCGACGATCAACGTCCTCTCCCTCTGTTTCGTGGCGCGGTTTCTTCCGGAAACGAAGGGCCTGTCGCTGGAGAAGCTGGAGACGCATCTCAAAGATCATCTCTCCCCGGATGACTCCGGAAACGTCAGCCCTGCAACACTTCCAAGCAGCCCATGACGGATGCGGCCTACCCCTCTGACCACAAGGCCGGAGGGACCAGGCCGCTGCATGTCAGGCGTCCGCCGGTCAGGCAGGAGGGGGCGCCGGTGATGGTCGGGGCGGAGAGTGGCAGTTTTCGCAAGGCCCGTACGGCCAGAAATCCGAAACATTCCGCCTCCAGATCATCGCCATTCCAGCCGAGTTTTTCGACCGGCAGCACGGGCGCCGGCAAAGCGCGCTCAAGCTCTTCCATGAGGGCCGGGTTGTGGCGACCGCCTCCGCACACATACCAGGCTGCCGGAGGGCGTGGCAGCGGTGTGCGCCGGATGGCCTCGACCGTAAAGGCGACGAGCGTTGCGGCGCCGTCCTGCGGTGACAGCGCACTGACCGCAGTCATGGCGCGCTGGAAGGTCAGGCGGTCCAGCGATTTGGGGGCCGGTCGGGAAAAATAGGGATCTGCCAGCAGAGGCTCAAGAATGTCTTCGTGAACCGATCCCGAGCGGGCCAGTGCGCCGTCCACATCGCAGGCGGTGCCGGTATGGAGAAAGGCCCAGTCATCCAGCAGGGCGTTTCCCGGGCCGGTATCGCAGGCATGGATGCTTCCGTCCGCCTCCACCAGCGTCACATTCGCAACCCCGCCAATGTTGAGGATCGCAACCGGGCCTTCATGTTCCCGCAGCAGGGCGGCGTGATACCACGGCGCCAGAGGGGCCCCTTCCCCACCGGCGGCGACATCTGCGCTGCGAAAATCATGAATGACCGGAAGGCCGGTTTCACGCGACAGCAGGGCGGCGTCGCCGATCTGCCAGGTCAGGCGGCGTTCGGGGGCGTGCAGGATGGTCTGTCCATGAAAGCCGATCAGATCGACGGTGTCTGTCTTCTGGCGCAGGATCTGGACGGCCTTGATGTGACGCAGGGTGAGGTCCCGCTCCACACTGCGCAGTTCGGGATCTTCGGGGCTCAGCGTTGCGGCGCGCGACAGCAGATCGCGGGCGCGGGCGCGCAGTTCCGGCGAATATGTCAGGCTGAGGCCGGGGCCATGCGAGACAATCTTCTCACCGTCCGTCCGGACGAGGGCTGCGTCCACGCCATCCAGCGATGTGCCGCTCATCAGGCCTATTGCGGTCAGGCATCGCATCAGTCGTGCTCCTCGGAGGTTTGCAGTTCCACGACGAAATCATAGAGGTCGGCGCGATAGCAGGAGAATGTGACCTCAAGGACGCGCCCGTCAGGAAGGAAGGAGCGCCGTTCGATTTCAAGAATGGCCGTGGGGTGGCTGATATGGAGCAGTTCGGCTTCGTGGAGTGTGGCCATGCGCGCCCGGATCCGCTGAAGTGCCCTGACGGGCAACAGACCGTGCGCTTTCAGGGCCGCGTAAAACGATTCCCCGACCAGTTCCGGAGAGGCCAGATCCCGACGTGAGATGACGGCTGTTTCGATGGCCATGGGCTCGCCGTCCGCGGTCCGGATCCGTTTCAGGCGCAGGACCGGGGCGGCCGGAGCGATGCCCAGCGCCATGGCTTCGTCCGGGCTGGCGCCTGCGGCGCGTTTGTCCAGCCAGATTGATGCCGGTTCATAGCCGCGGGCCCGCATATCGTCGGAAAACCCCATCAGGACCGAGAGCGGCTGCTGGATCCTGCGGGAGACGAATGTTCCCGCGCCGGGGCGCTGGGTCAGGAGGCCAGCCGTCACCAGCTGTTCGAGCGATTTGCGGACCGTCACACGGGAGACGCCTGTCAGCGCGGCCAGTTCACGCTCCGGCGGGACGGCGTCGCCGCCGCGCAGGGTTCCCCCGTTGATGAGTTCGCGCAGGCGTTCAGCCAGTTGCAGATACAGGGGTTTGCGGTCGGTCTCATCCGGTGTGAGGGCGGCAAAAATATTTTCCGTGGGCTTCACGTCCATAAAAACCTCAGCCCCGGTCCGCTTGTGCGGCCATGACGGCGCGCAGATCGCCTGCGTGTTGGGTCAGGGCGGTTTCCGTGTCTTCCAGCGTCAGTCCGGAGCGGATGAGAATGGCGCGTTTGACGTTCTGGCTGCTGGCCTGAAGGGCGGCCTCGATTTCTTCGGGGGTGCCTCCGGCCAGATCCTGCACCATGCGGGCGGCACGCTTTTCGAGTTTGGCATTGACGACGCGCATATCCACCATCTGGCCGCGATAGCCATGTCCGAGTTTGATCATCAGGGTTGTGGACAGCATGTTCAGGACGGCTTTCTGGGCTGTGCCTGCCTTGAGCCGGGTAGAGCCTGCAATGACTTCCGCGCCAGTGACAATGGCAATGCCCAGTTCCGCTTCCCTGAGCAGACGGCCCTCCCCGTTGCAACTGATTCCGACGGTCAGGGCGCCTGCGTTTCGCGCGGCCGCAATGGCGGCGCAGGTGTAGGGCGTGGCGCCACTGGCCGCGATGCCGAACACCACGTCATTCGGGCCGGGGTTGTGAGACAGGATTTCCCGGCTTGCGGTCTCTTCGCGGTCCTCGGCGCCTTCCACGGCTTCGAACAGGGCCGTGGTGCCTCCCGCCAGCATCAGGATGAGGCGTTCGGACGGCCAGCCGAAGGTGGGTGTGAGTTCCACGCCATCCTGAAGCCCTACGCGGCCGGACGTTCCGGCGCCCACATAAAACAGCCGCCCTCCGGCCCGCAGACGCGGGAGGGCAGCCGTGACGACATCGTTCATCTGCGGAACCGCGGCCCGGGCGACGGCGGTTGCGGTCATCTGGGCTTCCGCCAGAGAGTCCAGAACCGATGTCACCGGCCACAGGTCGATATCACCATAGCGCGGGTCCTGCTGCTCGGTCCCGCCCGGCGCAACTGAAGACGTGAGGGGCGTGTTCTTGGCACTCATGGCCTCAATCCTTTCGGGCGTCATAAGCCGACTGGCGGTTCTCTCGGCGCGCGCCTGTCAACAGCATGGAAAAACGGGCCGCCATCAACATTCCTGCGATCCCCAGAGGAACGAGCCAAGGAAAAGCGATGTGACAGCCGGAATACTGGAGGAACTTCATGATGGCTGCCATGGCCGCCAGCGAGACCAGAAAACCCGTCAGGGCATCCCGCGGCCGGGCATCAGGGTACAACATGCCAAAGAGGAAAGCCCCGAGAGTCGGGCCATAAGACCACCCTGCGATCGTCAGGCCCAGAATCACGGCGGACTGCTCGCCCTGTGCAAACCAGAGGGCAACCAGAACGAGCGCGATGCTCCACAGCAGCGTCGTAAGACGGGGGGCAAACAGAGGGCTTTCCCGGAATCCGCAGAAGCGTCCCCAGCGTTTGAGGAGACGTTCCGGCAGAGGCCCGAAATCCGTCAGGGACGCGCCGGCCATGGCATTGAGGGTGGAAGACAGGGAGCCCATCGTGGCGCTCAAAACGCCTGCGAGCAGCAGGCCGCCCAGTCCGGCGGGTAATCCTGAGACGATGTAACTTGGGAACAGTTCGTCGGGCGAGTGCAATCCGAGTTCTGTCAGGGACTGGCCGTGATGCGTGATCCAGAGCTGCACGCCGACAAGGGACAGCAGCCCGAACAGAAACGCCACCACAAAGGCACTGCCAACGAGCGCGTAGCGGGCATCCCGGAGGGTTCTGGCCGCCAGCAGACGCTGGACCATGAGCTGATCCGAGCCGTGGGATGCGACCGAAAGAATGGCGCCTCCGACCAGGGCCGCGAGGGGTGTGAAAGGGTCGGACAGCAGCGTGCTGACATGCAGGGCGTGGAACGGGGCCATTTTCCCGGCGGCCCATGCCTGTGTCCAGCCATCGGATGGGAGACCGTGCATCAGCAGACCGGCGCATGCGGCGGCGCCGAAGAGATAAATGCAGAGCTGTATGGTGTCGGACCACACAACCGCCCGCAGGCCGCCCAGAACCGTGTAGGCCAGCGTAAAGGCCATGATGAGACCCAGAACAGCCAGATGGTTTATGGATATTCCATTGTGTTCCAGCATCCATGTCAGCGGCAGGAGCCCTGCGGAGAGGCGGACCCCTTCGGCCAGAAGCCGCGTGACGAGAAAAGCGCCAGAGGCAGCACATTGCAGTCCCGGACCGAAACGCTCGCCCAGATACTGATACGCACTCCTGATCTGTCCCTGGGCATAGAGCGGCAGAAACCAGATCGCCACGATCAGCCGGCCGATCAGATATCCCCCGGCAAGACCGAGAAAGACCATTCCCGTCGTATAGCCAATGCCGGGAATGCTGATGAAGGTCAGTGTCGAGGTTTCTGTCGCCACGAGCGAAAGGCAGATCGCCCACCAGGGAAGATCGTGCGATGCGGACAGGAAATCACCGGATGTTTTTCCGCGCCGCGACACCGTGATCGCTACGAGGGGGAGCAAAACGAAATATGCGCAGATTACGGCGATGTCGGCAAAGCGCATGAAGCATGTCCCCTTGTTCGTTTCGATATAGGAGAAATATAATACCAGATCAATACCGGGATTTGCGGATCAGCCTGCCAAAGTGGGCGGAGCGTTATGGGCAGGTTGCTCATTCGGGCCGAAAGAGATCTCGCAAGACTCTTGGAAAGTTTCAGAGCGGCCGTTTTTACGATTCGTTTTCGAAATAGGTTGAACGAGGTTTGTTTTCGGTATTAGATTGGACTTAGAAATGGTGCCGACCGGTACATGACATGAACAGTTCGGCCGTCCTTCGCGCGGGATTTTCCGGGGACAGGTCAGGGAGAAACGGCAATGCAGAACCTCAGTAGGTCTTTCCTTGTTTCTGTCTCGTTGATTGCCCTTGCTGCGACATCTGCCAGTGCGGCCAGCACGCAGCCCCGGAAAGCCCTGTCTTCGAAATCGCAAAAGCCCGCAAAGCCGGCTCCGGCAGCGGCGGCTGTTCATTCCGACCCCGAGCAGATTACCGTTCATTCCGACCTGCAAAGCGCGACAGGGGTGACGGGTGCCACACCGGGCGGGGGCATGATGCCGCCCCAGACGGCCCCGAAATCGCGCAGTGGTCTGACCCGCGATTACATCGCAAAGCAGAGCCCGACCAGCAATCCCACCACCATGATCGCCAGCCTTCCGGGTGTTGTGACGGGAAGCGGAGACCCTCTGGGTACCAGCGATCAGCAGGTCAGCCTGTCCGTACGGGGTCTGAACCAGTTCGAGCTGGGCTATACCTATGAAGGGATTCCTGCGGCCGATCCGCTCAATTTCTTCATTTTCACCGGAACGACCGCTGACAACGAAAATATCCAGAGCCTGTCGCTCTCGCAGGGATCGGCCGATATTTCAGCCCCGCTCTATAATGCCGTGGGGGGTCAGTTGAGCGAGACTCTGCGCGATCCGTCCCACAAGGCCGGGGGTCTGCTCAATCTTGCTTACGGTTCCTATGCGCTCAACCGGGAATTCGCCCGGATCGACAGTGGCGATATTGGCCATAGTGGCATCCGCAGTTTCGTATCCTTTTCCTATGAAGGGGCCGATAACTGGCGCGGATCGGGCCGGACCACGCGGTATCATGTGGATGGCAAGGCCCTGAAGGAATGGGGGGAGGGAAACCGCGCCTCGTTCATCCTCTCCTATAACAGTCCAACGGGATATTATCTGAAGACGCCCTCGATGGCGCAGTGGAACGCTCTAGGGACGAAAGCCAATTATGCGGCCAATTTCAAAAGCGGGGGCGCATCCTATTACAAATTTCAGGAAAACCAGCGCAATTCACTGATTCTGGGGGCGCCGGTTCATCTGAACCTCAGCCACTCTCTGACGGCCGACATCACGCCTTATTATGATTATTTCTGGGGCTATGGAGATGGCGGCACCACGCTGCCGACGGGTTACAGCTATGTTGGCAACCAGAATACCGGTCCGCTTCAGGTCTCCCAGAGCGGGTCATCCATCATCGGGGCGGCAATTGATACGTTCACCGAACGGAATTCGGGTCTGAACAGCGCCATCCACTGGAAGACGCAGCACAATACGCTGTCCTTCGGATACTGGTATTCCTACTACACCCAGCAGGAACATTCCTATTATGCGGAAGCGGATGGAAACGGGAACATCGCTTCCATGACCGGCCGTTACCCCATCATGACGCAGGCCGGTATTCCGCTGTCCCGGTACAACATCAATTTTGTCCAGCAGACCAACGCCCTGTTCATCAACGACACGTTCAAGGCGCTGAACGACCGTCTGACCATCGAGGCCGGCTTCAAGGAAGCCATGGTTTCGCGCATGTCGACCCAGCTCATCCCGGGGGCGAATTACAAATCGACCGTCAATTATGCGGAACCGCTTCCGCAGTTTGCCGCGAGCTATCGCATTACGCCGCACGACCAGATCTATATCAATGGCTCGACAGGCTTCAGGGCGCCCTCCTCCATTCTGACGATGGCCGATTATTTCAGCACTTCCACCGGGAAGATCGCGCATAGCCGTGCCAGCAATCTTTCTCCGGAATATTCGATCGGCGAGGAGATCGGGTATCGCCATACGGGTCTGGTCAACATTTCGGCTGCGTTGTTCAACTATAACCTGACGAACCGCCAGCTCAGTTCCACCGTCTATCTCAACGGTGTGGCGACAACGGCCTCCATCAATGCGGGTGGCCAGACGTCACGCGGTGCGGAACTGGAGCTTGGCCTGCGTCCCTGGCACCATTTCAGCCCTTATCTGTCGGGCCAGTATCTGCACGCCACGATCGACAACAATCTGGCATCTGGCGGCGATCTGCTGCCGACAAAGGGCAAGACCGCCGTCAATACGCCGACCTTCAGCGGGGCGATCGGGCTCGCTTATGACAACGGTTCGATTTTCGGGAATTTCAACCTGAATTATGTGGGATCGCAATACGCCACCTTCATGAATGACCAGAAAATTCCGTCCTATTTCACGGGGAATGTCACCCTTGGCTATCGCATGAAAAACTACCGGTTCGTAAAGCACCCCCAGATCCAGCTGAACCTCATCAATCTCGGCAACAGCGGGTATCTGTCCGGCGCGTCAAGCCTTGTGGGGAATGCCAAGGCCACCAAAGGCGTGTATGGGACGAACATTGCTGCCCAGACGCCGCTTTATTATGTCGGTGGCGGGTTTGCGGGCGTGGTCTCCGTGACGGCCGGTTTCTGAGAATGGGCATGACCGGATACCCTTCGCCTGGGTTTGGAATCAGGAGCGATGATGATGCATCTTGAGGGCAGGATTGTCCTGCGTGACCGCGTAGTCCCGGGGCGGGTGGATTTTGACAGCCATATCCGCGGGATCGTGCCTCGGTCCGGGGTGGCGGAGCGCTATATCCTGCCAGGGTTCATTGACGGTCACGTCCATGGCGGCGGCGGTGCCGATACGATGGACGGGGTTGCGGCCATCGAGACGCTCTCGCGCTTTCATCTGGGCCATGGAACCACGACGATCCTGCCCACCACGATCACCGCGCCCTGGCCGGACGTGATGGCGGCCCTGCGGGCGGTGGCGGAAGTCTCGTGCCGGGGCGTAGAGGATGGGCCGCGCATTCATGGTGCGCATCTGGAAGGGCCATTCGTCAGCCCGCACAAGCTGGGGGCCCAGCCGCCGTTCAATATCGAGCCGACCGCTGAACGTGTGGCGGAAGCCGTTGCGACGGGGTGTGTGCGTGTCGTGACCATCGCGCCGGAGCTTGAACACGCGCCGACGGCCATGAAGGCTTTTGCGCAGGCGGGTGTCAGGGTCAGTCTGGGGCATACCACCACGGATTTCGAAGGCGCCGAGCGGGCGCTCTGTCTGGTCTGTGCCGCAGGTGGAACCGTGGGGGGGACGCATCTGTTCAATGCCATGTCGGCTATTGAAGGGCGGCGTCCCGGCCCGGTCACGGCACTGATGTGCAGCGACGTGGCTTATGGAGAGATGATCTTTGATACGCATCACGTTCATCCCGCCAGTTTCCGGCTGGCGGAGCGCGTGATGGGACAGCGGCTGCTGTTCGTGACGGATGCCATGCGCGGCACGGGCGAGGCCGATGGTCCG
The DNA here is from genome assembly GCF_002153595.1 of Gluconobacter sp. DsW_056. Taxonomy (NCBI): domain Bacteria; kingdom Pseudomonadati; phylum Pseudomonadota; class Alphaproteobacteria; order Acetobacterales; family Acetobacteraceae; genus Gluconobacter; species Gluconobacter sp. DsW_056. The sequence goes on from NZ_JOPF01000007.1 coordinate 119,575, forward strand.
AGCCAGCTTGGCGGGCAGGACGTGATGATCCACGACGGTGTGGTCCGTCTGCCGGACGGGACGCTCGCAGGGAGCGTGCTGACCCTGGATCAGGCATTGCGAAATGCCCTCGACGCCGGAATGTCGCTCCCGAAAGCGGCGCGTCTGGTCAGTACGAATGCCGCCGCCTATCTGGGGCTGCATGACCGGGGGGCCATTGCGCCGGATCTTCTGGCAGATTTCACGGTTCTTGATGACAGGTTTCAGGTCAGCGAAGTCTGGGTCAATGGAGAGCGCAGGGTATGAAAATTATCGTCACGGACAGGCCCGATCAGGCGTTTCAGCGCGCGGCGGACATGATCGCGGAGGAAATCCGCGGGTCTCAGGCGCCCGTGCTGGGGCTGGCGACGGGCCGCACGATGGAAAGCATCTATCGGATTCTGGTGCAGCAGCATGACGCGGGGACGCTGGATTTTTCCGGCACGACATCGTTCAATCTGGACGAATATGTCGGCCTGCCGCCCACGGACCCGAACTCCTACAGCCATTACATGCAGGAGCATCTGTTTTCGCATGTGAATATGCCTGCCGGTCAGGGGCATGTGCCGGACGGCTCGGCCGTGGATCTGGATGCGGAATGCGCGCGTTATGAAGCGGCCATTCGCGCGGCCGGTGGCCTTGGGTTGCAGCTTCTGGGCATTGGCGAGACGGGACATATCGGTTTCAACGAACCGCCCTCCGCCTTCGACAGCCGGACACGGGTTGTCCATCTGGACGACGTGACGCGGCGGCAGAACAGCGGCATGTTCGGCGACGACCCGGAGCGCGTGCCGAAACGCGCCCTGACGATGGGAGTGGGGACGATCCTGGAAGCGCGCCATCTTCTGCTGGTCGCCATTGGCGACGGCAAGGCGGCGATCGTTGACGAGGCGCTGAACGGTCCGATCAGCGAGGCCGTCAGTGCCACGGCCATCCGGCTTCATGACGACGTAACAGTCATTCTGGATGCGGCAGCGGCCCGGATCTGGCGACAGAATGGTCACTTACCAAACAGCCCTGAAAACTTATAGTGATTGTAAGTGAATTTAACGCTATAACGTAAGAATGACTTTCCAAGAACTCTTCCAGCACGCCATTAAAATTGGCGCTGTCCGCAATATTGATCTCGCAAAGAGGTTTGGCATCACCAGTCAGGCCGTGAGTCAGTGGAAGACGGGCAAGCGTCCCAATCGCGAGCATGAGCAGAAAGTCATTGATTATCTGTCGGAAAAAATTGCCGAGAAGGAAGGCGTCAAGGTCAAGCTGCCCGACCTGCCGGCGAACCTGATTGATGATGCGGGTTCAGACGAGCCGGTCGATTATGTTCCCGTGCGCTCACTGGACGTCAGGGCTGGCGCTGGAGGCGGCGGAATCATTGACGACCATGCGTTCGGACCACCGCGTTTTTTTGAATCCGGCTTTGTGCAGCGGGAGTTGAGGGCGTCCGCATCCGATCTGTGTGTTGTGGAAATCGAAGGCCAGTCCATGGAGCCGCTTCTCAGAAGTGGGGACACGGTTCTGGTGGATATGCGGAAGAAGAACGTTGCGATGGAGGGGATTTTTGTTCTCTTCGACGGGGACGGCGTGGTCTGCAAATGGGTTGAGCTCGTCCATGGCGCCGAGACGCCTACGTTTCAGGTGAAGTCTGAAAACGAGCGCTTCAAACCCTACGAGGTGGAAGCCCACAGGTGCCAGATTCTTGGCCGCGTTGTGTGGTTTTCCCGACGGTTGTAAGCGGAATCACTTACATAATCAGTCATTGCTTACATTTTTGGTTGACTAAAATGTAAGCGTAAATTACAAATCTTCCGTGTCCCGCAGTGGGGCTGGAGGATTTAGTCATGGTGGCACAAAGCAATATTTCAGCGATCCGGAGAGCATACACCCTCCTCAGCGAGAATGGAGGGAAGGTCAACAACTACGGAATGACGAATAACGAGTGGTTCGATTTTCTGGTTGATTTGAATATTTCGGCTCTGGGTCTCGAAAGGCTGACGAAACAGCTGGAAACGATGTCTGGCTCCGTGGCAAACAGCAGGCCCCATTGATTTTTCAGGCAGAAATGTGGTTACGCCCACAACATTCCTCCCTACGGCCTGCTTGATTGCGCCGGACGGGCTGCGGCCATCTGCGCGTCTGTATAGGGTTGCAGTGCCTCGATAATCCGGCAGTCCGCGACCTTGCCATGCTGGCATTGCGCAAGAAGCTGCGTCAGTTCCTGCTGCAGTGTCTGCAGATCGTAAATCCTGCGCGCGATATCCGTGACATGGGCCTGCACAAGCTTATCCACCTGCTCACAGGACCGGGTCTGCTGTCCGGCCAGTTCCAGAAGCTCCCGAACCTGATCCAGCGGAAAGCCAAGCTCACGCGCCCGGCGGATGAAGCCCAGACGCCCCAGATGCGCGCCGTCGTAAACGCGATAATTGCCGCTGCTTCGGGGCGGATGCGGCAGCAGTCCCACACGTTCATAATAACGCACGGTTTCAACCTTCGTCTCCGTCAGGCGTCCGAGTTCGCCAATCGTATATGTCCGCGTCATAAAGCTCTTGACCCTGTAGTGACTACAGGGTGGATATGGGGAGCTCTTCGTTATTTACGAGAGTGTCGCCATGCCCTGCTGTCATGACTCCTGCTGCCCGAGTTCCGTATCTCCTTTGACCGGTCATGAAGCCCGTCGCTGGCGCCGGGCGTTGTGGATTGCCCTGATCGTCAATGGCGGGTTTTTCCTGACCGAGATTGTCGCGGGCGTCATGGCGGGTTCCGTTTCCCTGCAGGCGGATGCGCTCGACTTCTTTGGAGACAGTGCCAATTACGCCATCAGCCTCACCGTCACGGGCATGGCTCTGTCATGGCGCAGCCGGGCGGCCCTGCTCAAAGGCGGCACCATGCTTGTCTTTGCGATCTGGGTGCTGGGGAATACGCTCTGGCATGCCAGGTCCGGCACTTTGCCCCATGCCGACACCATGGGCCTGATCGGCGCACTCGCACTGCTGGCCAATGGGGGTGTCGCGCTGATGCTGTACCGCTTCCGCAGTGGGGACGCGAACATGCGTTCAGTCTGGATCTGCTCGCGCAATGATGCCATCGGCAATCTGGCGGTTCTGCTTGCGGCACTGGGCGTCTTCGGCACCGGCACAGGGTGGCCTGATATCATCGTGGCCTTCATCATGGGCGGGCTGGGTCTGCATGGCGGCACACAGATTGTACGTCATGCCCTTGCGGAGGGAAGCCGCGTCAAAACAGAAGGACCTTCCCCGGAACTCATTTCCGGCCGGAGAGGGAAAATGCTTTAGGTGTTTAGGTCACGTTGACAAAAGATCTATACGATCTGCCTGAGATCTGATTCACTTCCTGGCTATGGTATAA
>NZ_JOPF01000008.1:0-191457 GCF_002153595.1 Gluconobacter sp. DsW_056
TTAATACAGGAAAAGATTTAAAAAATTATTTCATATCAGAAATTTTGTCTATAGAGGAAAAAATTCAAAATCAAGAAAAAAAATTTTATCAAGAAGTAGTATTTACAGTGCTGACCTGTATGCAATCCGTTTTTCCTAATTTATTCGATAAATATGGAATAGAGGAGTCGAAGATTATTTTACAAAAATTGTATCCGATAATAAATAAAAATAATTTTATTAAATTAAATTCTTCTAAAGAATTTTTCATTAAAATTGAAAAGCTACTACCAGATTTTTTTAAAGAAAGATTAAATTTCAGAGTGGATGAAACATTGAAAAATGGAGATTTTGAGCTTCATTGGGATTTTGGGTCGTTGTCGCGGAATGCAAATAAATATGTGGAACAAATAACTTCTGAAATCATGCTTGCTTGTCAGAGAGAGAATAGAAAAAATGCTGGAGAATGATAAAAAAGACTTTGAGATGGAAGGAGAAGACTTTCTCTCTCCAGATGTTTCCGAAGTTAAATCACCTAATGACTTAGAGGCTATTTACGATGTCCCAGTAGCTATAAGCGTAGTGTTGGGTAGGTCTGCAATGCCTATAAACCAGCTATTGAGATTAGGACGTGGAGCAGTTGTCGAGTTGGATCGCAAAATTGGTGATCCCATTGATATACTTGTTAATAACCGTCTAATTGCAAGAGGAGAAGTGGTCATGGTAGATGAAACGCGTTTAGGCGTTACAATGACTGAAATTGTTAAGTCAGAAAAATAAAATGGTAATCGTCTTTATTTTTGGAAATTTAGAAGAAAATGAATAGTATTAATTATAATTTTTCTTCTGCATTGAAGGATATTTTTGAGAAATTTAATAAAAACTCGAAATTAGCCTCCTTTAAGAAATTTTTCCCCGGATCTGATGTCGGTCTGGCATTGTCTGTTGCGGCATTGCTTTCTATACTTGTTTTGCCGTTACCTACATTTGTTTTGGATATTGGATTATCTCTCTCAGTTACATCATCAATATTGGTTTTGATGGTGGCATTATTTTTAAATAAGCCTTTAGATTTTACGTCCTTCCCAACCTTGTTGCTACTGACAACATTGCTGCGTCTTTCTTTGGAGGTGGCAACAACACGCCTGATTTTGAGTCACGGTTATGAAGGAACATATGCTGCAGGGCATGTCGTTGCAGCTTTTGGCGGATTTCTCATGGGGGGAGATGTCGCTATCGGCGCTATATTATTTTCTATTCTCCTTGTTGTTAACTTCATGGTTATTACAAAGGGATCAGGAAGAATTGCGGAGGTAGCGGCTCGATTCTCTTTGGACTCCATGCCTGGAAAACAGATGGCAATTGACGCCGAGTTGTCTTCAGGAGCCATCACTGATGTTGTTGCCAGAAAAAAACGAAAAGAACTTGAAGAAGAAAGCGGCTTTTACGGAGCAATGGATGGAGCCGCGAAATTTGTTCGTGGAGATGCTATCGCCAGTTTGATAATAACAGCTATTAATATTGTTGGCGGGTTAACGATCGGCATTATTCGTCATGGTATGTCTATATCAGATGCCGCTACCGCATTTACAACATTAACGATCGGTGATGGGCTAGTGTCCCAAATACCCGCGCTTTTGGTCTCTACGGCCTCCGGTATTGTAGTAACAAAAGGAGGGACTGAGGGGGGGGCAGATGTTGCTCTTGTCAGGCAATTAGGCGGAAATCCTAAGCCACTTGCTCTAGCTGCCGGTTGTTCATTGGTTTTAGCGCTGATGCCCGGATTGCCAACCTTTCCGTTTCTTTTCCTTGCAGTTTTATCAGCAATGGGAGCGTGGTTCAGGTATAATTCCCCTATTTCTAATAGCGATACAGAGGCGGACGCTATTGTAGTGCCTGAGACTACTGTTCAAGCTGACGCACCAATTTCGGAAAGCCTTAAGGTTGATTTATTAAGATTGGAATTGGGCTTTAATTTGTTGGCGATAGCCAATGGAGAAAACGCTCGTCTAACCGAAAAAATTAAAATATTACGAAGGAATATTGCTAGTGATATGGGTTTTGTACTGCCGCCCGTTCGCATTCAAGATAATTTAATTTTACCTCCTGATTATTATTCAGTTTGTATCAAAGAAATAGAAGTGGGGCGGGGTGAAATCAAAATTAACAAACTTTTGGCTATGAATCCTCAAGGAGGAGCGCCTAATATTGAAGGTGAAAAAACCAAAGAACCTGCCTTTGGCTTGCCTGCATTGTGGATAGATCAAAATTTACGTGAAAATGCCATAATTCAAGGATATACTGTCGTAGATCCAGCAAGTGTTATTATTACTCATTTAACCGAGCTGGTTAAAGAGAACATGGCAGACCTTTTGTCCTACTCTGAGACGCAAAAATTACTGGATGGCATGCCTAGAGATCAGCAGAAATTAGTCGCTGATCTTGTTCCTTCGCAGGTTTCTGTGAGTATTATTCAAAGAGTGTTACAGTCTCTTCTTGATGAAAAAGTTTCTATTAGAGACTTAACAGGTATCTTGGAGGCGATTCAAGAAGGTTACGGTCAAGGATTCAAAACAGTTGCAGCACTGGTCGCGCATGTTCGAATTAGATTGGCGCGTCAAATCAGCTCATCTGTGATGAATGCCCAAGGGTATATACCAGTGTTATCTCTTAGTCCCGAGTGGGAATTGGCTGCCTATGAGAGTTTGTCTGCTTCGATCGAAGAAAAACAAATTAATTTCTCGCCTTCCCAGATGCAAAGATTTGTTTCAAGTTTGAAGTATTCTTTTGAGTCCTCTTCGAAAGAAGGAAGGATACCAGTAATATTAACGTCTCGTAATCTTAGGCTTCCTCTGAGGCGTATAGTTGAGAGAATTCAGCCTGCCGTTAGTGTTTTATCTCAAGAAGAACTGTTTTCTAGGGCTAAAATCATAAATTCCGGGACTATATTGTAGTATAATTTAAGTTTATATTGTTTGCGAATGATTATATTTTATTTTTATTGGAGTATTTTTACAATATAACTTTGGTATATTTTTTCTTGTCACATATTAATTCCTAAAAATTCCTGCTTCCCAGTGTTGAATGCCTTCTTGAGTTAGCTGAGTGCGGCGCCTGCTTCTCTCACTCCCATTTGGAAGCAAGAACCTGCTAAACTCTTTGCTGATGCGAGAGTGTTCCTAGCGGAAACCAGATTGATATGACTGCGAGTATGAAAATTCATTTTGTTGCCTCCTCTAACGACACTGCTCAGTTAGCTCTAGAGCGGCTTTCGCAGAGATATGGAAATTCCCAGATTCATAACGCTGATTTTGTTGTTTGTCTGGGGGGAGATGGCTTCATGCTTGAAGCGCTTCATAAGGTTCTGGATAGAAGTATTGCCATCTATGGAATGAATTACGGGACTGTTGGTTTTTTGATGAATGCTGCCAATGAAGAGGACCTGTTGCGTCGTCTTGAAAATGCTCAGCCTTCAGTTCTTCATCCTTTACACATGACTGCTACGACCGCTTCCGGGGCGGTTAGAAGCGCATTGGCGTTTAATGATGTTTTTCTTTTCAGACAAACGAGACAGACGTCCCGTATAAAAATTGAAATCGATGGCCGAACGCGCCTTGAAGAACTAATTTGCGATGGAATTATTGTTTCCACTCCTGCAGGCTCTACGGCCTATAACCTTTCTGCTCATGGACCTATTGTGCCGTTGAGCTCCAATATTCTTCCTCTCACGCCAATTTCCGCTTTTCGTCCCCGACGCTGGCGGGGGGCTCTTTTGCCATCGACTGCTGTCGTAAAGCTCACACTTCTGGATACGGAAAAACGATCGACCGCGGCCGTAGCAGATTTTACAGAAATTCGGGATGTGGCCGAGGTCGTAGTGCGGGAAGACCGCAGCCGGAAGGCTACGATCCTGTTCGATCCTGATCACGGCCTTTCAGAGCGGATCATTGCCGAACAGTTCGTAGCTTGAGCTCAAATGACGGGAGTCAGGAGCTTTCCATCAGTGAAATAGGCGATCAGGTTCTCGACAACCAGATTGCCCATTGCTGTCCGGGTTTCTACGGTCGCTGAGGCCTGATGGGCTTGCAGAACAGTGTTCGGAAGAGCGAAAAAAGCAGGGTTGATGTTGGGTTCGTTCTGAAAAACATCCAGACCGGCGCCAGCAATCCTTTTTTCCTTCAAGGCTACCAGAAGTGCTTCTTCATCTACTACTGTGCCTCGGGCGATATTGATCAGGACCCCATTTTTGCCCAAGCATGTCAGGACGTCGTCATTGATCATGTTTGCAGAACGTGGCCCTCCTGAGACTGCCAGGATCAGGACATCACACCACTCTGCAAGTGCTTTCAGATTGGGCTCGAAACGGTAAGCGGTTTCAGGTTTTGCATGGGAATTGAAATAGGCCACTTCCATGCCGAAAGCCGAGACACGTTTAGCAATGGCCTGTCCTATGTGGCCAAACCCCGCGATGCCAACCTTTTTCTTTGTAAGACTATGGCTCAGGGGGAGGGGCGAATTGGGCCAGTTTCCCGCCCGGACGAACCGGTCATTGTTCACGACATCCCGCATCACCGTCATCATCAGAACAACGGCCATATCAGCTACATCATCTGTCAGGGTGCCCTGGGTCGTGGCAACGCGGATGTTTCTACGCTTTGCTTCCTGAAGATCAATGCGATCGGTCCCTACGCCATTGACAGAAACGACTTCAAGATTGGGCAGGGCGTTCATGATGGCGGCAGGAACACCTGAACCGCCTCCTGTCGTGATCCCGCGAATGACAGGAGCAACAACTTTCAGCTCTTCAAGTGACGTGTATGGATGGAGGTCAAAAAACTGTTCCAGCCGTTCTTTCATAAACGGGAGAATCGGATCAATTGTCAGAATGCCGGGTCTGGATGACATGAAATTCTCCGTTATTAATTTGCCGCACCATCAATCTTTGGGGTGCGGTCCTAGAGTAGCGTTTGCAAGTGCGACACAGGCGGCCTCGACGTCTTCCCAAGTTCGGATGAAGCCTTCTTCAGGTCCATAATAAGGATCAAGAACGTCCTGTCCGATTCGATTGGGAAGGTGGTCCAGCATCAGTGAAAGACGGGCCTTTGAATGACGCGGCTGCATTTTTCTGAGAGCTGTGAGGTGGGAACGGTCCAAGGCAATAATATGATTAAAACGGCTGAAATCCTGCTCTGTCACGAGGCGCGCGCGGAGCGGAGATGCGTCCAGCCCTTTCAGGGTCGCTATCGCACAGGCACGTGGATCCGGAGCCTCGCCCAGATTCCAGTGTCCTGTCCCCGCAGAGTCGATATCGAGGTTCAAGCCGCGTTCCCGCGCTTCCCGGCGCATGACGAGTTCAGCGAGAGGAGAGCGGCAGATGTTGCCCGTACAGACAAAAAGAAAACTGTTCATGCACCTGTCAGCCAAATGAAAAACGCCATGGTGAAGATTGAAGATAACGTCCCGAAGAACAGAACGGATGCAATTTCACGTTCCAGAACATGATATCGCATGGCGAGGATAACATTGATGGAGGCGCTGGGAATGGCCATCGTCAGGACGCTCTCCTGCAGTGCAGGCAGGGGCAGATGCCATAGCCGGGCCAGTGCATAAATGATGCCGGGAATGACAACGTTCCGGACACTGACAATGACCCCCACCAGAGGGCTGAACTTTACCTGACGGGTGAAAAGAACCACACCTGAGGCGAAGAGCGCCGCACCGCCTGTCGTACGTCCAAGAAGCTGAAGCGAGCCTTTGAGAAACTGGGGCAGGAAAGCCCCTGCACTGACCAGAACAAGGGCCATCATGGGCACCCACACCACGGGTTCGCGGCATGAATGTATCAGATGTCCGAATAGTTCGCGGAAATCATTGCGGGCTTCGCTGTCATTTCCAACGCGGTGGTTGCTGCCTCGGTCATGCCCCATCAGGATTAGTGTAATCGGGAGCTGAACCAGATTCATGGCCAAAGATGCGATTGAAATCGGCACGGAACTGGCAGGACCGAAAATCTGACCCAGAACGGGAATGCCAATGAAAGGGACGGATGGACCGGTGATGGTCATTGCGATCAGTGCCGCTTCCCCGAGGCGGCGTTTCAGGAGGCCGCGCAGGATGGCAAAGATCAGCCCATAGCCCCCAACCATGGCCAGCAGGATCAGGGCGGCAACGGGTCCTGCCGCCAGAACCTGACCGCGCGGCGTGCTGAGGATGGAAACCAGCAGTTCCAGCGGAAGTGCATACAGCATGACCAGACGTGTCAGAACACCAGCCTGCTGGGCGTCAAAATCTTTTCGGTATGCCGCGAAATAGCCAAAGCCCAATGTCACGAGAATCGGGAGAATGGACTGAACGATCGTCAGCAGCAGGGCAGGCGAATTCGTCATAATTGACTCATGAAATCAGAAATCCGGTCAGGAAAAGATCACCTTTCGTAACGGTCACCCTCACATTCGTCTATCCCTGCTGCAGATGACAGTTGACCAAAGCGGCGGAGAATGGCTTTGTGGAGTGATCTTGTCCTCTTTCTGTCGGTGCCAGATTACGTGATGCAATCCATACTCGATACGTTGTGGGGTCTGATCCTTGGCCTGCTGGGCGTTGTGGTGGCCGGCGTGGCCATCATCGAGGTCATGGCCCGTTCCGTGCTGGGCAGTCTTGGAATACAGGGGCAGGTCCAGACGATTCTGCTGTTTCTGCTTTTGGGTGGATTGATCCTGGGGGCGTTCCGGGTTTTTGGAAAACTGTTTGCCGTTCTGCTGGTGGCCGCGTTTTCCGTCTATTTCATGCATATTGTCTTCGGCGTTCTGAGCGATGCGCTCATCCCGGTTCAGACATCGAGTGCAACGACTGATGTCTGAACCCCGCCAGTTCTGAACAGTCAGTCTTGGGGCGTCTGGATGATGCGGATCAGTGCTTCCACGATCTCGGGATCGGCGAGAGTGGACAGATCGCCAAACCCTTCAGTCTCGCCACAGGCGATCTTGCGGAGAAGACGCCGGACGCTTTTCCCCGAACGGGTCTTGGGAAGGTCCGGCACGACATGGATCCGCTCGGGCGCCGCATAGCGACCCACTTTCGACGTAATCGCTTTCGCCGCCCGGATGTGAAGATCGTCGGGCGCGTTATCGCGCGGGACGACGTAAACAACAATCCCCTGTCCTTTGAGGTCATGCGGGATGCCGATTGCGGCACTCTCCGCAATGGTCACTTCAGTCGCCAGCGCATCTTCGATTTCGGCAGAGCCGATCCGGTGTCCCGAGACATTGATGACGTCATCCACCCGCCCGGTAATCCAGTAATACCCGTCTTCGTCACGGCGTGCGCCGTCACCCGTGAAATAGTATCCCGGATAAGGCTGAAGATAGGTGCGCTCGAAAAGACCATCATCGTTCCAGATGGAGAGGGCGCGCCCAGGCCACGAACCCTTGAGACAAAGCACGCCCTCTGTGGCGCCTTCTCGCGGCGTACCCTTTTCGTCCAGAAGAACAGGATGCACCCCGGGGAGGGGGAGCGTTGCTGAGGCAGGTTTTTCACGAACGGCCCCCGGAACGGGAGAAATCATGATGCCGCCGCTTTCAGTCTGCCACCAGGTGTCAACGAAAGCGCAGCGCCCGCCACCGACATGGTCATTGAACCAGGACCAGGCTTCCTGGCTGATCGGCTCGCCCACAGTCCCCAGAACACGTAGCGAAGACAGGTCGTAACGCTGCACGACAGCATCGCCTTCCCGCATAAGCGCACGGATGGCTGTCGGAGACGTATAGAACGTCGTGACCTTGTGATCCTGAATCACATTCCACCAGCGACCCGGCGCCGGAGAGGACGGCATGCCCTCGAACAACAGAACCGTCCCGCCGTTCAGCAAGGGCCCGTAAACGCCGTAAGTGTGGCCCGTGATCCAGCCGATATCAGCCGTGCACCAGAAGATGTCTCCGTCCTGATGATCAAACACCAGTTCATGCGTGTAGGACGCCCATACCAGATATCCACCGGTGCCATGCACAACGCCCTTGGGCTTGCCGGTGCTGCCCGACGTGTAAAGCAGGAAAAGGGGAGCGGAGGATGGCATATTCTGAGACGCGCACTCAGGTGCAGCCTTGTCCAGAAGGGGGCCAAGCCATCTGTCCCGATCAGGCTTCATACCCACCTCGTCGTCCGTCACACCCACCACCAGAACAGCGTTGACGGCAAGGGTGTCCGGTCGGAGGTCGAGCGCCGCATCCAGTGTGGCCTTGAACGGAATCCTTTTGGCGCCCCGTCGCCCGACATTGGCTGTGATCACCAGAGCAGCACCGCTGTCAGCCAATCTGTCAGCAATGGCTTCGGGAGAAAACCCGCCGAAGAGAACCACATGGATCGCGCCAATCCGGGCACAGGCGAGCATGGCGATCAGGCCTTCAGGAACGGAAGGCAGATGAATGGCAACACGATCGCCTGCCTGAATGCCCTGATCCCGCAGGACATTCGCCATCCGGCAGACATGTTCGTAAAGGGTCTTATACGTGAAAGTCAGCACGCGTCCGGCGTCCTCAGCCTGCCAGACCAGGGCCTTCTGATCGCCGCGGGTTACGAGGTGGCGGTCCAGGCAGTTGACGCTTGCATTGAGCATCCCACCGGGAAACCAGCTCTGCTTCTCGCACTGGGCGTGCGTCGGCGCGGTGTTCCAAGACAGTCTCTCGCTTTCACGCTTCCAGTAAAGTTCGGGCCCGGCAAACGCCCGTTCCACCAGAGCGCTATAATCCGTCGGTGTCAGGCGGAACGAATGAGAGTGAGAAGAGGAGGGCATGAACCTGAAACCTTACGCACAAAAAGCAGATGCCACAGAGCAGGCTGCTGTTATATATTTGGCTTACAGGTTCTGAAACAGGGAGAATTTCTGCCTTCTTGCAGAAAAGCCCTCAAGGGATGGTGGTGTCCGCGAGAGGATTCGAACCTCCGGCCCCAGGATTCTTACCACTTCGGCTTTCACCGCCATGCCGCGAAGCATGTTCGTGGTCTGGACTGTCTCTTCACCACGACTGCGGAAACCGCAGCCAAGGTGTTGCCCGTACAGTCTCTACACCTTCGTTCCAGCGCACCGGAACGCTTGGCTCGGGATTGGCACGATCGAGATGATCAGAGCGTTCCCCGAATTTGAGCAAATCCACCATGCGGTTTCCCATCATGGCGCCCAATTCAAAACCTTAGGAATCCTGTGCTCTATCCTGCTGAGCTACGCGGACAAACCATCAAAATCATATAGCGGGTATGCTGTTTCTGCAACCATGTCTGTTTCATCTTCAGGGAAGAGCATCATCACGCCCCCCCTCAGCGATGCGTTATGAGGGGCTGGACAATCGGAGCTGTCATGAGATTGGTGTGCGGTTAAAGAGAGAATGACGGCGTTTGTTTAGGCTATCTAAACCTTTTGCGGGTATTCTTGGAGGCGGTGCTTCTGCTACGGCCTTGCACCATGCCTCTTTCCTGCCAAAGGGGAGGGGATCCGTTTTTTCTGGTAGTCCAAATCCTGGGTAGGATAGAGCGCATCCGCGTCTGGCATCCTACAGATATCTCTCTTGACTAAGGGGTTGTGCAGGTTTGACAGGTTTAAGAATGGCCATGATCTGCGTTGCTTGCGGCGATATATTGAAGCGGTTTGATGGTTCTGTGCTTTCGGCAACGGGGCGCTGACTGTGGGGATGATGAAGATGATGGACAGCTCGGCCCGTCATGCCCGAGAGGCTGACCCTACCCTCCTGCGCCTGAAGCTGATCGGCCAGATGGAGGCGAAAACCCTGACGGGGGAGAGCGTGCTGCCTGTTGGGGGCAAAACGCGCGCCCTTCTGGCCATTCTTGCTCTTTCCGACCGAAAGCCTGTTTTGCGTTCCCGGCTGGCTGAACTGTTGTGGAGCCAGCGTCCCGAAGACATGGCCCGCGCCTCCCTGAGGCAGGAAATCCATCGTCTTCTGGAGGCCTTGAATCCCTTGGGCGTGGACGTTATCGACGTTCAGCGACATGCCCTCGCCCTGAAGCCTGCACTGACCTCCGTGGATGCGGAAAGGCTTCTGACAGCCAGTCTTCGGACAATCGACAGTGTGGCTTTGCCGGATGAACCGCTGCTTGGCGAACTGGTAGGCGTGGATCCCGCGCTCGATGAATGGATCAACCAGCAGAGGGAGCGTCTGACCGCTCATCTTCAACAGCTTTATGAAGGCGCTGTCAGGGAACTGACGGATCCAGATCAGGTTGCAGAGATGGCTGAACGCCTTCTGCGGTTCGACAGTCTCAATGAGGTCGCCTGGCGAGCCAGAGTACAGACTGCCCTTCGTCGTGGAGATCAGGCACGCGCAGCGGCGCTTGCAGATCAGATGGTGTGCATCTTCGGCGGCGTCGAAGGGCATGTTCTTGCCCCGGCAACCCAGACGCTGATCAATGGTATCGGCACTGAGAGTTCCAGTAGCGAACTCCTGAAGACCTCATCCCAGACGGCCCTGTCCACACCCGGTCCGGATACGTCCGTTTCCATTCCCATGCAGCGACCAGATCCAATGCTGGTCCTGCCATTGCATTATGCTTCCTCGCATGGCCCTGCGGGAGAGCCGCGAAAGATCTCTCTGGTTTTTCTGGCGCCCTCATGTGCCGATGAAAAGCTTCTGCAACATGGAGAAGTTTTGCGGGATCAACTGGAACTCATGTTCGTAAATATGGGAACCTTTGATATTGTTTCGTCTCCCGGGCTGCCCCCGTCTGACACTGTCAACGCCGCGATGATGTATCAGGCGCTCGGCGCGGACTATATTATCTCCGGAAATCTGCGCGCAGGGGCTGAGGGGGCTGAGAGCCGTCTTATCCTGCGTGTGCTGGATACCCGGCGTTACGGTGTCATCATCTGGGGAACACATTATGACTTCCCGTCTTTGGCTCCAGAGCAGGCCCAAAGCAGCATCATGGCTCCTGCGCAGGCCATGCAGTGGAGTATTTTCGTTGCGGAGGCCCGGCGTATTGCGGGGCGCCCGGACAGCGAACTGTCTCCACTGGGTATGGCGCTGAGAGCTTTCACACTGTTGCTGCGGCATGATTCTTCGCTCTTCGGGCGGATTGATTCTCTTCTGGAATGCGCTGTCGATCTTGAAAAGGATGATGGGACAATCGCTCTTATTGATGCGATGTACTGTTATATCCGCTTCCAGAACGAATGGGGTGTGGAAGCTGACGCCATTTTCACCCGTGGATTGCGAAGTGTGCGTGCGGCTGTCGCGCTGATGCCAGACTTGCATGCGGTTGAAGTCCTGCTGGCCGCATACCTCATGTATGACCGCGCCAAACATTCCATGGCTGTATCAGTCGTTCAGAACGCAATGGCGGGTATCGCTCGCAACGACAGAAATCATCTGGATTCTCCTGACATCCTGATGGCGGGTATCGTCATGAATCTTCTGCAGGGAGACATCAAGTCAGCAAACTGCAGCGTGAAGGTCCTCCTGGAGAATGGATGCCGTTCTCAGTTCCTTGAACTTCTGCGGCCTGTTTTCATGATGGTTCTGCTGTTGGGTGAAGAGTATCAGGACGTCACTGCAATGGGGCGTTTGATCTCCGGCCTGTATCCGTCCTGCCCGAGCGCTCTGGTGTACTATCTTATCGCCTTGACTGAAGTGGGGACTTTCCCCGAAGAGGCCCAACAGGTCTGCCGTCACCTTCTTCGTCTGGTGCCTGACCTGACGATTTCCAAAGTTGTCAGCCGCTTTACGTTTGCAAAACCTGTGCAGCAGACGAGGCTGGCTGAGATACTGCGTCAGGCAGGTGTGGTCGCAGGCTAGGGACATCTTCTCTCAGGTGCTTGGCCTTACGGCGCCGTCGCGATATGAACACTCAAGAAGTTGCCGGCTACAGGCCTCGCCAGTCTGTATCCTTGCTCGTGACCGGCCCTGGCGCGGCCCGCAGGACCACCCATGATGTCTCGCATCCAGTTGACCGTTCTTCGACCCTTTCACAGACCAGCGGCCCGCTTTGCCCTTGGATGTCTGGCTCTTACCGCACTTTCCGCATGCGGTGGTGGACGTGATCCCAGCTCCCTGACCGCCCCGCGCAATCATCTTCTGGGCGTGGACCGGGGAGCTGAAGGCGGCGCCGACGAGCTTCGCGGCGGGGTTAATGCCTATCTGTGGCGCGGCGCGATTGATACGCTGTCGTTTATGCCACTGGCATCTGCCGATGCCGTGGGTGGCGTCATTCTGACGGACTGGTATCAGCCTTCCGCCAGTCAGAACGAGCGTTTCAAGATTGCGGCCTACGTCCTGGACCGGCGCCTGCGTTCGGATGCCCTGCGGGTTTCCGTCTTCCGGCAGGTTCTTCAGGATGGACAGTGGGAAGACACCCCCGTTTCCGCCACCACAACCTCCGATATCACCACCCGTATCTTGACGCGTGCACGTCAGCTGCGTGCCGAAAATGGCGAGCGGGACAACTGAGCCAGACATGAACGATACCCCAGCCCCCGCATTCGATTTCCAGAACCGCGAACCCTTCTGGCAGAATGAATGGAAGCGCCGGAATACTTTTGCAGTTCCTGATGTTCCTCCCGCCGATCGTCCGAAGTACTATGTGCTGGAGATGTTCCCGTATCCATCCGGGCAGCTTCACGTGGGGCATGTTCGGAACTATACGCTTGGCGACGTGGTCGCACGCTACAAGCGGGCCCGCGGATTTGCTGTCATGCATCCGATGGGCTGGGACGCCTTCGGCCTTCCCGCGGAAAATGCTGCGCGTGAGCGCAATGTTCATCCCGGGAAATGGACGATGGACAACATCGCAACCATGCGGGGCACACTTCAGCGTCTGGGTTTTTCTCTGGACTGGGACCGTGAAATCGCGACCTGTCTTCCCGAGTATTACGGCAAACAGCAGAAGCTGTTCGTCGACATGCTGGCGGCCGGGTTGGTTGAACGCCGGGACTCACTGGTCAACTGGGATCCGGTCGATGAGACGGTTCTTGCAAATGAACAGGTCGTTGAGGGCCGGGGCTGGCGCTCGGGAGCTCTGATCGAGAAAAAAAAGCTCTCCCAGTGGTTCCTGAAGATTACGAAATTTGCCCAGCCTCTGCTGGATGACCTTAAAACGCTGGACCGCTGGCCTGAGCGCGTCCGGACGATGCAGGAACGCTGGATCGGTCGCTCCGAGGGCGCGCGGGTCCGTTTTGCCCTCCATCAGCCGCCCGTTGGCTATGACGCGGATCTCGACAGCATCGAGGTCTTCACCACGCGCCCTGACACCCTGTTCGGTCTGAGCTTTGTCGGTATTTCGGCTGAGCATCCGCTTGCTCGCAAGGTTGCAGAAACCAACCCGCAGGCCGCCGCCTTTATTGATGAGTGCCGTCGTCTCGGGACCTCGGAAGAGGTGATCGAAGCTGCTGAAAAACGTGGCTTTGATACCGGACTGCGCGTTGCCAATCCTCTCGATCCCGAAAAGACGGCTCCCGTCTGGATCGCCAATTTCGTCCTGATGGATTACGGGACTGGCGCGGTTTTCGGCTGTCCCTGTGGCGATCAGCGCGACCTTGATTTTGCCCGTAAATACGACCTGCCGGTTCCGCAGGTCCTGTTGCCTGCCGGACAGGATGCCGAAACCTTTGTTCTGGGCAAGAAGGCCGTTTCGGGCGATGCAACCCTGTTCAATTCAGGCTTCCTGGATGGACTGGACCCCGCGGCAGCGCGTACGAAAGTTATTGAACGCCTTGAAGGTCTGGGGGCCGGAAAGGGCGTCGTGAACTGGCGTCTGCGCGACTGGGGCATTTCACGTCAGCGCTACTGGGGTTGCCCGATCCCCATCATTCACTGCGAGACCTGTGGTCCGGTTCCCGTTCCCGACGATCAGCTTCCCGTCATCCTGCCCGAAGACGTGACCTTTGACCGTCCGGGGAATCCGCTCGACCATCATCCGACCTGGAAGCATGTGAGCTGCCCGCATTGCGGAAAGGCGGCTGTCCGGGAAACGGATACATTCGATACCTTCGTTGATAGCTCGTGGTATTTCGCCCGCTTCACCAGCCCTCATGCCGAGACCCCAACAGTGCCGGCGGCAGCGAACGGATGGCTCCCCGTTGATCAGTATATCGGCGGTATCGAACACGCGATCCTGCATCTGCTCTACGCACGGTTCTTCACCCGGGCCATGCATGAAACCGGCCATCTGGATGTGGACGAACCGTTTGCCGGTCTTTTCACGCAAGGCATGGTGACGCATGAGAGCTACCGCGACGAGAGCGGCTGGCTATATCCCGAGGAAGTCGAACGTCGTGGTGACACGGTGGTGCGGCGGGATACCGGAGCGCCGGTGCAGATCGGCCGCTCTGAAAAAATGTCCAAATCCAAGCGCAATACGGTGTCGCCCGTCGATATCATTGAGCACTATGGCGCCGACACGGCCCGCTGGTTTGTTCTGTCCGATAGCCCGCCCGAGAGGGATATGGAGTGGACAGCTTCCGGCGTCGCGGCTGCTGCCCGTTTCGGTCAGAGATTGCATCGTCTTGTCGCCTCGGTCGCGGCTCGCGATGCCGCCGAGAGCGTCCACGGTGCGACCGGTGAAGACCTGCGCCGCATCACGCATCGGACAATCGCTGCGGTTGGTGAAGCTCTTGAGGCTTTTACACCAAATGTTGCTGTGGCGCGCCTGCATGAACTCACTTCGGCGCTGGCGGAGGCCGAGCGTCTCGAAGGAGACGGCATTGCGGCGGCCCGTCGTGAGGCAGCGCGCGTTCTGTGTCTGCTGGCCGCACCGATGATGCCGCATCTTGCCGAAGACATGATGGCAGTTCTCGAGCCGGGAGGTGCGCTGGTTGTGGACCGCCCCTGGCCTGAAGCCGAGGACCAGTGGCTTGCCGTCCAGAGTGTGACGATCGGTGTACAGATCCTCGGCAAGCTGCGTGGGACCATTGAGGTTCCGCCGGATGCACCGAAGGACGATGTGCTTGCTGCTGCCAAACGCGAGCCGAACGTGGCCCGTCTTTTGGAAGGGAAGCGTCTGGTGAAGGAAATCCATGTTCCGAACCGGATCGTCAACTTCGTGGTGGCCGGGTGATGTCAGACCGGCGCGGCACTTTTCTGCTCACGGCTTTTCTTCTGCTGGGGGGGTGTGGTTTCTCACCCCTCTATGGAAAGCTGACCCCGAAATCCGACATGTCGGAAGAGTTGGCCCAGGTTTATGTGGACAACATTCCGGGGCGTTACGGCCAGCTGCTGCGTCTGGCCTTGCAGAAAAATCTGGCAGGCGCCGGGCCGGAAGATCCTCATAAATATATGCTGAAAGTCTATTCCGGCATGAATGAGGAAGCAGTCGACATCCATCAGGACAATACGTCAGGCCGGACGCGAAGCACTGGCTCGGCGCACTGGGTTCTCATAACGGTGGAGCAGAATCCGCGTATGCTGGCACAGGGTGATGCGACGACGCTGGATGGCTTTAACACGAGCTTTGAGCAGTATTTTGCCCAGACCCTGAATGACGAAACCCTTCAGGCGCGTGTTTCCGACACGCTGGCACAGACCGTGACGCAGCAGCTGGCGATCTGGTTCCGCAGTCACAACATGCCAGAGAAAGCGGCGCCTGATGAGCTGCCGCGTTATCTGAACACCGACCGTATGCCTGACGACAACGGGAATGCGGCTACGGACCGGACTGGCGTTGACGGCTTCCCCGCCTCTGCCACTGGCCGTCTGTCCCGTAGCACGACCAGTACATCCGCCCAGTAAGTGGTGAAAATCGACGCACGGAATATCGGGCGGACACTGGACGATGCCGGCTCTTGGCGGGCTATCGTGCTTCATGGAGACGATACCGGCCTCATCCGGGAGCGGGCTGCGCAGGCGGTCAGGCGGGTTGCTGGAACGACAGATGATCCGTTTCAGGTGGCGCAGCTTGATCGGGAAACGCAGGATCGTCTTGAAGAAGAAGCCACTGCGCTCTCCCTGATCGGAGGGCGACGCGTCGTCTGGGTGCGGGACGGGCAGGACAGCCTCGCTCCCCAGTTCAAGCGGGTATTGGACGCCAGTACGGATGCTCTGATCGTTATCGAGGCTTCGGGAGTGACGGCACGCTCGAAGCTGCGTGCTCTGGCGGAGGCCCACAAACAGGTGGCGTCCATCGCCTGCTATCCGGAAGAGGGGCGGGCCCTTTCCCAGACCGTGACGGAAGCGCTCGCTCAGGCGGGCGTTACTATCGACCGTGATGCCCTCATCTGGCTTCTGGGGGTGTTGGGGGCCGACCGGAGCGGGGTGCGAGGCGAAGTCGAAAAACTTCTGCTGTATGCCGGTCCGAATGGCCGTCTTGATCTGCAGGCCGTTCAGGACTGTGTCGGCGATGCCGGCGGAAATTCACTGGAAGATGCAGCGTTTTCAGCTTTATGCGGAAATCGCATGATGGCCGATCAGGCTCTCGAGCGGGCATTGGCTGACGGTGCAAATCCCGTTGCGGTGGCGCGAACGGTTCTGGGTGTGCTGGTACGGCTTCAGAAAGTCGCGCAGGCTGTGCAGGATGGTCAGGGACGGGCCGAAGCCATGAAATCCCTGAAGCCGCCTGTATTCTTCAAACGTACAGCGGCTTTCGGTCAGGCACTGGATCGCTGGTCTCTCCCGGCGCTCGCACTGGCAGCACGGGAAACGCAGGCTTTCGAACTGGCCTGCAAGCAGAGTGCTTCGCCTGATATGGCGCTATGCAGACGCCATATCGCGTCGCTTTGTACGGTGCGGAAAGCCTGATTTAGGTATTGGATCGGGAAATGCGGCATTCTTTCCGCATTCCCCGGACCTGCTCAGAAGCGTGCTGAAACGTCCAGATAATAATACCCGCCATTCATGCCGAGCTGCGACGTGCTCATGTAGTACTTGGGCACGCCGAGATAGCGGTTTCCTTCAGGAACAACCGACGGGAATTTGGCGAAGATGTTGTTCCCTCCGATCGTTGCGCTCCATTTGGGACTGATATTGTAGGTCACGGAGGCGTTCGTCGTCCATTTCGGCACATTCTGGAACTCCAGGTAGTGGCTCGTGGAGTAGGTATACGGCCCAGTGTAATAGGTGAGCTGAGACGTCGTCTCGCCGTAACGGATCTCATGGACGGAAACCGCCCATTTGTTGCGCGCGGAATGCCAGGTACCGCCGAAGATGATCTTGCTGCGCGGGTACGCGGTGGTGATGTAAGCGATATACTGCGCGGTCAGAAGCGGCGCTCCGGTCGTGCTGGTTGCCTGATGGCGCAGGCGCGTCCGGTTCAGATTGATCGCAACATCCCAGTCCGCATGGCCATAACGCCCGAAGTTGGTCGGATAGGTCGCCGTCAGGTCAAGTCCCTGCGTCCGCGTATTGGCGACATTGGCAAACCAGTGCGTGGCAAGCTGGCTGCCCGTCCAGTTTTCAGATCCCGGGGGCAGATTGAACCCGTCCATTTCAAGCGCGCTATGAGCCTGAGATCCGTAGATGGACCCACCCGGCATAATCCGGTCCCGCAGGTCGATCTGGTACACATCAACAGTGACGTGCAGCTTCTTGACCGGCTCGACAATGATGCCGCCTTCGGCGCTCGTGGAGGATTCCGATTTCAATGCTGATGCGCCGTTGGCGAGTGCGCCAGGAGAGTTTGCCGCGATGATGCCACTGGCAGCGGTCGGCGAGACAGACAGCGCGGAATAATGTTCCTGCGCCAGCGTCGGGGCATGGAAGCCATTGCTGAATGTGCCGCGGATCGCAAAGCGTGGGCTGAAATCGTAACGGGTAGAGACCTTGCCAGTCTTGGTGTTGCCGACATCCGTGTAATGCTCGACGCGTCCGGCCAGATCGACCTGCCAGTGTTTCATCAGGTTGGTGGAGATGTCGAGATAGCCCGCCGCAACATCACGGGACCATTTCCCGGCATTGGCCGGGTTGGTGCCGGGAAAACCGTCCGAACTGGAATAGTTGTAGCTGGCCGGAGAGCCGGTTCCGATCGCATAGGCTTCATAGCGATAGGACGCACCGCCCGCGACATTGATGGCATACGGCCAGAACGACGTGCGGAACTTGCGGCTGAGGTCGACGCTGTTTGTCCACTGCGTGTTGTTAAAGGACTGTGCGGCGAACGACGTCGGTGTCTCGCCTGTGGCGGTGTACAGGCCCACATTCGTGGTGCTTTCGGCATTCACGGCATCATAGTCGCGACCAAAAACCGACGACACGTCCCAGTGCCAGCCCGCCAGCGTGCCTTTCAGACCAGCCGTGAGTTCGTAATCGTCTTCTTCCAGAGCCTCGATGGGCGAATAGCCATAAGGATAGATCGCCGCATAGCCGGGATATTTGGCGAGTGACGAGGGCAGGCGGTAGTTCTGGTAGGATTCCGCATGACGATGCGCATAGGTCGCACCGGCATAGGCCTGAATATCATCGGTGATGTCATAGCCCGCATTGACGGCAACGCTTTCACGCGTCTGCTCGGGCTGTCCCAGAAGCTGGTTGACGTCGGTGTGGGTGCGGTTGTCATTCCCGGACCGGAAGGTGTGGTCCTGATGAACGAAATCGCCACCGATATGAACAAAACCGCGATTGTTCAGGTTCAGGCCGCCATCAATGAAGACGCCCTGCTGGAAACCGTCGCCTTCGCTCGTGATCCCGGTGTTCGAACGCATGGTCAGACCATGATTCTGCTTCTTGAGGATGATGTTGACCACCCCCGCAATGGCGTCGGAGCCATACTGGGCAGACGCACCATCACGAAGAACTTCGATATGGTCGATCATGGCCATGGGGATCATGTCGATATCGACAGGTGTGGACCCCTGCGCCGGTCCGCCATCTGCGTAGATATTGGCCGTGGTGTGTCGCCGCTTGCCATCCACGAGCACGAGCGTCTCGTTGGGGTTGAGGCCACGCAGCGAAATGCTGTCGGTCAGGGCACCGGCATCGAAGCCCCCTGTCGGAACGGTGAGGGAGGGTAGCAGCAGCGCCAGGGAGTCACGCAGCGTGGGCTGACCCGTCCCTGTCAACTGACGGTTCGTCACAATATCGACCGGGGCGATCGAATCCCGCGCCTTTTTGCCGAACTCGCGCGTTCCCGTCACAACGACCGCTTCTGTACCCCCCGCAACCTCGGTTTCAGGCCGTGGAGTCTGGGCAGGCTTCGCTTTTCTGGTCACCGGAGTGGCGCGGACCGGCTTGTGCGCGCTCGGAGCAGAGTGCGCCGGTGCCGGCTGCGGCGTGGCAGCACGGCTTTCAGAAGTGACGAGAAGGAACGTAGAGCCGAGAAGGGAGGTCCCCAGAAGGGTCAGATGACGAAGGGAAAGCTGGGTCAGCACTTTTACCACGCAATAAGTTAGTATTTTATATGAGCCACAAAATTGGTTCGTATTTGCGCAAGGTCAACATAATTTTCCGGTTCCGGAAAAATTCCGATCACATTTTGCAGGGCCTGTGGCGTTCCTTACACGGTTCGGGCGTTATGGAAACGGTTTGTTTTGAAAATGAATTTCGGAGAGTGCGCATGAAACGACGTCATTTCCTGCGGGCAGCTTCGGCAGCCCCAGCGTCTCTTGCGGTTTCGGCAGCCTTGCCGGCGGCTCAGGCACAGGCGGCCGGAAACGAGGACAACGGAACCGGCCCCTACGGAGAACTCGATATTGTGGCCAAGTTCGATGGCCCTGGTCCGTCCGGGATCGTGGTGCTTCCGGACGGCCGGACCTTTGTCGGCTTTCCCCGCCACGCCGTGGATCACAAGGGTGCCACGCTCGGCGAACTGGTGGACGGAAAGGTCGTGCCTTATCCAAGTCCCGAGATGAGCCTTCCGGGGGCCGTTCCAGCAAAGTGCCTTGTTTCTGTCCACGGCATGACGACAGACCGTCAGGGACGGCTCTGGGTGATTGATGACGGCAAGCGCGCCGGACATCCACTGCAGCCCGGAGCTGCCAAGATCGTCTGTATCGACCCGACGACAAACCGGGTCGCTCACAACATCATCCTCAAGGCGCCCGCCCTGCTGCCGGACAGTCACATGAACGACCTGCGGGTCTCACTGTCGCACGGCGCTCAGGGGACCGTTTTCGTGACGGACTCGTCTTTCGGCACAAAACCTGCCCTCGTAATCGTTGATGTCGCCACCCAGCAGGCGCGGCGGGTTCTGACCACACATCCTGCCATTCTTCCGGAAGCCGGGTTCATGGCCATTGTCGAGGGCGAGCCGCGCCGTTACCTCCCCGGACATCCACAACTGGTCTCTGGAGGCGTGGACGGCATTGCCCTGACGAAAGACGAAAAAAATCTCTATTTCTCGCCCCTGACCAGCCGTCGGCTCTACAGCCTGCCTGTGGACCTTCTGGCAGACCCGACGTCAGACGATACCGTCCTGGCGCCTGCCATCCGCGACGAAGGCGAAAAAGGAGTGGCGGACGGACTGGCGCTGGATGACCATGACCGTCTTTACACGACCAATTACGAACATGACTGCATCCTGAGACGCGATCAGGATGGTTCTTTCACAATGATGCTCCGTGATCCACGCGCCCTGTCACCGGACGGCATTTTCGCAACGGCGGATCATGTCTATTGCACGTTCGGGCAGTGGAACCGTCTGGCGTCGTTCAATGGCGGCAAGGATCGCCGGGTCACGCCCTACCTGCTGGTCCGCTTCCCGATCGAACAGCCGCAGCCCTATGATGCGGTTCCAAAAGGGCAGAAAGCCTGAACCCGAAACGCAAAACGCCCCGGCAGAATTCATCCACCGGGGCGTCTGCAGACCTGTATGTCTGAACCGGGTATCAGGCCGTTGTTGACGGTGCCTGACCTTCCGGGGTGTGCTTGTCCACGGCAGCCGGGAGAAGCTGTGCCAGCGCAGGAAGGATCGTCCCGGCGGGCAGGCCCGTCTTGGCCACGATCGTCTGGATCTGCTGGTCCGTCAGAAGGCTGCGCAACTCGTCGGTGGTGATGGGCAGGTTCTCGCCATTGCCGATCCAGGAGTGGATCTTGTCGGTCAGTCCGGCGCTCTGGGCCTGGCTCAGCAGCATGTTAAGGCCGTCACCTTTGAGGAATTCGCCGATGCTGCCGCCGAATTTATCGCCAAGCTGGCCGCCGATCGCGCCCACAGCCTGGTTCATGAGGTTTCCAAGAAAGCCGCTCATCCGTGTTGTTCCGTTCTTTCAGGCGCGGCGTTTCGGGCCGCAGTTGGTGCAGTGTTAGGAAGTCCGCTTGCCGCTGAGTTCCTGCGGAACCTCGACGTCGATTTCGAGCATGGAGCAGCCACTGCCACGATCAACCTTGATCTGGACCTTGTCCTGATCGACGGCGACATGGCGCGCGATGACTTCCATGATTTCCTTGTGAAGCTGACGGATCAGGTCGGACTCACCGCTTTCTCCCCCCGAACTGCGTTCATGAGCGAGCAGGATCTGGAGCCGATCCTTGGCGACGCTGCTGGACTGCTGGCGTCGTGCGAAAATATTTGCGAGAAAACTCATGAACTCATGCGTCCCTCTTGAAAAGCCAGTCAAGGAAACCGCGCTTTTCGACTGGAACCGAGACTTCGAGCTTCTCGCCGCTTAGGCGACGGGCTGCTTCGAAATAGGCGCGGGCAGGAAGGCTCGTGGGCGCAGCCAGAGTGACAGGCGCGCCGACATTGGAGGATTTCAACACATCCTCGCTTTCCGGAACAATGCCCAGCAGCGGGATGGACAGGATTTCGAGCACGTCTTCGACGCTCAGCATTTCCTTGCGCGCAGCGCGGGCCGGGTCGTAGCGGGTCAGAAGCAGGTGCTTGTCGACCTTCTCGCCCTGTTCGGCCTTTTTGGTCTTGCTGTCGAGCAGGCCGATGATCCGGTCGGAGTCACGCACCGAGCTGACTTCGGGATTGGTGACGATCACGGCCATATCGGCATGATACATGGCAAGCTGTGCGCCACGTTCGATGCCGGCCGGGCTGTCGCAGATCACCCAGTCGAACTTCTCGCGAAGCTCGTCCATCACGCGGGCTACGCCCTCGGAGGTTAGAGCGTCCTTGTCCCGGGTCTGGGAGGCCGGAAGGATCGACAGCGTCTCACAACGCTTGTCGCGGATCAGCGCCTGCGACAGGCGGGCATCGCCCTGTACGACGTTGATGAGATCGAAAACCACCCGGCGCTCGGCGCCCATGACCAGGTCAAGGTTCCGCAGCCCGACATCGAAATCAACCACCACCACATTCTGCCCGCTCTGAGCGAGAGCGGCGCCGAGCGCGGCGGTTGATGTCGTCTTGCCGACGCCACCCTTGCCGGAAGTGACAACCAGAACCTTGGACATGAATACTCCAGAAAAACGTCTCTTCGGTCTGCGCCTGCCTGTAACAGGCCAACGCGGGCCGATTTCTTATTCTATGAATGTTTTACACCCCGCGGCAACCTGCGAATAGGGGTGCTTTCATGGCAGCCTACGTCACGTTATTGCCCGGATCACGCAGGCAGCGGCAGCACGCGGACCCGGTCCTCATCCAGAGCGGCCTGCGCGGCGTGCCCCAGAAGCGTGGGATCAATGTCTTCCGTAACCGCATAATAGCCATCAAGCGCCAGCAACTCGGCCTGCATGCGGCTTGCGAAAATACGGCTCTGGGACTGCCCGCCCACGCCCGCAATCGCTCGTCCACGCAGGGTTCCGTAAACGTGGATTGAACCCGCAGCCACGATTTCAGCGCCAGAAGACACCGATCCGAGGATGATCACATCGCCCTGCATATGCTGGATGCTCTGACCCGACCGCACAGTCTGGTCGATAATGAGGGTCCCGCCGCCCGAAACCGGCCCCGCCGCACTGGCAGACGGATCTTCCGGAATCTCGACTTCCCCGGCCGGTCGGCCACCATCCAGCATTTCCGGCCAGTCCCAGTGCGCGACAGCCGGCCAGTGCCGGCTTCCACCCTCAAGACCGATAATCCGGACACCCCGGCCCCGGATATCGTCCAGAAGCGTGGCCAGACCCGGCGTGTTTTCGTTGAGGAGGCCGAGATCCAGAATGATCGGTTTTCCGGTGAACAGTCCGCCGGATCGGGCGACCTGATAGTCGAGGCCGTTCAGCCAGAGGGGGAGGGGCGCCTCGGGAGACAGGACGAGCGCGAGGAAGGAGCGGCCACGGGCGCGGATGCGCATGGGGGCAGTCGAAGAGGGTGCGGAAACGGGATCGGGCATCGTGAAAATCGTCGGACCTGTGTCGGGCAGTCGGTGAGGCTCTTGTGAGCGGGTATCGGCTGACTTAGAAAGTGGCAATGCGTATCCTGCATCACCTTCCACTTTCTCCGCAATGCCGTCTTGTGAGGCTTGCCCTCACTGAGAAGCGACTCCCGTTCGAACCCGTCATCGAGCGGGTGTGGGAGCAGCGTGAGGAATTCCTCCGTCTCAATCCGGCAGGCGAAGTGCCTGTGCTGGTTGAGGAAAATGGTCTCGCCGTGCCTGGCGGACGTGTCATCTGCGAATATCTGGAAGACGCCTATCCCGATACGCCGCTTCTGGGGCGTACTTTTGCCGAGCGGGTCGAGACCCGGCGGCTCGTGGACTGGTTCGACACCCGTTTTGCGCAGGAAGTCACCCGGAACCTTCTGGGCGAGAAGGTGGACAAGCGCCAGTTCGGGCGTGGCCATCCGGACGGCAATGCGCTTCGGGCCGGTTACGCGAACATGCGCTTTCATCTCGATTATATCGGCTGGCTGGCGGAAACGCGGTCCTGGCTGGCTGGGCCTGCGCTGTCGCTCGCGGATTTCGCAGCCGCGGCCCATCTGTCGGCGCTCGATTTCATCGGCGACGTGAACTGGTCCAAGGCGCCCGCGGCAAAGGACTGGTATGCCCGTGTGAAATCCCGGCCCTGTTTCCGGGGGCTGCTGTCTGACAAGGTCAGTGGCATCACGCCGCCCGCGCATTACGCCAATCTGGATTTCTGAGGCCTGTGATGATGAATCCCGATGTGATTGTGCTTGGAGCCGGTGCAGCGGGGCTGATGGCGGCGGCTGTCGCAGGGCAGAACGGTGCACGGGTTCTGGTTCTGGATCACGGGCCGGAGCCGGGACGCAAGATCCTGATTTCGGGGGGCGGACGCTGCAATTTCACCCATCTTGAAACCGGCCCGAACTGTTTCATTTCCCAGAACCGACATTTCGCCCGCTCGGCGCTGGCGCGGTATACGCCGCAGGATTTCCTCAAGCTCGTGAACCGCTATGGCATTGCCTGGCACGAGAAAGCGCGCGGGCAGCTTTTCTGTGATGGCTCGGCTGGGCAGATCGTGGACATGCTGGTTTCGGAGTGTCGGGCCGCTGGATGCGAATTCCGGATGCAGACGCGGATTCTGGATGTCCGCCGGGCGGAGCACGGATTTATTGTCGTGACGGATGGCGGCGAGATCCGCACGGGCTCCGTGATCCTTGCGACTGGTGGGCTGTCCATTCCCAAGCTCGGGGCGTCAGACCTGTCGCTGCGGCTGGCGCGGAAATTCGGACTGCGCGTGGTGCCGACGGCCCCGGCGCTCGTGCCGCTGGTTCTGGGAGA
This sequence comes from Gluconobacter sp. DsW_056, assembly GCF_002153595.1. Lineage (NCBI taxonomy): Bacteria > Pseudomonadati > Pseudomonadota > Alphaproteobacteria > Acetobacterales > Acetobacteraceae > Gluconobacter > Gluconobacter sp. DsW_056. The sequence continues at coordinate 24,467 of NZ_JOPF01000008.1, forward strand.
TGCCGATCCGGAACTTGCAGGCGTTTCGCTGCCGATCGTGGCGCGGGTGGGCAAAAAAGGCCCGCGGTTCGAGGATGGGATGGTCTTCACCCATCGCGGCGTGTCAGGCCCGGCAATTTTGCAGATTTCGTCCTATCTTGAGAGCGGCGATGCGGCGCAGATTGACCTGCTGCCGGGACAGAATGCGCTGAACGTGCTGCTGAAGGTGAAGAAAGACCGACCGAAAGCCCTCCCGCCGAGCCTGCTGGAAGCGCTGCCCCAGCGGCTGGCGCGTGTTCTGGCGGCGGGAATGGGCGATACGATGCTGGCGAACCAGCCGGACCGCGCGATCAAGGCGCTGGCCGAGCGGATTTCGAACTGGCAGCTCCGTCCCGCCGGGACCGAGGGCTATGCCAAGGCGGAAGTCATGCGCGGCGGGATCGACACGCGGGATCTGTCATCCCAGACGCTGGAGGCCCGGGAAATTCCCGGACTTTACGCGATCGGGGAAGCCGTGGACGTGACGGGCTGGCTTGGTGGGCACAATTTTCAGTGGGCCTGGGCAAGTGGTGTGGCGGCAGGGCAGGCGGCAGGCGGGCATCGCTGAGGGGGCATTGCCACAGGATTGCCATGCTGGCGTTCGATCAGGCGGAAACCGATGACGCGGCGATCCGTTTGCGTTTCTCTGATGTCCGGTTTTCAATCCGGTCGATTTAAGGACACATCCATTATGTCTCGTTCCGTTTTCCGTCATGTTCTGCGTACTGCGGCAGGTCTGTCTTTTCTGGGGCTGGGAGCGTGTGTCGGGACGGCGGCGCCGGGGCCGATTCCGCCGGGCACGCCCATTGCCGGCTATGGTTATACCTGCAAGGCCGGGATCTATACCTGCAAGATGCCGACACAGGTTCCGCTCGGGGCACCGTGTTCGTGCCCGGGTCTGGGAGCGGCGTCTTACGGAAATATCCACCAGCCGTAAGACGCGTGGCATTGGCCGTATTGCGTTGAACGGGTAGGACATGCGCCATGCAGGAGAATATTTCCGGAATGGCGCAGTTTTTCCCCTGGATTGTTGCGGCGGTCGCGCTGGTGGTTGCTCTGCTGGCGATCCTGCGGGGCGGCAGCGGGGGCGGGCAGCTCGAGCGGCTTCTTGAGCGTGAGGCTCAGGAGCGCTCGCAGGACGTTGAATACCATCGGGCCCATCTGTCGGAAGTTGAGCGCGTCCTGTCGGGGCGGCTGGACCAGTTCCGGCTGGAAACCAGCGAGCGGCTGAGTACGCTGGCCCGTAATCTGGGGCAGGATCAGGCCGAAGGGCGTCTCCTGCTGTCGGATGCGCTGCGGGAGATGGCGCAGAGCCAGAATGAACAGATCGAGCGCATCCGGGCGACCGTGAATGAGCAGCTTCACGGTGCTGTGGAAAAGCAGATGCAGACCAGTTTCCAGCGTGTGGTGGAGCAGTTCAGCGCCATGCAAAAGGCGCTGGGCGAGGTCACGAGTGTGACGGCGCAGATCGGTGACCTGAAGCGCCTGTTCTCGAATGTGAAGACGCGCGGGGGCTGGGGCGAGGCGCAGTGCCGCTCAATTCTGGACGATATTCTTCCTGAGGGCAGCTATGACACCAATTTCCGCCTCGGAACGGCAGGTGAGAACGTCGAATTTGCGGTGAAGATGCCGGTGCGGGGCACGGAGACGCCGCCACGGCTGGCGATTGACAGCAAATTCCCGACCGAAGCCTATGAAAGATTGCTGAACGCCTCGGATGCCGGGGATGCGCTGGCGGAACGTCAGGCGCGCCGCGAACTGGAAAACGTGATCCGGTTTGAGGCAAAGAAAATTGCCTCCAAATATATCCTTCCGCCAGTGACCGTTGAATTTGCCGTGCTGTATCTGCCGACTGACGGGCTTTATGCCGAAATCGCTCGGATGCCCGGCGTGATTGACGAAATCGGGCGCCTGCACCGTGTAATGGTGATGGGGCCATCGCTTCTGCCGGCGATGCTCCGGACCGTGCATCTTGGATATGTCACGCTGACGCTTGAAGAACGGACAGAGGCGATTGCCGGGCTTCTGGGGGCGACGCGACAGGAGATGCTGCGGATGGACCAGGTGTTAGAAAAGCTGCACCGCAACGCCGGGACGATGGGCAATACGATCGAAGAAGCCCGCCGGCGGACGCGCGTGCTTGGGAGGCGTCTGCGGGCGCTGGACGGAACGACGGACGACATGGAAGAGGCGCTGGACGGACCGCCTTCTTCCTGAGGCTCCGGCCTTAAGACCGATTTTAATTGGATGACACGGTGGGCTGCCCCATGTGATGATGATGACCATGACGTCCGCACATGACTCCGGGGCGCCTGAGCGCCTTTCCGAACCTTCTCCCCGGCTTCTGCTGATCGAGGACGACGACAGCATTGCGGCCGAGGTCGTGGAGGAACTCACGACGCGCGGCTATGACGTCACACGAGCTGCGACGGGTGTCGAGGGGCTGGATCACGCCTGTACCGGCCAGTTCGATCTGATGATCGTGGACCGGATGCTGCCGGAACTGGACGGCCTGACGGTGATCGAGAGCGTGCGTGCGCAGCGGATTACCATTCCCGTCCTGGTGCTTTCGGCGCTTTCAGCCGTGGATGACCGTGTTAGCGGCCTCAAGGCAGGGGGGGATGATTACCTGACCAAACCCTTCGCCATGGAAGAACTCGCTGCCCGTCTGGAGGCTCTGCTGAGGCGTCCGACGGACAGTCGTGTGACGGTGCTCCGCGTTGGTCCGCTTGAGATGGACCTGATCGAGCGCCGGGTGTTCCGGAACGGGCAGGAAATTGATCTGCTTCCGCGGGAGTTCCGTCTTCTGGAATACATGATGCGTCGCCCGGACACGGTGCTGACGCGAACGATGCTACTGGAGGATGTGTGGAATTACCGTTTCGTTCCCCAGACAAATCTGGTGGACGTTCATATCGGAAAACTGCGTCGCAAGATTGATCTGCCCGGCGAGCCACCGCTCATTCACAGTATTCGCGGCGCCGGGTTCAGTCTGCGTGTCACGGGCTGAGCTGCGCTTTTCCGAACTGTTCCGGGCTGATCTTTTCCGGACGGCGACGTTCCGACTGACGCTGGCCTTCGTTGTGGCGATCATCGCCGCAATGGCGTTGCAGTTCGGGCTCGTCTACGGTCAGATGAACGGATACGAGCAGCAGCGCTCGACAGATCTGCTTCAGCGTGAAGCCGATCAGCTTCTTCAGGAAAGTCCGGCCCAGCTTGAATATGAGGTTCGGGAGCGCAGCAAGACTGATCTGCGCGTGATCCTCAACGGGGCTGCGCTGTTCGACATGAACCGTAACCGGATTGCGGGCGATATCAAGAAATGGCCCGTCGGGCTGGAGGTCTCGCCCAGAACGCAGCGTCTATGGGACGCGCCTCCCGGTGATACACCCTATGAAATGCGCTATCTGGCCGTCGAGGTAGAGGGGGTGCAGGGAAACCGGGACCGCATTCTCGTTCTGGCGCGCTCGCTGCATATGGCCAATGAACTGCGCTACATCACCAAGCGTGCGGCGCTGATGTCTGTGGTGCCGATCGTAGTGTTTGCCCTGATGGCGGGAATTTTTCTGAGCCATCGGGCGCTGGGGCGCGTCAAGGATATGCATGAGGCGATCGACCGCATCATGGACGGAGACCTGCACGAGCGTCTGCCGACCGGACGCGAACGCGACGATATCGAGCGACTTGCGGTATCGGTCAACCGGATGCTGGACCGGCTGGAGCATCTGCTCGACGAGATCCGGGACGTGGGCAACGACATTGCCCATGATCTGAGGACGCCTCTGGCACGGGTAAAGGCCCGGCTGGAGCGGGTGTCGTCGATTACGAATGATCCCGCAGCGCTTCAGGGCGCGATAGAGCGCGCCACGCTGGATCTGGAACAGTGTTTCTCCGTCATTACGGCCCTGCTGCGGATCGGTGAAATCGAGAACGGGCGGCGTCGGGCCGGGTTTGCAATGCTTGATCTGCGTGAACTGCTGGCCGGGGTGGTGGATCTGTACGAACCGATTGCCGAGACGGAGGGCATTCTCCTTGAGGTCGTGGACTCGGATAAAGCGGTTCCGCTGTTCGGGGACATGGACCTGCTGAACGAGGTTCTGGCCAATCTCGTGGACAATGCGATCAAGTTCACGCCCGCGCCGGGAACGGTCCGGCTGAGTGCGGGGCAGGGAGCTGACGGATCGAGCTGGCTGCGTGTCAGCGATACGGGAATCGGTATTGCAGAAGAAGAGCGCAAGGCCGTCATGGGACGCTTTTACCGTTCGGATAAAAGTCGTCATGTTCCGGGAAGCGGGCTGGGGCTGAGCCTCGTGTCAGCAATCCTGCGGCTGCATGGAGCATCGGTGGATATCGTGTCCGCAAGGCCCGGTCATACGCTGCCTGGAGCTGTTTTCACCATTCATTTCGCGCCCGCGACACCTGTCTGAAAAGGCACGAAATGTTGCGTAGCGTGTCAATATTTGCCGCGTGTCTTGATATTTAAACAGAATTTTCCTTGTCGTCTGAGTCTCGATGGATATGACTCGGATCAATTTGCAAGGGGACACCCGTTGAGAATGACCGGACCAGGAAGAGCCCCAAGGGGTTGTCTGACCGCATGAATGCCATTGTCGTTACCGCGCTGAAGCGGCCTTACACTTTCGTTGTCCTGTCGATCATGATCCTGATCTTCGGGGTCCGGGCCATCGTTTCCACGCCCACGGATGTCTTTCCTTCAATCAAGATTCCGATCGTGGCTGTCATCTGGTCCTATACGGGCCTGATGCCTGAGGACATGTCGGGGCGTATCGTTTATTATTACGAACGTTCCCTGACGGCGACGGTCAGCAACATCGAACATATCGAAAGCTCGTCCTATTACGGACGTGGCATCGTGAAGGTGTTCTTCCAGCCGGGAACCAATACGGCGGTGGCGCAGACGCAGATCACGTCTGTGTCCCAGACGGTCATCAAACAGTTGCCGAACGGTTCGACCCCGCCGCTGATTCTGGCAATGGATGCGTCGTCGGTTCCGGTTCTGACGTTGCAGGTCAACAATCCGACCATGTCCGGGTCGGAAATCTATAACATGGCGTCCAACCTGATCCGGCCGGAACTGATTTCCGTGCCCGGGGCCGCGATCCCCAATCCCTATGGTGGTCTGGCTCCGGACATCATGGTGGATATCGACCCGATCAAGCTGCTGGCGCACAGACTGTCTCCAGAAGACGTGGCGACAGCGCTGAACCTGCAGAATATCGTTCTTCCGGCAGGCGATCAGCGGATCGGCCAGCTTGACTGGATGGTGAAGACGAACTCGACGCCCCTTGATCTGGAAGTCTTCAACAAGATGCCGATCAAGCAGGTCGGCAATTCCGTGATCTATCTGCGTGACGTTGCCTGGGTGCATCGTGGAGGGCCTCCGCAGATCAACGCAGTCCTTGTGAAAGGGCAGCAGGCAGTCCTGATTGTCATCCTCAAAAGTGGTGATGCTTCCACGCTGTCCGTCGTAAGCGGCATCAAGAAGCTCCTGCCGCAGGTCGAGGCAACGCTGCCAGCCGGAACGACAGTGAATGTCCTGACCGATGCGTCGAGCTTCGTAAAGGAATCGGTCGTGGACGTGGTGCGTGAGATGATCACGGCCGCGATCCTGACCAGCCTGACGGTTCTGCTGTTTCTTGGCTCGTGGCGTTCGACCATCATCGTGGCGACATCCATTCCGCTGGCAATGCTGTGTTCGATCATCGGGCTGAGCATCGCCGGGCAGTCCATCAATGTGATGACGCTGGGCGGTCTGGCGCTGGCGGTTGGTATTCTCGTCGATGACGCGACCGTCATGATCGAAAACATCGACGCGCATCTCGAAACCGGGAAGGAACTGGAAGACGCCATCATTGATGCCGCCAACCAGATCGTCATCCCGACCTTCGTGTCCACGACCTGTATCTGCATCGTGTGGCTGCCGCTGTTCGAACTGACGGGGATTTCGGGCTGGCTGTTCATGCCGATGGCCGAAGCCATCATCTTTGCCATGATCGCTTCTTTCATCCTGTCGCGGACGCTGGTGCCGACGATGGCGAACTGGATGCTGGCGGCTCAGGTGCGGATGCATCGTGATCCTGAATGGCACCATCGCAAGACCGGAATTTTCGGGCGTTTCCAGCGGGGATTTGAGGCGCGATTCTCCAGTTTCCGCGAGCATTACAAGGTCATCCTTGAAACCCTGATTGCGATTCGCGGTCGTTTCGTGATGCTGTTCCTGCTGGCGGCCGTATCGTCCATGGCGCTCCTGCTGTTCATCGGTCAGGACTTCTTCCCTGAGATCAAGTCCGGAACGTTGCAGATGCACATGCGTGCCCCGATCGGCACGCGCCTAGAAGAGACCGGCAAGATTGCAGGGTTGGCGGAACGCAAGATCCGGAGCCTGTTGCCGGGTCAGGTGGTCAATATTGTCAATAACTGCGGTCTGCCGTTCAGTCAGCTGAACCAGGCAATGATTCCGTCCCCGACCGTGGGATCGCAGGACTGCGACATCACCATCCAGCTGCGAAACTCCGAAAGCCCGATCCCGGAATACCGCCGCAGGCTGCGCAAGGGTCTGACGAACGATTTTCCGGGAACGGTCTTCACGTTTCAGCCGGGCGATCTGACGGCCAAGATCCTGAACTTCGGTCTGCCATCTCCGATCGACGTGCAGATCGTGGGCCGCGATCTGAGCGAAAACTTCAAATTCGCGACACAGATTGCCCAGAAACTGCGGCATATTCCGGGAATTGCGGATGTCTCCATTCAGGAGCCGATGACGCAGCCGACGATCCTGGTGAACAACCGACGCAGCTTTGCGCTGGGAACGGGTATTACCGAGCGGGACGTGGCCCTGAATGCTCTTGTGACGCTGTCCGGTAGCGGGCAGGTCGGCCAGACCTACTACCTGAACGCGCAGGGCACGTCGCAGCTCATTGATGTGCAGACCCCCGCGAATTATCTGCAGACCATGAACGATCTGGAAATTCTCCCGATCGACAAGGGGGACGGTAACCCGACAAACCAGACGCCGCAGCTTCTGGGAGGGCTGAGTGCTCTGGTGCAGACCGGGACTCCAGCAGAAGTCGCGCATTACAACATCATGCCCGTGTTCGACATCTATGCTGCGCCGGAGGACATGGATCTGGGAACGGTTTCAAGAGCCGTGAACCGGATCGTGGAGGAAGAACGCAAGCTGCTGCCGCATGGCTCGACCATGGTAGTCCGTGGACAGGCTGTGACGATGAACGATGCGTATGTCCAGCTCGCAGGTGGCCTCGCGCTGTCGATCGTGCTGGTTTACCTGATCATTGTCGTCAACTTTCAGTCCTGGCTTGATCCGTTCGTTATCATCTCGGCGCTGCCAGGGGCTCTGGGCGGTATCTCGTGGAGCCTCTTCCTGACGCATACATCCATGTCGGTACCGGCACTGACGGGGGCGATCATGTGCATGGGTACGGCTACGGCCAACGCCATTCTCGTGGTAGCGTTTGCCCGTGAGCGGATGGACGAGCATGGTGATGCCATTCTCGCGGCTCTGGAAGCGGGCTACGAACGTATCCGTCCCGTCATGATGACGGCGCTTGCAATGATCATCGGCATGATCCCGATGTCCATCAGCAATTCCGACAATGCGCCGCTGGGCAAGGCAGTGATCGGTGGTCTGCTGGTTGCGACCGTTGCCACCCTGCTTTTTGTTCCCTGCGTTTTTGCCCTTATTCATTACAAGCGGCCTGCTGGGCCTGAAGGAGACCGCGCGTGAGCCATTCTACGGATCAGGGGCAGGTGCCTCCGACAAACCATCAGGCCCGTACGGGCTCAGGCGCGCGCGGCAAGCTCATTCTGCTGGTGGTGATCCTGCTGGCTATTGCACTCGCGGCATGGGGAATCGTGCAGCGGGGCACGCATTATCACTCCCTGAGTGGCGCGACCGAAGAGGCGGCCATTCCGCCCGTTACGCTGATTACACCGCAGCCGGGACCGAAGACACGACAGGTCGATCTGCCTGCCAATCTTGCCGCATGGTACGAGGCGCCGATCTACGCGCAGGTCTCGGGCTATGTGAAAATGTGGTACAAGGACTATGGCGCACATGTGAAGCGTGGGGATGTTCTGGCGGAAATCAGCACGCCGAGCATCGACGCCCAGTTCGAGGCTGCCAAGGCGCATTACAACGTCATTCTGGCGCGTTATAATCTGGCCGTCATCACCACACAGCGCTGGACGGCGCTGAAGGGAACGCAGGCCGTATCACGTCAGGAAGTGGACGTGCAGGCCGCAAATGCCGCCGCGCAGAAAGCCGAACTGGAAGCCGCACGCCATGACGTGGACCGCTTCCAGGCGCTTGAAGATTTCAAGAAGATCGTCGCACCCTTTGATGGAATCGTGACGTCCCGTCTGGTGAACGTGGGTGATTACGTGAATGCGGGCGGTGGCAATGTGAATTCCCGCGGTGCGGCATCGGAGCTGTTTTCGGTGGCCGACGTCCACAGGATGCGCGTGTTTGTTTCGGTGCCGCAGGATTTTGCGAGTGTGATTTCGCCGAAGATCGAAGCCGAACTGACGGTTCCCCAGTATCCGGGAAGTCATTTCCGGGCGACCTTTCTTGCGACGGCCAATGCCTTCAACGCCGCAACCCGTACGGTGACGACAGAACTGACCCTGGATAATGACGATAATCTGTTGTGGCCGAATTCCTATGCGACAGCGCATATCTCGGCCCCCGGAAACCCGAATATTCTGATCCTGCCGGAAGGTGCGATCATTTACCGGGCCGAAGGGACGCAGGTCGCGAAGGTCATCAACAACCACGCGCATCTGGTGAACGTCACCGTTGGGATCAATTTCGGGACGACAGTTCAGGTGCTCAGCGGTATTACAAAAGACGACCGCGTGGTTGCCAACCCTACGGCTGATCTGCTGGAAGGGGACGAAGTCAGGATCGTCCCGACCACACCGGGATACAACACGCCAGGCAAGGCGCTGCAGGATGCGGATCAGCAGCCTGTCCGCCAGCATGACGCAAACCCCGAAGAGGCCGGATCACGCTGATGAAACCGGAAAGTTCCCAGTCATCTCCCTCCCGGAAGAGCGCATCAACCCGCAAGCGTTCCATCTGGCGTCTTACGACGGCTCTGGGCGGCGTTCTGTCCATCGGGCTTGCCTCCTGCGATCTGGCCCCGGAGTATCATCCGCAGAAATTCCTTTACCCTGAAGGATGGGAAGGGAAGGGGCTGATGGTCAACGCGCAGCCTGCGGATGGTGCCGTCCGGAGTGACTGGTGGACCATGTTCAACGATCCCATTCTCAATGGGCTCGAACAGCGCATGCTCGCCGTCAATCCAGATCTGCAGGCCCAGGCGGAAGCCTTTACGCAGGCCCGGGACGTGGCGCGCGAGACGGAAAGCCGTCTGTACCCGCAGCTCACGGGCGGCTCTCACATGAGCTACAACAAGGGCTCCGTGGGGCGGCTGTACAACAATCCCGCAACCAGCAGCAGCCTGGTTTATGAATCCAACCAGGCCTATAGCGGCGCTGCCACGTGGGAGCCGGATTTCTGGAATTCCATTCGCAATACGACGCGGATGCAGAAAAACCTCGCTCAGGCTTCTGCCGGACAATATGCGCTGGCAAGGCTTAGTCTGGAAGCGGAGCTGGCATCGGATTACGTCGCCCTGCGCGGTCTGGATGCCCAGAACGCGGTTTATGATGATTCCATCCGCTACTTCCGCGCGGCTGTAGAGATTACCGAACTGCGTCAGGCCGGATCGATCGGTGCGGGGCTGGACGTCTCGCGTGCCGAGACCCAGCTCTATTCGGCGCAGGCTGCAAAAAGCAATCTGATTGCCCGACGCAATGTCATGGAACATGCCATCGCAGTCTTGCTGAACACGGCCCCGGCAGGCTTTCACATCGCGCCTGTCAAGGACGTGAAGATGCATTTCGGCGTGGTGAAGATCAACGCCGGATTGCCTGCATCCCTGCTGGAGCGTCGCCCTGACATCGCGATTGCCGAACGCCAGATGGCGGCTTCCGCACGCGCGATCGGTGTATCTCGTGCGGCCTTCTATCCACACATCACCTTCAGCGCGGAAGGCGGATTCGAGGATGGTGGCTTCGATCTGGCCAGTATTTCCCGCGCCTTCTGGAAAATTGCCGTGCAGGCGGTCGAACCGGCCTTTACGGGTGGCCTGAGACGCGCAGCGTTGCAGCGCTCGTGGTCGCAGTACCGCGGAATGGTGGACAATTACCGTTCTGTCGTCCTGTCCGCGTTTCAGGATGTCGAGGATGGTCTGACCCAGACGCGGCAGTTCAAGATTGCCCAGGATCAGCAGCAGAAAGCTGTTGAGGCCGCGCTGCGGACACAGAACATGACCATGGCGCTCTATACGGGTGGCTTGTCGAACTATCTTGATGCGCTCGTGGCGCAGCAGGATGCGCTGCAGGCGCGTCTGGCGGAGGTCGAGGTGCAGACGGCACAGGTGCAGTCCTCCGTGCGTCTGGTGCGTGCTCTGGGCGGGGGCTGGAGTGCCAGCAACCTGCCGGGCGTCAAGCAGATCGATCCTTTCGGCCCGCTTCAGTACAAGGATCTGCGGACTCCGAAGCCGGTCAGCGGCATCGACAGTCATGCGTCCCCGCTGGACAACGATCTGCGGGGCGATCAGCCCCCGGTCAATGTTTCGCAAGGCTTGACGGGGCGCCCCTAACTGGTCTAGGGGTCCGCCTCACTTCGAACGCGGGAGGAGGAGGCATGGCCGACTCCGTTGAACCGCGGTTCGGGAACGACAAACAGGGGAGTCCCGGATATGGCCAAAAAAGTTGTTGGCTACATCAAGCTTCAGATCCCGGCTGGTAAAGCCAATCCTTCTCCGCCGGTTGGTCCGGCTCTGGGTCAGCGCGGCCTGAACATCATGCAGTTCTGCAAGGAGTTCAACGCCAAGACCCAGCAGCTCGAGCCCGGCATGCCGATCCCGGTGGTCATCACCGCCTATGCGGATCGCACGTTCTCCTTCATCACGAAGACGCCGCCGAACACGTACTTCCTGCTGAAGGCTGCCAAGATTTCCAAGGGCAGCCAGACGGTTGGCAAGTCAGCTGCGGTTGGTTCCGTGACGACGGCTCAGCTTCGCGAGATCGCTGAGACGAAGTTCAAGGACATGAACGCCAACGACATTGATGGCGCCGTGCGCATGCTCGCCGGTTCCGCCAAGTCGATGGGCCTGAACGTGGTGGAGGGCTGATCCTATGGCCAAGAACAAGCGTCTGAACGCCGCACAGGCAACTGTCGAGCGTAACAAGCCGTACGGCCTGACCGAGGCTGTCGCTCTCGTGAAGAGCAACGCCAAGGCAAAGTTCGACGAGACGATCGAAATCTCGCTGAACCTCGGCATCGACCCGCGTCACGCTGACCAGATGGTCCGTGGTCTGATCTCCCTGCCGAACGGCACGGGCAAGACCCTGCGCGTTGGCGTGTTCGCCCGCGGTCCGAAGGCTGAAGAAGCCTTGGCTGCTGGTGCGGAAGTCGTCGGTGCAGAAGATCTGGCTGAAAAGATCCAGGCTGGCGAAATCAACTTTGATCGCTGCATCGCGACGCCGGACATGATGGCTCTCGTGGGTCGTCTGGGTAAGATCCTCGGCCCGCGCGGTCTGATGCCGAACCCGCGTCTCGGTACGGTAACCATGGATGTCAAGGGTGCCATCACGGCAGCCAAGTCCGGTCAGGTCGAGTATCGTGCCGAAAAGGCCGGTATCATCCATGCGGGCGTTGGCAAGGCTTCCTTTGATGAAGCCAAGCTGGTCGAGAACATTAACGCTCTGGTCGATGCCGTGCAGAAGGCTCGTCCGACGGGTGCCAAGGGTACGTATCTGAAGAAGGCAGCCCTGTCTTCCACGATGGGTCCGGGCGTTCGCGTTGACGTTTCGAGCTTCGAAGCCTGATTGACAGGTGGTCTTCCTTCTGGGAAAGACCACCACGAAATGGCGTCACGCCTTCGGGTGTGATGGCTGAGGGGTGGCCTGCTTGCAGGTCGCTTCCAAACCTGTCCAAGACCGCACGTGGACCTTCGGGGCCTTAAGGATCTTTCGGGATCGCGGGCGTCAGACGGGGCGACAGTATTCAGTGGCGCTGCTGCGATGTGCTGGGTTCGCTCACTTCTGTGGACAGGCGAGCGGAGCTGCTTCGAAAGAGGCGGCTCCATGGGTAACCTGGTCTGGCGAAAGCTGGACTGACGAGGAGACAGGTTTTGGACCGTACGGAAAAACGGGCCTTTGTTGAGTTCCTCGCCGATGTGTTTGGCAGCACGTCCATGGTTGTCGTCACCCAGAACAAGGGTCTGACGGTTGCTGATGTGACGGAACTGCGTCGACGCATTCGTGCGGCAGGGGCGACATACAAGGTTGCGAAGAACCGGCTGGCCAGCCGTGCTCTGGATGGGACCCAATTCGACGGCATCGCGCCGCTGCTCAAGGGACCGACCGCGCTTGCGTGGTCTGAAGACCCGGCATCAGTAGCAAAGGTGATCGTCGAGTTCGCCAAGACGAATGACAAACTGGTGGTGCTTGGTGGCGCCCTGGGTTCCCAGACGCTTGGCGTCGACGGAGTCAAGGCCCTCGCCGAGCTGCCGTCGCTGGACGAGCTGCGTGCGAAGCTGGTGGGTATGATCAATACCCCCGCAACGCGTATCGCAGGCGTTGTCCAGGCGCCGGCTGGCCAGCTTGCTCGCGTCTTTGGTGCCTATGCCAAGGCCGGCGAAGCAGAAGCCGCCTGAGAATGAAGGCCCGCGCTGCGGCGTAGGCCTGAACCTGATCAACAGTACATCAATTTAGGATAAGACCATGGCCGATCTGGCAAAGATTGTTGAAGAGCTGTCCGCTCTGACCGTTCTGGAAGCTGCAGAACTTTCCAAGATGCTTGAAGAGAAGTGGGGCGTTTCCGCTGCTGCTCCGGTTGCAGTTGCTGCTGCTGCTGGTGCTGCTGCTGCTCCCGCTGAAGAGCAGACCGAATTCACGGTTGTCCTGGCTGACGCCGGCGACAAGAAGATCAACGTGATCAAGGAAGTCCGTGGCATCACGGGCCTCGGTCTGAAGGAAGCCAAGGACCTGGTCGAAGGCGCACCGAAGACCGTCAAGGAAGGCGCGTCCAAGGACGAAGCTGCCAAGATCAAGAAGGCTCTTGAAGACGCCGGTGCCAAGGTCGAAGTCAAGTAATCTACTGATTTCGGGCTGCGTCGTTCGCGTCGCAGCCACTGCCTGGCAGACAGATGGGGCGGGGATCGCATGCGGTTCCCGCCCGATTTGCCGTTGGAGCAGAACGGGCGTATAGTGCGCGGCTCGCCACGTACTGAAAATTTCATAACGGCCGGTCGTTCCGGTCGTCCGCAATGCAGAGACCTGTTCTCGGCACGGTTTGCGGGCGACTCGAAGGTCTGGTGCAGAGGGCAGAAGAGATGAACGCGATCACCAAATCGTTCACGGGACGCAAAAGGATCCGCAAAAGTTTCGGGCGTATTCCCGAAATTGCGCCGATGCCCAATTTGATCGACGTGCAGCGCGCCTCTTATGAGGCATTCCTGCAGATGAACGTAAGTCCTGACAGCCGGCAGGACGCCGGTCTTCAGGAAGTCTTCCGTTCGGTGTTTCCGATCAACGATTTTGCGGGTCGCGGTCGTCTGGACTTCATGTCCTACGAATTCGAAGATCCGAAATATGATGTCGAGGAATGCATTCAGCGCGGTCTGACCTATGCGGCGCCGCTGAAGGTTATTCTTCGTCTGACGACGTGGGATATCGACGAGGACACCGGTTCACGTTCGATTCACGACATGAAGGAACAGCCGGTTTACATGGGCGACATGCCGCTCATGACTGATAACGGCACCTTTATCATCAATGGCACAGAGCGCGTCATTGTCTCCCAGATGCATCGTAGCCCGGGCGTGTTCTTCGATCACGACAAAGGCAAGACGCATTCTTCGGGCAAGTACCTCTTTGCCGCCCGCGTCATTCCGTATCGTGGTTCCTGGCTCGACTTCGAGTTTGATGCCAAGGACCTGATCTATGTCCGTATCGACCGCAAGCGCAAGTTGCCGGTCACAACTCTTCTTTATGCGCTTGAAGGTGCAAACTATCTCGCGCAGCGTGAGCGGAAGATTGCTGACGGCGGTGACGTAGACGGCCTCGATATCCGTGGAATGGATCAGGATGAAATCCTGTCCTACTTCTACCAGACTGTTCCCTTCACCCGTCTGGGCGGTGAATGGGCCCGTCCTTTCGATCCCGATGCATTCCGTGGCCTGAAGCTGCTCAGCCCGCTGGTTGATGCTGACACAGGTGAGGTGGTTGCCGAAGCCGACGCCAAGCTGACTGCGCGTATGGTCCGTAAGATTGCGGAAAAAACCCGCGTCGTGCAGGTTGGTCGTCTCGATATCCTCGGACGCTTCCTTGCCTATGATCTCGTGAATGAGAATACAGGTGAGATTTACGGTGAGGCTGGCGAAGAGCTGACGGAAGACCGTCTGACGACGCTTGAGGAGATGGGCATCACGGAGCTTCCGCTTCTGTCCGTTGACGGCTCGCACGGTCCCTGGATCCGCAACACGCTGGCTGCTGACAAGAACAGCAGCCGTGATGAGGCCCTGATCGACATCTATCGCATCATGCGTCCGGGTGAACCGCCGACCAAGGAAACGGCGGAAGCCATGTTCCATGGTCTGTTCTTCGACCAGGGTCGCTATGATCTTTCTGCGGTCGGACGTGTAAAGATGAACATGCGTCTTGATGTGGACGCACCCGATACCCTGCGCGTTCTGCGTAAGGAAGACATCCTGCGCACGATCAAGATCATGTGTGAACTGAAGGATGGCCGCGGCCAGATCGACGATATCGACAACCTCGGTAACCGTCGTGTTCGCTCCGTCGGCGAACTGATGGAAAACCAGTATCGCGTTGGTCTGCTCCGCATGGAACGTGCCATCCGCGAGCGTATGGGTTCCGTCGACATCGATACGGTCATGCCGCATGACCTGATCAATGCGAAGCCTGCCGCGGCTGCTGTGCGCGAATTCTTTGGTTCCTCGCAGCTCAGCCAGTTCATGGATCAGACGAATCCACTTTCCGAAGTGACGCACAAGCGTCGTCTTTCGGCGCTTGGTCCGGGCGGTCTGACCCGTGAGCGCGCAGGCTTCGAAGTTCGTGACGTTCACCCGACGCATTACGGCCGTATCTGCCCGATCGAGACGCCGGAAGGCCCGAACATCGGTCTGATCAACTCGCTGTCGACCTATGCCAAGGTGAACAAGTACGGCTTTATCGAGACGCCTTATCGTCTGGTGGAAGAAGGCGTTCTTCAGGATGGCTGGAAATATCTTTCCGCCATGGAAGAAGAAAAGCTCGTTGTTGCCCAGGCTGATGCCAAGCAGGACGATCATGGTCGTCTGACGGATGAACTTGTTTCCGTTCGTCGTTCGGGTGACTTCCGCGTTGTCCCGCCGGAGCAGGTCACGGCCTGTGACGTTTCGCCGAAGCAGCTTGTGTCTGTCGCTGCCGCGCTCATTCCGTTCCTTGAGAACGATGACGCCAACCGCGCACTGATGGGCGCGAACATGCAGCGTCAGGCTGTCCCGCTGGTGAAGGCTGATGCCCCGCTGGTCGGTACCGGCATGGAAGCCGCTGTCGCGCATGACTCCGGTGCCACCATCGTGGCCAAGCGCCGTGGTGTGATCGACCAGATCGACGGTGCCCGTATCGTGGTGCGTGCCACGGACGAGGCTGGCGCCACGCAGGGCGTGGATATCTATCGTCTGCGCAAGTACATGCGTTCCAACCAGTCCACCTGCATCAACCAGCGTCCGCTGGTGAAGGTTGGTGACACGGTTCATGCAGGCGACATCATCGCTGACGGTCCGTCCACCGAGCTTGGTGAACTGGCTCTGGGTCGTAACGTGCTCGTCGCGTTCATGCCCTGGAACGGTTACAACTTCGAAGATTCCATTCTGATCTCCGAGCGTATTGCCCGTGACGACGTCTTCACTTCGATCCATATCGAAGAGTTCGAAGTCATGGCCCGCGATACGAAGCTGGGTCAGGAAGAAATCACGCGTGACATTCCAAATGTCGGCGAGGAAGCCCTGCGCAACCTCGACGAAGCCGGCATTGTGTATGTTGGTGCGGAAGTGAACCCGGGTGACATTCTCGTTGGTAAGGTGACGCCGAAGGGTGAAAGCCCGATGACGCCGGAAGAAAAGCTTCTGCGCGCCATCTTCGGTGAAAAGGCTTCCGACGTCCGTGATACGTCCCTGAAGCTGCCACCCGGCACGACTGGCACGATTGTCGACGTTCGCGTCTTCTCCCGCCGTGGCGTGGACAAGGACGAGCGCGCCATGGCGATCGAGCGCGCCGAGATCGAGCGTCTCACGAAGGATCGTGATGACGAGCGCGGCATTCAGGAGCGCAGCTTCTATAACCGTCTCCGTGAACGTCTGGTGGGCCAGACGGCCGGTGCCGGGTTCAAGGGTCTCCGTTCGGGCACGCCGATCACGGAAGAGGTTCTGGACGAGCATCATCGCGCGACCTGGGCCAGCATTACGGTCACGTCCGACGACGTCATGGCGGAGCTTGAAAAGCTGCGCGGTGAGTTCAAGGAAGCGACGCGCCGGATTGATGCGCGTTTCGACAGCAAGGTCGAGAAGCTCCAGCGCGGTGACGAACTTCCGCCTGGTGTGATGAAGATGGTCAAGGTTTTCGTTGCCGTGAAGCGCAAGCTTCAGCCGGGTGACAAGATGGCTGGTCGTCACGGTAACAAGGGTGTCGTCTCCCGCGTTGTTCCCGTCGAGGACATGCCGTTCCTTGAGAACGGTCAGGCCGTCGACATCGTGCTGAACCCGCTGGGTGTGCCGTCGCGCATGAACATCGGTCAGATTCTCGAGACCCATCTGGGCTGGGCCTGTGCCAATATCGGCGCCAGCATTGGCGAGATGGTGGACGAGTATCAGCGGACGGGTGAGCGCAAGCAGGAACTGCTGGATCGTCTGCATGACGTCTACGGAGACGTGGTCTTCAATGACGACATCGCGACGCTGCCGAATGAGCAGCTGATCGAGCTTGCGAACAACCTTCGCAAGGGTCTGCCGATTGCAACGCCGGTGTTCGATGGCGCTTCCATTCCCGACATCGAAGAGATGCTCGAGAAGGCAGGCGTGAACAAGTCGGGTCAGTCGCAGCTGATCGATGGTCGTACAGGTGAGCTCTTTGAGCGCCAGACGACGGTTGGTTACATCTACATGCTGAAGCTGCATCACCTTGTCGATGACAAGATCCATGCCCGTTCGATCGGTCCTTACTCGCTTGTCACGCAGCAGCCGCTGGGTGGTAAGGCGCAGTTCGGTGGTCAGCGCTTTGGTGAAATGGAAGTGTGGGCCCTTGAAGCATATGGTGCAGCCTACACGCTGCAGGAAATGCTGACGGTGAAGTCGGATGACGTGTCCGGCCGTACCAAGGTCTATGAGGCAATCGTTCGCGAACAGGACGATTTCGAAGCCGGCATTCCGGAGAGCTTCAACGTTCTGATCAAGGAACTGAAGTCACTCGGCCTGAATGTCGAACTCGAGCAGAGCGGGCTTTAATTGCCCGCTCCCTCCTTCTCGCTACGGTTCATTTTTAAGGTGTCCGCGGTACGCCGCGGAACACATTGGGGTTTCGGCGCATGAACGAACTCATGAAGATCCTGGGTCAGACCGGCCAGTCGGTGACCTTCGACCAGATCAAGATCCAGCTCGCATCCAGCGAGCAGGTGCGGTCATGGTCTTACGGCGAAATCAAGAAGCCGGAGACCATCAACTATCGTACGTTCAAGCCTGAGCGTGACGGCCTGTTCTGTGCGCGTATCTTTGGCCCGATCAAGGATTACGAATGCCTGTGCGGCAAGTACAAGCGGATGAAGTTCCGCGGTATTGTCTGCGAAAAATGCGGCGTTGAAGTCACGCTGGCCAAGGTGCGCCGCGAGCGTATGGGCCATATCGAGCTGGCATCGCCTGTCGCGCATATCTGGTTCCTGAAGTCGCTGCCGAGCCGTATCGCGACCATGCTGGATCTGCCGCTCAAGGACGTTGAACCGGTTCTGTATTTCGAGAAATTCCTGATTCTCGACAAGGGCGTCTGTGAATCCGATCAGATCGACTCCTACAAGAACGGCAAGAAGCGCGATCAGTATCTGCTGGACGAAATCCGCTGCGAAGACCTTCTGGATGAATATCCCGACGCCGGTATCGACGTCGGAATCGGTGCGGAAGCCATCAAGCGCGCGCTCTCCAGCTATGACTGGGGTATTCCGAACGACCAGGAACGCGACCTGAGCCTTGCGGCAAAGGAAAAGGGCCTGCCGGATCCGTTCGACTATGACGCTGAAGTCATGGAAGGCGATTCCGAGAAGACCATGATGCGCAAGAAGCTGCGCAAGGCGACCTCGGAAGCTGCCCGCAAGAAGCTCGTCAAGCGTCTGAAGCTCGTTGAAGCCTTCGTGGAAAGCGGTTCGCGCCCGGACTGGATGATCATGGACATCGTTCCGGTCATTCCGCCGGAACTGCGTCCGCTGGTGCCGCTCGATGGTGGCCGCTTCGCAACCTCCGATCTGAACGACCTGTACCGTCGCGTCATCAACCGTAACAACCGTCTGAAGCGGCTGATCGAACTGCGTGCGCCGGACATTATTGTCCGTAACGAAAAGCGCATGCTGCAGGAAGCTGTGGACGCCCTGTTCGATAACGGACGTCGTGGCCGCGCCATCACGGGTGCGAACAAGCGCCCGCTTAAGTCGCTGTCCGACATGCTGAAGGGCAAGCAGGGGCGTTTCCGTCAGAACCTGCTCGGAAAGCGCGTCGATTATTCCGGTCGTTCGGTCATCGTAGTCGGTCCGGAGCTGAAGCTGCATCAGTGCGGTCTTCCCAAGAAGATGGCGCTCGAACTCTTCAAGCCGTTCATCTACTCGAAGCTCGAGAAGTATGGTCACGCCACCACCATCAAGGCTGCAAAGCGCATGGTGGAGAAAGAGCGTCCGGAAGTCTGGGATATCCTCGAAGAGGTGATCCGCGAGCATCCGGTCATGCTGAACCGTGCTCCGACGCTTCATCGTCTGGGTATCCAGGCGTTCGAGCCGACGCTGATCGAAGGCAAGGCTATCCAGCTTCACCCGCTGGTCTGCACTGCGTTCAATGCCGACTTCGATGGCGATCAGATGGCCGTTCACGTGCCGCTATCGCTGGAAGCCCAGCTTGAAGCGCGCGTTCTGATGATGTCCACGAACAACATCCTCAGCCCCGCGAACGGCAAGCCGATCATCGTTCCGTCCCAGGATATCGTTCTGGGCCTGTATTACCTGAGCCTTGAAGTTCCGGAATACCGCGAAACGTCGGACGAGGCTGTCATCAAGGATGGCAAAATCGTCACGGCTGCTCCGCCGGCCTATTCGGATGTGGCCGAGATCGAAAGCGCCATGCTTTCGGGCTCGCTCAAGCTGCATGACAAGATCCGTCTGCGTCTGGCGACGATTGACGCTGACGGCAAGTCCGTCCGTCAGACGATTGTCACGACGCCGGGTCGCGCCCTGATCGCGCAGATCCTGCCGAAGCATCAGGCGATCCCGTTCAGCCTGATCAACAAGCAGCTGACGAAGAAGAACGTGTCCGACGTGATCGACACGGTCTATCGTCACTGTGGTCAGAAGGAAGCGGTGATTTTCTGCGATCGCCTGATGGGGCTTGGTTTCCGTCACGCTGCCCGCGCCGGTATCTCCTTCGGTAAGGATGACATGATCATTCCGGACGCCAAGGCAACGCTGGTTGGCAAGACGTCGGAAGAGGTCAAGGAATTCGAGCAGCAGTATCAGGACGGTCTGATCACGGCTGGCGAGCGCTACAACAAGGTGGTCGATGCCTGGTCACGCTGCACGGACGAAGTCCAGGCCGCGATGCTCAAGGAGATCTCCAAGCAGGTCATCGGCAAGCCGACGAATTCGGTCTGGATGATGAGCCACTCCGGTGCCCGTGGGTCGCCGGCACAGATGAAGCAGCTCGCCGGTATGCGCGGCCTGATGGTGAAGCCTTCGGGCGAGATCATCGAGCAGCCGATCATCGCGAACTTCAAGGAAGGCCTCTCGGTTCTCGATTACTTCACGTCCAGCCACGGTGCCCGTAAGGGGCTTGCGGATACGGCGCTGAAGACGGCAAACTCGGGTTACCTGACCCGTCGTCTGGTCGACGTGGCGCAGGACTGCATCATCGTCGAGCCGGATTGCGGTACGGAACGCGGTCTGACGGTTCGCGCCGTCATGGACAGCGGTGAAGTCGTGTCTTCCCTGTCCGAGCGTATTCTGGGCCGTACCCTGTCCAAGGACGTGCTGCATCCGGTCACCCAGGACATCATCCTGCCGCGCAACACGCTGATCGAGGAAGCTGAAGCTGAGCTTATCGAGAAGGCGGGCGTGGAGAGCGTCGATATCCGCTCCGTTCTGACCTGTGACAGCCGCGTTGGAATCTGTGGCCACTGCTATGGTCGCGATCTGGCCCGTGGTACGCCGGTCAATATCGGTGAGGCTGTCGGCGTTATTGCGGCACAGTCCATCGGTGAGCCGGGCACCCAGCTGACGATGCGTACCTTCCATATTGGTGGCGCGGCAACGCGTGGCGCCGAGCAGTCGATGGTCGAAGCGTCCCGCGATGGTATCGTGACGATCAAGAACCGGAACGTCGTCGAGAACTCGCAGAAGGTTCTGGTTGTGATGTCGCGTAACTGCGAAATCCTGCTGACCGACGAGAACGGTGTGGAACGTGCCCGCTATCGTGTGCCTTACGGTGCGCGTCTGATGGTCTCGGAAGGGGAGGCGGTGACGCGGACCCAGAAGATGGCCGAGTGGGACCCGTACACCCTGCCGATCATCACCGAGCAGGCGGGGACCGTCGAGTATCTCGACCTGATCGACAGCATCACGCTCGTCGAGCGTATGGATGAAGTCACGGGTCTGAGCTCGAAGGTCGTCGTTGACTACAAGCAGGCCGCCAAGGGCGTTGATCTGCGCCCGCGTCTGCAGCTCAAGGATGCTTCCGGGAACGTCGTCAAGCTCGCCAATGGCAATGATGCTCGTTACTTCCTCTCGCCTGACAGTATTCTGTCGGTTGAGAACGGGGCAGAGGTCAATGCCGGTGACGTGCTGGCCCGTATTCCGCGCGAAGGATCCAAGACGCGTGACATCACGGGTGGTCTGCCGCGTGTGGCCGAACTGTTCGAAGCGCGTCGTCCGAAGGATCATGCGATCATCGCCGAAGGCGAGGGACGTATTGAATTCGGTAAGGACTACAAGTCCAAGCGCTGCGTTATCGTCAAGAACGACGATACGGGTGAAGAGACGCAGTATCTTATCCCGAAGGGCAAGCACGTTTCCGTTCAGGAAGGGGACTTTGTCCAAAAGGGCGATCCGCTGGTCGACGGTCCGCGCGTGCCGCATGACATTCTCAAGGTCATGGGTGTCGAGGCTCTGTCTGACTATCTCGTTAATGAGATCCAGGACGTCTATCGACTGCAGGGCGTGAAGATCAATGACAAGCATATCGAAGTCATTGTTCGTCAGATGCTGCAGAAGGTGGAAATCCTCGAACCGGGTGACTCGACCTATCTGATCGGTGAAACGGTGGACCGTATCGAGTACGAGGGCGAGAACCAGCGTCTGATCCAGAACGGTGATACGCCTGCCCGGGCCATGCCGGTTCTGCAGGGCATCACCAAGGCATCCCTGCAGACGCAGTCCTTCATCTCGGCGGCCTCCTTCCAGGAGACCACACGTGTCCTCACGGATGCGGCCACGTCGGGCAAGGTGGATACCCTCAACGGTCTCAAGGAGAACGTGATTGTCGGGCGTCTGATCCCGGCAGGAACGGGCAGCGTGATGAACCGTCTGCGGGGCATTGCCGCCACTCAGGACCGTCAGCGTGTTGGTGGAACGTCGCAGGCAGCTGTCGAAGACGCAGCGGAGTGAAAAGAGGATCCCCGCTTTTGAAAAAGGCGGGGATCTTCCTGTCCCGATTCTGGAAACTTTCAGCGAAGAATCGGGCCATTTCAGCTGAACCACTTGACTTGACGTCGAACCCTTCGTAGGTTCCGCGCCCTCGGCACATGCCTTCTCGGAAGGCTGAAAAAGCCGACGAAGTTTAAAGAATCGCATGCGGTGCCGCTATTCTCCTTATCTGGAGAAAATGCCAAGGCCGCACGCTGGAGAGAGGAGGGAACAGTTCAGGCTGTTTCCTTTTCACGATGTGGAAATGGCAGGCGGTCCTACCGCATGTCGGTTGGAACAAATGTCACGACAGAAACAGCAATGTTGCTGTCTGAAATAGGACAAGGATTGGGAAGGGCGCATGCCGACCATCAACCAGTTGATCGCGAACGGCCGTGAGCCGGCCGCAAAGCGGAACAAGGTCCCCGCACTGCAGGGCTGCCCGCAGAAGCGTGGCGTTTGCACGCGTGTGTATACCGTAACGCCAAAGAAGCCGAACTCCGCTCTGCGTAAGGTCGCCAAGGTGCGTCTGACCAACGGGTATGAGGTCGTGAGCTACATTCCGGGTGAAGGTCATAACCTTCAGGAACACAGTGTTGTTCTGATCCGTGGTGGCCGCGTGAAGGATCTTCCTGGCGTCCGTTATCACATCCTGCGTGGTGTGCTTGATACACAGGGTCTCGCCAAGCGTCGTCAGCGTCGTTCGCTGTATGGCGCGAAGCGTCCGAAGTAAGAGGTATTTGGAATGAGTCGCCGTCACCGCGCTGTAAAGCGCGAGATCCTTCCCGATCCGAAGTTCGGAGACGTCGTCATTACGCGCTTCATGAATGCGCTGATGTACGATGGTAAGAAATCCACCGCCGAAGGTATCGTTTACGGTGCCCTCGAAGTCATGCGCCGCCGCGGCGGCACGACTGCAGATCCGGTGGCCATGTTCCACTCGGCTCTGGACAACGTGAAGCCTGCGGTTGAAGTCCGCTCGCGTCGCGTCGGTGGCGCAACCTATCAGGTTCCGGTTGAAGTCCGCGCCGAGCGTCGTCAGGCCCTCGCGATCCGCTGGCTGATCGACGCCTCCCGCAAGCGTGGCGAGAACACGATGCAGGAGCGTCTGTCCAACGAACTGATGGATGCGGTCAACAACCGTGGCTCCGCTGTCAAGAAGCGCGAAGACACGCACCGTATGGCTGAAGCCAACAAGGCATTCAGCCACTATCGCTGGTAATCAGAACCGGTTAAAGGGCTTCCGGCAGTGCTGCGATCTCGGGATCGTGCACTGACTGGTTTGAACTTTCAGTCTTACTCCCGTTCCAGGTGGAGCGGGGTTTTGGAGAAAGACGATGGCAAAGGCTAAATTTGAGCGGACGAAGCCGCACTGCAACATCGGCACCATCGGTCACGTCGATCACGGCAAGACCTCGCTGACTGCTGCAATCACCAAGGTGCTGGCAAAGTCCGGTGGCGCAACGTTCAGCGCCTACGACCAGATCGACAAGGCTCCTGAAGAGCGTGCTCGTGGCATCACCATTTCCACGGCTCACGTTGAGTACGAGACGGCCAACCGTCACTATGCTCACGTCGATTGCCCGGGCCATGCTGACTACGTGAAGAACATGATCACGGGTGCAGCTCAGATGGACGGCGCGATTCTCGTCGTTTCCGCTGCTGACGGTCCGATGCCGCAGACCCGCGAACACATCCTGCTTGCACGTCAGGTTGGCGTTCCGGCTCTGGTCGTGTTCCTGAACAAGGTTGACCAGGTTGATGATCCGGAGCTGCTCGAGCTCGTGGAAATGGAAGTTCGCGAACTTCTGTCTTCCTACCAGTTCCCGGGCGACGATATCCCCATCGTCAAGGGCTCCGCTCTTGTGACGCTGGAAGATGGCGACGCAGCAATCGGTGAAGACCGCGTTCTCGAACTGATGACGCAGGTTGACGCCTACATCCCGCAGCCGGAGCGTCCGGTTGACCGTCCGTTCCTGATGCCGATCGAAGACGTGTTCTCGATCTCGGGTCGTGGTACGGTTGTCACGGGTCGTGTCGAGCGCGGCGTTGTCAACGTGGGTGACGAAGTCGAGATTATCGGCCTGAAGGATACCATCAAGACGACCGTTACGGGCGTTGAGATGTTCCGCAAGCTGCTCGATCGCGGTGAAGCCGGTGACAACATCGGTGCACTGGTTCGTGGCACGAAGCGTGAAGACGTCGAGCGCGGCCAGGTTCTGGCAAAGCCCGGCTCCATCACGCCGCACAAGAACTTCAAGGCTGAGGCTTACATCCTCACGAAGGAAGAGGGCGGTCGTCACACGCCGTTCTTCACGAACTATCGCCCGCAGTTCTATTTCCGTACGACCGACGTCACGGGCGTCGTGACGCTGCCGGAAGGCACGGAAATGGTCATGCCGGGTGATAACGTTGCCATGGACGTGGAGCTGATTGCTCCGATCGCCATGGACGAAGGCCTGCGCTTCGCTATCCGCGAAGGCGGCCGTACCGTGGGTGCCGGTGTGGTTTCTTCCATCACCGCCTAAAGTCCTGCGTTTAGCTGTTGGCTTTGACAGCCCCGGTCAGATTTTTTCTGACCGGGGTTCCCTTTCAGGGGCAATGGCAGTAGGACGACACCCGAATTTTTGAGTTGGACGAACAAGAACATGGACAACCAGAACATCCGCATTCGCCTTAAGGCGTACGATCATCGCGTGCTGGACAACAGCACCAAAGAGATCGTAAACACGGCGAAGCGTACGGGTGCGCGGGTTCGGGGTCCGATCCCGCTGCCGACGCATATCGAACGGTTCACGGTGAACCGCTCGCCACACGTGGATAAGAAAAGCCGCGAACAGTTCGAAATTCGGACTCACCGCCGGCTGCTCGACATTGTCGAGCCGACCCCGCAGACCGTGGACGCCCTCATGAAGCTCGACCTCGCCGCTGGCGTGGACGTCGAGATCAAACTCTAAGGTCCAGACGATGCGAACCGGATTGATTGCAAAGAAGCTGGGAATGACCCGGCTGTTTAAGGAAGATGGCACGCATGTGCCTGTGACGGTCCTTCACCTTGACAATGTCGAGGTTGTGGATGCCCGCACGAACGAGCGCGATGGCTACACCGCCATTCAGCTCGGACTTGGTAATGCCAAGGTGAAGAATGTCACCAAGGCGAACCGTGGCCACTTTGCCCGGACCAAGGTCGAGCCAAAAAAGCATCTGGCAGAGTTCCGCGTCGCTGAAGACGCCCTGCTGGAAGCTGGAACCAAGCTGTCCGCTGCTCACTTCGTTGTGGGACAGAAAGTTGACGTCACGGGCCAGAGCAAGGGCAAGGGTTTTGCGGGTGTTATGAAGCGTCATAACTTCGCAGGTCTCGAAGCGTCCCACGGCGTCTCCATCAGCCACCGTTCCCACGGTTCTACGGGCCAGCGCCAGGATCCTGGCAAGGTCTTCAAGGGAAAGAAGATGGCAGGTCACATGGGTGACGAGCGTGTTACCACGCTGAACCTTGAGATCGCTGCCGTGGATGAAGAGCGCAACCTGATCATGGTCAGGGGTGCAATTCCTGGTGCGAAGAACGGCCTTGTGCTGATTCGCGATGCAATCAAGAAGGCTCGCCATGCTGATGCGCCGTATCCGGCAGCAACAGTGGCGGCCGCCGGTTGAGGACGAGGGGCATGGAATACGATATCAAGACCCTCGATAATGGTAGCGCAGGCTCTGTCGCGCTTCCGGAAGAGATTTTCGCTGTCACCCCGCGCTCGGACATCATGGCACGCGTCGTGCACTGGCAGCTGGCAAAGCGCCGCGCCGGTACGCACCGTACCAAGGGCATGGGTGAAGTTTCTGGCACGACCAAGAAGCCTTTCCGTCAGAAGGGCACGGGCTCTGCCCGTCAGGGCTCCCTGCGTGCGCCGCAGTTCCGTACGGGTGGCGTTGTTCATGGTCCGGTCGTTCGCGATCACGGCTATGACCTTCCCAAGAAGGTTCGTCGTCTCGGCCTGATCTGCGCCCTGTCGCAGAAGGCTGCCGAGGGCAAGCTGATCGTTCTCGATGCAGCCAACGGTGTCACCAAGACCCGTGAAGCCGCAGCGAAGATCAAGGCTCTGGGCTGGACGTCCGCGCTGATCGTTGATGGCGCTGTCGACGAGCAGTTTGCTCGCGCAATCGCCAATCTGCCGAAGATCGACGTTCTGCCGACCATTGGTGCAAACGTCTATGACATCCTCAACCACGACGTGCTGGTTATCACCCGCGCCGGTCTTGAGGGTCTTAAGGAGCGTCTGGCATGACCACCAATACCGTCATGAACGCACACAAGACTGCACAGAACATGTCTCAGGAAGCCCTGTATGACGTGATCCGTGCACCGCTGATCACCGAAAAGGCGACGCTTCTTTCCGAGCGTAACCAGGTGGTGTTCAAGGTCGCTCCTGGCGCGACGAAGCCTCAGATCAAGGTTGCGGTTGAGAAGCTCTTCAACGTGAAGGTTACCGGCGTAAGCACGCTGGTCCAGAAGGGTAAGGTCAAGCGCGTCAAGGGTCGTCCTGGCCGTCGCTCGGACATCAAGAAGGCGTATGTACAGCTTGCTGAAGGTCAGTCCATTGACCTTACAGCCAAGCTGGGCTGACGCGGGGTAGGATACCATGGCACTCAAGCACTTTAATCCCACGACGCCGAGCACACGCGGCACCGTGCTGATTGATCGCAGCGAGCTCTTCAAGGGCAAGCCGGTCAAGCAGCTGACGGAAGGCAAGAACAAGTCCGGTGGCCGTAACAATCACGGTCGTACAACAGTTCGTTTCCGTGGCGGCGGGCACAAGCAGTCCTATCGTTATGTCGACTTCAAGCGTCGCAAGTTCGATGTGGCCGCAACGGTCGAGCGTCTCGAATACGATCCGAATCGTACGGCGTTTATTGCGCTGATCAAGTATGAAGACGGCGAACTCGCCTACATCCTTGCTCCGCAGCGCGTGAAGGTTGGCGATCGCGTCATCTCCGGCGCCCACACGGACGTAAAGCCCGGCAACGCCATGCCGCTGGGTGCAATGCCGGTCGGAACGATCGTGCATAACATCGAGCTCAAGCAGGGCGCTGGTGGCAAGATGGCCCGTTCGGCTGGCACCTATGCGCAGCTGGTCGGCAAGGACGCCGGCTACGCGCAGATCAAGCTGCAGTCCGGTGAGCTGCGTCTTGTTCGTGGTGAATGCATGGCAACCGTTGGTGCCGTGTCCAACCCGGACAACATGAACCAGCACATGGGCAAGGCCGGTCGTTCCCGCTGGCTCGGACGTCGTCCGCATAACCGTGGCGTTGTCATGAACCCGGTCGACCATCCGCATGGTGGTGGTGAAGGCCGGACCTCTGGTGGCCGTCATCCGGTTACGCCCTGGGGTGTTCCGACCAAGGGTTACAAGACACGTGTTAACAAAAAGACGGATAGCCTGATCATCCGTCGCCGTAAGTCCGGCAAGTAAGAGGGGGCAAACAGAGATGGCACGTTCCGTCTGGAAGGGCCCGTTCGTTGACGGGTATCTGTTCGGCAAGGCTGAAGCGTCACGCGCTTCGGGTCGTAATGAAGTGATCAAGATCTGGTCGCGTCGTTCGACGATCCTTCCGCAGTTCGTTGGACTTACGTTCGGCGTCTATAATGGTCACAAGTTCCTGCCTGTGCAGGTCACGGAGAACATGGTCGGTCACAAGTTCGGTGAATTCTCACCGACGCGGACCTACACCGGTCATGGCTCTGACAAGAAGTCGAAGCGGGGCTGAAAATGAGCAAGCCAAAGCATATCCGCACGCTTGCTGACACGGAAGCGCAGGCCATTGCCCGCAACATCCGCGTCAGCCCGCAAAAGCTGAACCTGGTTGCGGCGATGATCCGCAACCAGCCGGCTGACAAGGCTATCGCCGCTCTTGCCTTCTCGCGTCGTCGTATCGCGCAGCAGGTCAAGAAGACTCTTGAGAGCGCCGTGGCCAACGCTGAGAACAACCATCAGCTCGATGTCGATCAGCTGGTGGTCAAGACTGCAGAAGTCGGCAAGTCCATTGTCATGAAGCGTTTCCACGCTCGTGGCCGTGGCCGTTCTTCTCAGATCCAGAAGTTCTTCAGCCACCTGAAGATTGTTGTTGCCGAGCGTGCGGAAGCACCGGAAGAGACGAAGCCGTCTCGCGGAACCAACAAAGAGCAGAAGGCAGCCTGATCCATGGGACACAAGGTCAATCCGATCGGGCTTCGGCTCGGCGTCAACCGTACCTGGGACAGCCGTTGGTACGCTGGTCAAGATTACGCACGTCTGCTGCATGAAGATCTGAAGCTTCGTGCATTCCTGCGTCGCAAGCTTTCCGGCGCAGGCGTGTCCCGCGTTGTTATCGAGCGTCCGGCAAAGAAGCCCCGCGTGACGATCTACGCTGCCCGTCCGGGTGTCGTGATCGGCAAGAAGGGTCAGGACATCGACGCGCTCCGCAAGGAACTGAGCCGTATGGCGAAGACCGATGTGGCGCTGAACATCGTCGAGATCCGCAAGCCGGAAATCGACGCCACTCTTGTTGCCGAGAACATCGCTCAGCAGCTGGAGCGTCGCGTTGCATTCCGTCGTGCCATGAAGCGCGCAATCCAGTCTGCAATGCGTCTGGGTGCCCAGGGCATCCGGATCACCTGCGGTGGTCGTCTGGGTGGTGCTGAAATCGCTCGTGCCGAAAAGTATCGTGAGGGACGCGTTCCCCTGCATACCCTTCGCGCCGATATCGATTACGGTACGGCAACTGCCAAGACAACGTATGGTACCTGCGGTGTGAAGGTATGGATCTTCAAGGGTGAGATCCTGGCTCATGACCCGCTGGCACAGGATCGTCGTGCTGCGGAGCAGGCTCCCCAGCGCTAAGACTGTGAGCGAAAGCTCACAGTTCCTTTGCTGGTGCTGATTTGAGGATTTAACAACATGCTTTCCCCGAAGCGGACAAAGTTTCGTAAGGCCCACAAGGGCCGCATTCACGGTCTGGCGAAAAGCGGAACCCAGCTGAACTTCGGTGCCTTCGGCCTGAAGGCGCTGGAGCCGGAGCGGATTACCGCTCGCCAGATCGAAGCCTCCCGTCGTGCGATCACGCGTGCCATGAAGCGTGCAGGTCGTGTGTGGATTCGTATCTTTCCGGACACTCCGGTCTCGACAAAGCCTGCAGAAGTGCGTATGGGCTCCGGTAAGGGTAACCCCGAGTACTGGGCCGCACGTGTCAAGCCGGGTCGTATCCTGTTCGAGATCGAAGGCGTTCCGCCTGAGGTTGCCAAGCTGGCCCTGAGTCTGGGGGCTGCAAAGCTTCCGATCAAGACCAAGTTCGTTCAGCGTATCGGAGACGCGTAATGGCCGACACGTACAAGCCTGCCGATCTGCGCGCGAAGAGCGAGGACGAGCTGAACGCTCTTCTGCTCGATCTCAAGCGCGAACAGATCAACCACCGTTTTTCGGCTGCCACAGGGCAGTCGGAGAACACAAGCCGCGTCAAGGTCGTGCGCCGTGCAGTAGCACGTATCAAGACACTGGCTCACACATCGAAGAACCGTGCGGGCGCCAAAACGTCCGCCGCTAAGTCCTGAGAGGAGACGGACGATGCCAAGGCGCGTCCTGACGGGTCGGGTCACGAGCGACAAGATGGACAAGACGGTTACCGTTCTTGTTGATCGTCGCATCATGCACCCGCTCTACAAGAAGTTTATTCGCCGCTCCAAGAAGTATGCGGCTCATGACGAAGAAAACGTCTGCCAGACGGGTGATCTGGTTCGCATTGAAGAATGCGCACCGATCTCCAAGCGCAAGACGTGGTCTGTCGTGTCGCGCAACGGCGAGGAGCTGGCTTCAGCGTCCTCTTCCGTCAGCGCATAAGGGGGTAGGCACATGATTCATCCCGAGACCAACCTTGACGTCGCCGATAACTCCGGTGCGCGTCGGGTGCAGTGCATCAAGGTGCTGGGCGGCTCCAAGCGGAAGACTGCCTCGGTCGGCGACGTCATTGTCGTGTCCGTCAAGGAAGCAATTCCCCGCGGCAAGGTGAAGAAGGGTGACGTGCATCAGGCCGTCATCGTTCGCACCTCCTACCCGGTTCGTCGTGCAGATGGCTCCGCCATCCGTTTCGACAAGAACGCCGCTGTTCTGCTGAACAAGCAGCAGGAGCCGATTGGTACGCGTATCTTTGGCCCGGTGGTTCGTGAGCTGCGTGCGCGCAAGTTCATGAAGATCATCTCGCTGGCTCCGGAGGTGCTGTAATGGCTGCTCGTATCAAGAAGGGTGACCAGGTTCTGGTCCTCTCTGGTAAGTCCCGTGGCGTTCGCGGCGAAGTTCTCGCCGTGATGCCGAAGGCCGAGAAGGCTGTTGTGCGCGGCGTGGCTATCGCCAAGCGCCACACGAAGCCCAACCGCACAGGCGGAGAAGGTGGAATCATCGAGCGCGAAATGCCGATCCATCTTTCCAACCTGAAGCTGGTTGATCCGAAGAGCGGCAAGCCGACGCGTGTTGGCTTCCGCATTCTGGAAGACGGTCGCAAGGTTCGTGTTGCCAAGGCAACCGGCGAAGTGATCGAAGGCTGAGGAACGCAACAATGAGCGAACAGAAGAACGCTTTGCCGCGTCTGCACCAGCGTTACGAAGAAGTGCTGAAAAAGCAGCTTCGCGAGCAGTTTGGCTATGCCAACGAACTCCAGGTTCCCAAGCTCGAGAAGATCGTGCTGAACATGGGCGTTGGTGAAGCCGCTGGTGACCAGAAGAAGCTTGATGCCGCTTTTGCGGAAATGACCGTCATTTCGGGGCAGAAGCCTGTCAAGACCCTTGCTCGCAAGGCTATTGCCGGCTTTAAGATCCGTGAAGGTCTGCCCATCGGCTGCAAGGTCACGCTTCGTCGTGCCCGCATGTACGAGTTTCTTGACCGTCTGGTGACGATCGCCATGCCGCGTATCCGCGATTTCCGTGGGCTGCCGGCAAACAAGGGCTTTGATGGACATGGCAACTTCGCCATGGGCATCAAGGAACAGATCGTGTTTCCTGAGATCGAATATGACAAGATCGATGCCGTTCGCGGCATGGATATCATCTTCGTGACCAGCGCCAAGTCTGATGCTGAAGCAAAGGCCCTGCTGAAGGCCTTTGATCTGCCGTTCAACGGCTGATCCATAATTTTTCAGACCGATCACGGTTAAAATCAGGATTCGGCCTTCCATTGGAAGGCCGCTTTCCTTTATAGACACGCTGATTGGAAAACCGTCGGGATAGGCCTGACAGGTTCCGGGAGAAAATTCGAGATGGCGAAGGTCTCAGCGGTAAACCGTAATAACCATCGCGCTGCCCTGGTGAAGCGCGACAAGGAAAAGCGGACCGCTCTCAAGAACATCATCAAGGATCGCACACTGTCGGTTGAAGACCGCTTTGATGCGACCCTTAAGCTGGCCCAGATGCCGCGCAATGGATCCGCAACCCGCGTCCGTCTGCGTTGCAAGCTTTCTGGTCGCCCCCGTGCCAACTATCGCAAGTTCGAACTGAGCCGTATTGCTCTGCGCGATCTTGCCTCCGCCGGCCAGATTCCTGGCATGGTCAAGTCGAGCTGGTAAAGGGTAGATCGAATGTCTTTGTCTGATCCACTGGGCGATATGCTGACCCGGATCCGCAATGCGCAGCGTGCCCGTCATGCTGTCTGCGTTGCGCCTGCATCCAAGCTGCGCGCAAGCGTTCTGGAAGCTCTGAAACGTGAAGGCTACATCCGTGGCTTCGCTGCTGAAGAGCTCCGCAAGGGTGTTGCACAGCTCCGTATCGAGCTGAAGTATGTAGAAGGCCAGCCGGTCATCAAGGAAATCCATCGCGTTTCCAAGCCCGGCCGTCGCGTCTACTCGAAGATCAAGGAACTTCCGCGCGTTTATGCCGGCCTTGGTGTGTCGATCCTGTCCACCCCGCGTGGCGTCCTGTCGGACGTCGAGGCTCGCGCTGCCAACGTTGGCGGCGAGGTCCTCTGCCGCGTCTTCTAAGGAGGATCGCATGTCTCGCGTAGGTAAATATCCCGTCGAAGTTCCGGCTGGCGTGCAGGTTTCCGTTGCTGATGGCATCTTCAAAGCCAAGGGCAAGCTCGGTGAGCTGACCGTTCCGGTTTCCCGTCATGTGGAAGTGAAGATCGAAGGCAGCAATGTTTCTGTTGCTCCTCTTGGTCGCCGTTCCCGTGAAAACTGGACCATGTGGGGAACCACCCGCGCTCTGATCGCTAACACGGTCAAGGGTGTGTCGGACGGCTTCACCAAGGGGCTTGAAATTCAGGGTACGGGTTTCCGTGCTGCTGTTCAGGGCTCGAACCTGGTGATGAACCTCGGCTTCTCGCACGATGTTGTCTATCCGATTCCGGAAGGCATCAAGATCACCACTCCGCGTCCGACCGCGATTGTCGTTGAAGGCAACGACAAGCAGCGTGTTGGTCAGGTTGCGCTCGATATTCGCAGCTTCCGCAAGCCTGAGCCTTACAAAGGCAAGGGTGTTCGGTATGAGACCGAGGTTCTGCGTCGTAAGGAAGGTAAGAAGAAGTAATGGCATCGCAGCAAGGATTGCAGGAACGTCGCCGTCAGCGGCTGCGTTTCCAGCTTCGTCGCAAGAGCGGCGGCCGGCCGCGTTTGTCGGTCTTCCGTTCCAGCAAGCATATTCATGCCCAGATCATCGACGATGCCCAGGGTCGTACGCTCGCCAGCGCCTCTACGCTGGAAAAGACGCTTCGCGATGCTGGCAAGACCGGCGCCGATACCTCTGCGGCCACGCTTATCGGCAAGCTGATTGCCGAACGCGGTGTTGCAGCTGGCGTCAAGACCGTCGTGTTCGACCGCGGCTCTTATCTGTATCATGGCCGGGTCAAAGCCCTGGCAGAGGCTGCCCGTGAGGGCGGACTCTCGTTCTAAGGAGGATCACACATGGCACGTGAGCCAAGAGAAGGCGGCCGTGGTGGTCGTGAGCGCGAGCAGGGCGATGATCTGGTCGACAAGCTCGTCACCATCAACCGTGTCGCCAAAGTCGTAAAGGGTGGTCGCCGTTTCGCGTTCGCTGCCCTCGTCGTCGTCGGTGACCAGAAGGGTCGCGTCGGTTACGGAGCAGGTAAAGCCCGTGAAGTTCCCGAAGCAATTCGCAAGGCAACCGAGCGTGCAAAGCGCACGATGATCCGCGTGCCGATGAAGGAGGGTCGTACCCTTCATCACGATACGTTCGGTCACTACGGCGCTGGCAAGGTTGTTGTCCGTGCTGCCGAAGCTGGTACGGGTATCATCGCTGGCGGTCCGATGCGTGCAGTGTTCGAAAGCCTCGGCGTCAATGACGTTGTGGCCAAGAGCCTGGGAACGCGTAACCCGCACAACATGATCAAGGCAACCTTTGCTGCGCTCGAAAAGGCCAGCAGCCCGCGTCATGTTGCTTCCCGTCGTGGCAAGAAGGCTGCGGAACTGTTTGGCAAGCGCGAGCAGGGCCAGACGGAAGCGGAGGTGACAAATGGCTGAGAATGGCAAGACCGTTCAGGTTACGCAGATCGCTTCGGTCATCGGTCGTAAACCGGGCCAGGCTGAGACCATCACCGGTCTTGGTCTGCGTGGAATTGGTTCCACGCGTACGCTGGAGGATACTCCGGCCGTGCGTGGAATGATCCGCAAGGTTGCCCACCTCATCAAGGTGGAGGGTTGAAATGAACCTCAACGAACTGCGCGATAACGAGGGTTCCCGTTATCGCAAGAAGCGTCTTGGACGTGGCATCGGGTCCGGCAAGGGCAAGACGTCAGGTCGTGGCGTCAAGGGTCAGAAGGCCCGTGAGGGCGTGTCGCTCAACGGCTTCGAGGGTGGTCAGCTTCCGCTGTACCGTCGTATGCCGAAGCGTGGCTTCGTGAACATCTTCCGCAAGGAATATGCTCCGGTGAACCTCGGCGCAATCTCCAAGGCCATTGAAAGCGGCAAGCTGGACAAGGCTGCAACCGTCACCGAGGAGACCCTTCGCAAGGCTGGTCTCGTCAACGGAAGCAAGCTGGCCGGTGTCCGTCTCCTGGCCCATGGTGAACTTTCGCATGGTGTGACCATCGAAGTTGCCGGTGCTTCTGCTGCTGCTCTTGCAGCAGTCGAGAAGGCTGGTGGTACCGTCAAGGTACTCGAGACCAAGAAGGAAGCTCAGGCTGAGGCCTGAGTTTTCTTCCCTGGGCTTCGGCCCGGGTTAGGGTTGGATAGTGAACAGCGTCCCGTGCTTATGTGCGGCGACGCTGTTTTCATGAAAGGACAGGTGGATGGCTTCCGCAGCAGAGCAGCTCGCCGCCAATCTCAATATGAGTTCGTTTTCCAAGGCGACCGAACTCAAAAAGCGCATCTGGTTTACTCTGGGCGCGCTGATCGTCTATCGACTTGGCACGTATATTCCGGTTCCGGGTGTCGATGCGACCGTGATGGGGCAGCTTCTTGCCCAGCATCAAGGTGGCATTCTGGGAATGTTCGACATGTTCACCGGTGGTGCGCTCGGGCGTATGACCGTGTTTGCGTTGAACATCATGCCGTATATCAGTGCCTCGATCATCATCCAGCTTCTCTCCACGGCACTTCCGTCCATGGAAGCAATGAAGAAGGAAGGTGAGGCGGGCCGTAAAAAGCTTAACCAGTATACGCGCTATCTTACGGTCTTTATTGCTCTTTTCCAGGCTTACGGCATTGCTGTTGGCCTTGAGAACATGACGGCGCATGGTGCCAATGCTGTGGTGGCCCCTGGAGCGTTCTTCATCGCATCCTGTGTGGTGACGCTTGTTGGCGGCACGATGTTCCTGATGTGGCTGGGTGAGCAAATCACGTCCCGAGGTGTCGGGAACGGGATCTCCCTCATCATCTTTGCAGGCATTGTTGCCAATCTGCCGAACGCTCTGGCCAGCCTTTTCGAACTTGGGCGAACAGGAGCACTTTCACCCATTTTCGTGGTGATTTTCCTTGTTTTGGCAATTGCCGTCATTGGCTTCATTGTCTTCATGGAACAGGCTCAGCGTCGGGTTGTGATCCAGTATCCGAAGCGTCAGGTCGGAAACCGTATCTTTGGCGGTGATTCCACCCACATGCCGCTGAAGGTGAACACTGCAGGCGTCATCCCTCCAATCTTCGCGTCGTCCGTACTCCTGATTCCTGTAACCATTTCCGGTTTCATGAACGGGCATTCGATGCCGGGTTGGCTCTCGGTCCTAGGCCAGCAGTTAGGCCAGGGACAGCCGCTTTACATGCTGTTCTATGCCGCGATGATTCTGTTCTTCTCCTATTTCTATGCGGCGATTACATTCAATCCCGAGGAAACGGCAGAGAACCTGCGCAAGCAGGGCGGCTTCATTCCTGGCATTCGTCCCGGCGCAAGCACGGCTACGTATTTCGACAAAATCCTGTCCCGTCTGACGGCGATCGGTGCGATGTATCTTGTGGTGGTCTGTCTGTTGCCACAGATCCTGATCAGCAAATACAATGTTCCGTTCTATTTTGGCGGCACGAGCCTGATTATTATCGTGTCAGTCACGATTGATACGGTCACACAGATTCAGTCCCATCTGGTGGCGCACCAGTATTCGGGTCTGATCCGCAAGCAACGCAGCCGTGGAAGCCGGGGTGGTGTACAGGGAGGCACAAGACGTCGATGAACATTATTCTTCTTGGCCCTCCCGGGGCAGGAAAGGGCACACAGGCCAAGCGGCTTGAAACCCTTTACGGCTTCAAGCAGATTTCCACTGGCGATATGCTGCGTGCTGAGGTGGCCGCGGGTACGGCAATCGGGAATGAAGCCAAGGCGATCATGGAGAAGGGGCAGTTTGTTCCTGATCCGATCATCGTGACGATGATCCAGAACCGTATCGCACAACCGGATTGCCAGCGCGGATTTATCCTTGATGGCTTCCCCCGGACCGAAAGCCAGGCTGAGGCGCTGGACGCCATGCTGTCTCATCGTAGTCTGACAATCGGTGCGGTCATTCTTCTGGATGTCAACGAAGACGAACTCGTGGACCGTATCGCCAGTCGCAAAGGCGAAGACGGAACGCGGCGTCCGGACGACAATCCCGAGGTTGTTCGCGCGCGTCTTGACGTCTATCGCAAACAGACTGCTCCGATCCTTCCCTATTACGAGAAGGCGGGGCGTCTGCTCCATGTCGATGGCATGAAAGACGTTGAAACCGTTGGCAAAGCGATTGATGCCATCGTGACGGGCGCTGTAAAAAACTGAGTTTCAGAACGATATCACGAAAAAGTGATCTCTATTATTTGACTCAGGTGGGGTGAGCAGTCTATTGCGCGCCCTCGACATAGGTGTAGCCAGACCGTTCGTGCCTCTGCCGGAATCGGTGGGTGACAGGTTTGGCTGCAAGATCATCGACCTGGCCATGGCCGGGGATATAACAGTCTGAGGCGGCTTCAGGCCGCTTCAATGGGAGTAACAGGCGTGGCACGTATTGCCGGCGTAAACATTCCGACCAACAAGCGGGTCGTCATTGCCCTGCGTTATGTCTATGGCATTGGCCCGGCGACAGCGCAGTCCATCTGCAGCAAGCTCGAGATCCCCGATGCCAAGCGCGTCAACGAGCTGTCTGACGATGAGATCGTAAAGATCCGCGAACTGATCGATTCCGAACTGCGCGTCGAAGGCGATCTTCGCCGCGAAACCGCAATGAACATCAAGCGTCTGATGGACCTCGGCTGCTACCGTGGCCTTCGTCACCGTCGTGGCCTGCCGGTCCGCGGTCAGCGTACGCATACCAATGCCCGTACCCGTAAGGGCAAGGCTGTGGCGATTGCTGGCAAGAAGAAGGTTACGCGCTAATCCGCGGCTGATCTCTTCATCGACGTTTTTGCTTAAACTTTTAGGACGACCTCTCTCATGGCGAAGGCCGCTGCTCCGCGTATCCGTAAAAAGGAACGCAAGAATATCATTTCCGGTGTTGCTCACGTGCTCTCCACGTTCAACAACACCATGATCACCATTTCTGACGCACAGGGCAACGCGATTGCCTGGTCGTCGTCGGGTGCGCAGGGCTTTAAAGGCTCCCGTAAGTCCACGCCGTATGCTGCCCAGGTCGCTGCAGAAGATGCCGGCCGCAAGGCGCGCGAGCATGGCATGGAAACGCTTGAGATCGAGGTCTCCGGCCCGGGTTCGGGGCGTGAAAGCGCGCTTCGTGCCCTCCAGGCCGTAGGGTTCAACATTACGTCCATCCGCGACATGACGCCTGTGCCGCACAATGGCTGCCGTCCCCGGAAGCGTCGTCGCGTCTGAGTGATGCTTTGCTGCGTATCGCGTGCGATACGCAGCATCTGTAAGTGATTGCATCTTTTACCGCACCGCTGGTGCGGGCCCAGGTGCCGCCAATTTCCCTTGGCGTGCTTCGTTGTTTGAAAGGCCACGACCTTGGTTCTCCAGAAAAACTGGCAGTCCCTCATCAAGCCGGAGAAGCTTGAAGTCGAGCCCGGACCGGTTGCCTCGCGCATCGCCACTGTCGTGGCCGAGCCTCTGGAACGCGGCTTCGGCATGACGCTCGGTAATGCACTGCGTCGTATTCTCCTGTCGTCGCTGCAGGGTGCTGCCGTGACCGCCATCCAGATCGATGGCGTGCTGCATGAGTTCTCCGCCGTGCCGGGCGTGCGCGAAGACGTCACGGACATCGTCCTGAACGTCAAGCAGCTTGCTCTTCGCATGCATGGTGAAGGCCCCAAGCGCATGATCCTGACGGCCACCGGCCCGGGTGAAGTGACGGCTGGCCAGATCCAGGCAGGGCATGACATCGAGATCATGAATCCCGATCTCGTGATCTGCACGCTCGATGACGGCGTGAAGCTCGGCATGGAATTCACCGTCAATATGGGCAAGGGCTATGTTGCAGCAGCAGCAAACCGCCCGGAAGATGCCCCGATTGGCCTTATTCCCATCGATGCGATCTATTCGCCGGTCCGTCGGGTTTCCTACAAGATCGAGCAGACGCGTGTCGGTCAGGTCACTGACTATGACAAGCTGCTGCTGACGGTAGAGACCAACGGTGCAGTGACGCCGGAAGACAGCCTGGCTCTTGCAGCCCGGATTCTTCAGGATCAGCTGCAGCTGTTCATCAACTTCGATGAGCCGCGTCCGGTCCAGCATGAAGAACCGCAGGATGACCTGCCGTTCAACCGCAATCTTCTTCGCAAGGTTGACGAACTCGAGCTCTCGGTGCGTAGCGCCA
The DNA here is from genome assembly GCF_002153595.1 of Gluconobacter sp. DsW_056. Classification (NCBI taxonomy): domain Bacteria; kingdom Pseudomonadati; phylum Pseudomonadota; class Alphaproteobacteria; order Acetobacterales; family Acetobacteraceae; genus Gluconobacter; species Gluconobacter sp. DsW_056. The sequence goes on from NZ_JOPF01000008.1 coordinate 62,712, forward strand.
ACTGCCTCAAGAACGACAACATTGTCTACATTGGCGATCTGGTGCAGAAGTCCGAACAGGAAATGCTCCGTACGCCTAATTTCGGGCGCAAGTCGCTCAACGAGATCAAGGAAGTTCTCACCGGTATGGGGCTGTCGCTCGGCATGAGCGTCCCAGCCTGGCCGCCCGAGAACATCGAGGATCTGGCCAAGCGTCTCGACGAGACGTTCTGAGAACTTTCAAGGTAAGGAAAACTAGCAATGCGTCATGGTGTGAGCGGGCGTAAGCTCAATGTCACCTCTTCTCACCGCGCTGCCATGTTCCGCAACATGGCCGTGGCTCTCATCAAGCACGAGCAGATCACGACGACCCTGCCGAAGGCGAAGGAACTTCGCCCGGTGGTCGAGAAGCTGATCACGCTCGGCAAGCGTGGCGACCTGCACGCCCGTCGTCAGGCTTTCGCGCAGCTGCGTGACGATGCCGTCGTGACGAAGCTGTTCTCGGCTGTTGCCGAGCGTTACAAGGGACGTGCCGGTGGCTACTCCCGCGTTCTGAAAGCTGGTGTGCGTTATGGCGACAATGCCGATATGGCCGTGATCGAACTGGTTGATCGCGATGTCGCTGCCAAGGGCCAAGACAGCGGACCGAAGCAGAACATTGCCGAGGAGCAGGAAGCCGCCTGAGGCTCCTGTTTTTGAAGCATTGAGAAAGGCCGGGGCAGGAATGTCCCGGCCTTTTTTGATTCGTGGTTTATTTGCCACGATGTTGTGTGATATGCAGTCACCACTCTTTGCAGAATCTTTCCTGTCTCTTTCTGAGGCAGTCTGAATTTCCGCTTCCTTACAGGATGCGGTTTCTCCCTTTTTGAAGAATGTTGTGTCGTTCTTCGTGTGGGGTCTGCACAATTCTGAGAAACAGGTCCGAGCACTCTCGTAGGGCCTGCCACGACGCATCGAATATGTATCCCGGCAATGAGGCCCGGATGGGTTCGTGATGCGTCCAGCGTTTGGAGAGCGTTATAATGTCCGAATCTTCCCCTCCGAAACATGGGCTGGCGGAAACCCTTGGAATACCCAGAGCGCTCTTCTGGGCGTTCGTGGGTCAGCTTCTGTTCATGGTCGGCGATGGCGTGGAAGCGGGGTATCTCGATACTTACATGCTGCACCACGGCCATACGCAGGGTTTCGTGAATGAAATGTTCACGTTTTATGGCATCACCGTGATGATCGCGGCCTGGTTCTCCGGGCCTCTGTCAGATCTCATGGGGCCAAAAAAAGTCATGTGGCTTGGCCTCATTTTATGGACTGTCCTTGAAGTCGGGTTCCTGGCTCTGGGGCTGGGGCCGAACAGCGGACCCATGATCCTGCTGTTTTATACGCTGCGAGGGTTTGCCTACCCGCTGTTTGCATACGGTTTCCTTGTCTGGATTGCTGCCGCTACGCCGACAGCCATGCTGGGCTCGGCCGCAGGCTGGTTCTGGTTTTCCTTCTCAGCAGGTCTTCCCACTCTGGGATCGCAGTTTGCACGCTTTGCCATTCCGGAAATTGGCGAACTTCGCACCTTCTGGTGCTCCCTGGGGCTTGTGATCTTGGGTGGTCTTGTTGCGCTGCTGTTCACGCATGAGCCGACAGGCAAGAAGCGCCTTCTTCCAGACCATATTCCGACCAAGGATATTTTCTTCGGTTCCATGAGCATCATGTGGCGTGAGCCGAAGACGTTGATTGCCGGTATCGTCCGCGTGATTGATACTTCTTCGGAATATGCCTTCCTTGCGATCATGCCCGCGTTTTTCGTGGATCATCTTGGCTTCTCCCTTGCCCAGTGGCTTAACCTCCTGTCACTCATTTTCCTGAGCAACATCCTGTTCAACCTCGTCTCGGGCATGGTGGCAGATACGCTGGGACACCGTTTTGTTGTGGCGGTTTTCGGCGGGATCGGTGGCTTTGTGGCCATTCCACTGTTTTATTACGTACCGCTCTGGTTCCCGGGAAATTTCTGGGCCGTGGCTGCGGCAGGGATTTTCTATGGTGCAACGGTGGCTGCTTTCGTGCCGTTGTCGGGCCTGATGCCGCAGATCTGTCCGCGTGAAAAAGCGGCTGCGCTGTCTATCCTTGGTCTGGGTGCCGGGGCATCCACCTGGGTTGGACCGGCGGTTGTTGCCGGGTGTGAAGCGGTCTTTGGTCCGGGCATGCAGTATGTAATCTGGACGTTTGCGGTGATCTATCTTCTGTCCGCCGGAATGACGATGGCTCTGACCATCTCTCCCGAAGCCCGTCGTTACAATGAAGAGGCTGCGCTGCGGGGTGAAGACGCTCCTGCCGTTGGTCACTGAGCAGGACCCTGATTCAGGACATCCCCTGAGTGCTCTGACGATGTAAAAGAAAAGGCAGCCCGTGACCGGGCTGCCTTTTTTACGTTGGGAGCATGTCATGGCAGGGAAAAGGCCTATGAGCGCTGATCTGGAACGCCTGCGGGGAGGGGCGGACACATGCCCCTGCGGAAGCGGGATGGCAGCAAAACTTTCTCGGGTGGCAAGAGAAACGGAAGCACTTGTCAGTGATCTGATGGTGGATCAGCCGCTACTCTGGCTTCTGACCGCATCTTTTATCGGGTTTTTGTTGGGAAAGCGTCTTTTAGGGAAAAATTAAACTTCCGCAGGCGCGTGACGTTACGACATGACCACGAACTCTTGGGCAAGGTACCACCGTCATGCTGCACTACGCGATTGTGTTCTTCATCATTTCCATCATTGCCGGGTTTTTCGGCTTCTCGGGCATTTCTTCGGCTACGGCAGGAATTGCCAAGCTGTTTTTCATTGTCTTCATCGTGCTGGCCGTGCTGGCCATTCTCGCCGGTGTCGCGGGCCTGCATGCCCTGTAAGGGCCTGATTCAGAGCTGAGATTTTCAGGGCTGAAATGAAAAGGGCGGGTGCCGATGGCCCCGCCTTTTTTTTATGCTCTTCAGTTCCCGTTCTTGTCCCTCTGAATGAAGGAGGGAAGAAAAGGATTGTCTGTCTGGAGCGAACCCTTGCTTGGAAGCTGTTGTGTGGTCCAGCCGCCGCCCAGGTCCGTCATGAGTTTGACTTCTGCGAGGAACTGCTGCTGTCGCACGCTGAGCTGGGTTTCCTGATACTGCAGGGCATTCTGTTCGGCCGTGATGACCGTGGTGTAGATCTGCGTTCCGGCGAGATACTCGTTCATGGACACCTGAACGGCGCTTTCTGCGGTTTTGACGGCAGCATTCTGCAACGCAAGCTGCTGGTCGAGATAACGCAGCCCGGACATCTGGTCTTCCGTGTCCTGAAGCGCTGCAAGAACCGTCTGGCGATAGGTGGCAACGGCGTTGTCATAATCGGCTTCCGCGCTGCGCACCGCAGCGGAGCGTGCACCGCCCTGAAAGATCGTCTCGGTTGCAGCCGCACCAAGGCTCCATGTGCGCGTCGCGGCCTGGATCAGCTGCTCGAGAGGATTGCCGCTATAGCCGTAGGAAGCGGAGAGCGTGACCTGCGGGAAGAAGGCGCCGATCTCGTATCCGATCTCCGCATTATACGCTTCCATGTTGCGCTCGGCCTGCGCCACGTCCGGGCGGCGCTGAAGGAGCATGGAGGGCACGGCGACAGGAGCTGCGGGGATCGTCTCGGGGAGGGGAGAGGAGGCGAGACTCAGTTCCGCAGGAGCACGGCCTGTCAGCATGGCGATGGCGTGTTCGTACTGCGCGCGGGAAATATGGGCGTTGGACAGGCTGGCCTGCGTCGATTGCAGCAGGTAGCGGGCCTGAAGGACGCTCGTCGGATCCGCGACACCAGCGTCGAGCTGGTTCTGGAGGATTTCCAGATTGTGACGATACAGATCCACATTGCGTGTATAGAGCGCAATCAGGCTGTCCTGGTAGCGCAGATCAAAATAGTCCTGTGCGAGCTGAAGCTGATAGGACAGTCGCATGTTCGCAACGAGGGCGGCGTCGGCCTGTGTGGCGGCAACCTGCTGCTGGATCTGCCGGCGGATCATGCCCCAGACGTCCACGGTCCAGCTTGCGGACGGGCCAGTGGTCCATGTGTTGGACGTGTAGGACTGGCTGGATGTGTAGGGAATGCCGCTGCTGGCATTCGACGTGCTGCCGCCCTGTGAGTTGCGGTTGAAACTGAATTTTCCGCTCAGGGTCGGAAAGAGCTGCGCGCGGACCGAGTCAATCGTGGCAGCCGCCTTGCGGTACTGCGCCTCATATTCCTTCAGGCTCTGGTTGGACGTTGCTACGCGTTCCTCAAGTTCATTGAGGACGGGATCGTTGAAGATCGTCCACCAGTCTCCCTTGGGCATTTTCGCAAGATCCGGAGCCGCCATCTGCCAGCCCGGCGGCGGAGGCGCCTCCTTGAATTTGGCGGAGATGATGGCTTTCGGGCGATGGTAGTTCGGACCGACCATGCCGCCGATACAGCCGCTCAGGAAAGGCAGGGTCGCCGCCCCCAGCAGGGCAGTGCGCAGGGTGGACTTACGGAGGGCGGGCATCAGGACTGTGTTCCCCGGGCTGAGAGATGGAAAAAGGAAGCGACGTGGGCACGCAGACGGCCCATGGCGCGTCCGAACCGGTCGAGATACAGGAAAATGACGGGTGTGCTGTAGAGGGTCAGCAACTGGCTGACTACCAGACCGCCGAGAATGGCGATCCCAAGCGGTCGCCGGAGTTCGCAGCCATATCCGTTGCCGATGATGAGGGGCACGGCACCGAACGCAGCCGCCAGAGACGTCATCAGGATAGGACGGAAACGCAGATGGCTGGCCTGACGGATGGCGTCTCTGGCCGACAGGCCTTCGCGCTGCGCCACGAGGGCGAAGTCGATCAGCATGATGGCGTTTTTCTTGACGATGCCGATGAGCAGGATCACGCCGATCATAGCCATGAGGGAGAATTCCTCCCCGCAGATCTGAAGTGCCAGAATGGCGCCAACGCCTGCGGACGGCAGTGTCGAAAGGATTGTCAGGGGATGGATCAGGCTCTCATACAGGACGCCCAGCACGATATAGACGGCCGCGAGTGCTGCCAGGATCAGCAGGATTTCGCTGCCGGCGGATTTCTGGAAAGCCGCCGCATTGCCTGCAAACCCGCCGTGAATGTCCGAGGGGACATGCAGCTTCACCATGGCAGCCTGCACGGCATCCACGGCAGTACCAAGCGAAACACCGGGCGCAAGATTGAAGGACACGGTCGTCGCAACGGACTGCCCATCATGGCTGACGGTCAGGGCCGTATTGGTGTTGCGCTGCCGTGAGAGGACGGACAGGGGCACCATGTTGTCCACGCTTGTGGCGACGGCCGCACCGCTCGACGCTGACTTTCCGCCTGCCAGAGCGTTGGCGACGGAGTTCTGATAGGATTGTTCACTCTGTGACAGGGTCGTGACAGCCGTTGTGGCACGCGCGCGGATATTGTTCGATGCCGTACCACCCGCCGCTGTTCCGCCGGAGGTGCTGATCCACATCTGTTGCAGCATCGACGGGTCCTGCCAGTAGCGGGGGGCTGCTTCCATGATGACGCGGTACTGGTTGAGGTTGCCGTAGATAATGGATGCCGCGCGCTGGCCGAATGCGTCATAAAGCGTGTTGGAGATGAGCTGCGGCGTGACGGAATAGCGTGCTTCCGTATCGCGGTTGATGGCGATGTTGATCCCCTGACCGCCCTGTTCGACGTTCGAGGTTACATCCATGAGTTCCGGCAGCTTCGAGAAGGCGGCCGTAATTTTTGGCGTCCATTCGAACAGGTCTTCGGCGGAGGGGCCTTCCAGAGAATACTGGTAGGCGGCGTCGCCGGGGCGGGCACCCGTGCGGACACTGCCGGGCGCCATCAGACGGAGCTGCGCGCCGGGAATGTGAGAGAATCTGCGGGTGAGGCGCTGGATGGTGGTCGCAAGATCGTCCGTACGCTCGGATTTGGGCTTGAGAGCGATGAACATGTTCGCCGAATTGGCCGAACGCCCGCCAACGCCCCCCATAACGCCGACGACATCCCGGTCGGACGCGACGCTTTTCATGGCCTTGACCACGATTTTCTGAAGCGCCTGAAACGAGATCGACTGATCGGCGACCACGCGCCCCATGATCTGCCCGGTATCTTCGGAGGGAAAGAAACCCTTGGGCATCTTCACATACAGCACGCCGGCAAGCACCAGAGTGGCGGGCAGCGACATCGCGATCACGAACTGGTGCCCCAGGGCCCAGTCCAGCGACCTGCCGTAACCCGAAGTGGTGGCGCTGATCATGCGTTCGAGGAAACGGCCTGTCTTCTTCCACGGACCGGGACCGTTATCGTCCGTGTGGGTCAGGAGCTGGGCGCTGATCATGGGCGTCAGCGTCAGGGACAGGAGTAGCGAAATGCAGAGCGTGATGACCATGGTCATCGCGAACTCATGGAACAGGCGCCCGGCTATCCCGCCCATGAGCATGATCGGTGCAAACACCACGATCAGCGAGACCGTGATCGAAACGACCGTGAACGCGACTTCGGTCGTGCCCCTGATGGCGGCATCCTGCCGGTCGTAGCCCATCTCCATGTAGCGGGCGATGTTTTCCAGAACGACGATGGCGTCATCGACCACGAAGCCCGTCGAAATCGTCAGCGCCATCAGCGACATGTTGTCGAGCTGGTATCCCATCAGCGCCATGGCCCCGAAGGTTCCCACGATCGAGACTGGCACCACGATGGCCGGAACCATGATGGCGGACAGGCTGCGCAGGAACAGCAGGACGACGACGACCACGAGCACGACGGCAATGACGAGCGTCTGTTTCGTATCGTCCAGCGAGGCCCGGATTGTCTTGGAGCGGTCGATCAGGATCGAAATGTCGGTATTGCCGGGCAGGGCGGACTGAAGGGCTGGCAGGCGGCCACGGATGCCGTCGATCGTCTTGATGACGTTTGCGCCACCCTGCGAGAAGACCGTGCAGATGATGGCAGCGTTGCCGTTCAGATACCCCGCCTGACGAAGATCTTCGACACTGTTCTTGACGTCCGCGAGATCCGTCAGGCGGACAGGCTGGCTGTTGCGATAGGCGATGACCAGATCGCGGTATTCTTCCGCATCCGTGGCCTGGTCATTGGTGGAGAGCATCATGCGCTCGCCATTGGCATCCAGAAAACCCTTGGGCGTATGGGCGTTGGCGGAGGCAAGGGCGGCCCGCAGATCCTCGAAACCGATCCCGTAATGGAACAGGCGAAGCGGATTGATTTCAACACGTACGGCCGGAAGAGACGCGCCCCGGATCTCCACATCGCCGACGCCCTGGATCTGGCTGAGCTGCGGGATGAGGATGTTGCTTGCGAAATCGTAGAGTTCCTGCGGCGTCCGGGTGCTGGACGACAGGGTCAACGCGAGGATGGGCGGACCGTTGGAGTTCGCCTTCATGTAGGTCGGGTTGCTGCGCAGACTGGTAGGCAGATCCTGCCGCGCGCCCTGCAGGGCCGCCTCCACGTCACGCGCAGCACCGTTGATGTCCCGCGACAGGTCGAACTGAAGGGTGATGCGCGTCTGGTTGACCGTGGATTCCGAGGTCATTTCCGTGACGCCGGATATCGCGCCCAGATGCCGCTCCAGAGGGCCGGCAATCGTGCTCGCGATTTCGGAGGGGGAGCCGCCGGGCTGGTTCGCGGTCACCATGATGACCGGGAAGTCGACGTCCGGCAGATCGGCGACAGGCAGGGCGAAATACCCCATGACGCCGCCGATCACGAGAGCCACCGCCAGCAGCGTCGTGCCAACGGGCCTCAGGACAAAGAGGCGGACCAGATTCACGGAGCGCCTGTGTGAGGGCTGGGGGCCTGGGGCTGCGAAGGCGGGCTGTTGCGGCGGTGACGCTGCATGAAGGCACGCGTTTTCGTTCCCAGCTCATCCATGAACAGATAGATGACGGGCGTGGTGAACAGGGTCAGAAGCTGGGACATCATCAGGCCGAAAACGATGGCCACACCCAGCGGACGCCGCAGTTCGGAGCCGACGCCCGTGCCGATCAGCAGGGGCAGGGCTCCGAACAGGGCGGCCAGTGTGGTCATCAGGATCGGACGGAAGCGAAGCATAGCCGCGCGCTTGATGGATTCAAGCGGCGTATGGCCCTCCAGGCGTTCGGCTTCGAGAGCGAAGTCGATCATCATGATGGCGTTCTTCTTCACAATGCCGATCAGCAGCACGATGCCGATGATGCCCATGATGTCGAGATCCATCCCGAACAGATAGAGCCCGATCAGCGCACCGATGGCGGCGGAAGGCAGGGTGGAGAGGATCGTGATCGGGTGGATATAGCTCTCATAGAGAATACCCAGCACGATATAGACCGCGATCACGGCTGCCATGACCAGCCAGACCTCGTTGGACAGCGACGAGCGGAATGCTGCCGCCGTGCCCTGGAAGGCAGTCTGGAACTCCGGCGGCAGGCCGATCTGCTTTTCCACGCGCTCGATGGCGTTGGTGGCAGCCCCAAGCGAATAACCGCTGGCGACGTTGAACGACACCGTCGTGGCCGGAAACTGGCCGAAATGGCTGATGAGCAGGGGGGCGAGGACATGCGTCATCGTCGTCACCTGCGACAGCGGCACGAGCCCCGATGTCGGCTGGCGCGTCGGACCGGACGTGCTGCCACCGGCCTGCGAGGAAATGCCGGGCAGATAAAGCTGGCTCAGGGAGGTCAGGTCGGTCTGTAGTTTCGGGTCGGCTTCCAGAATGACGCGGTACTGGTTAGACTGCGTATAGATCGTCGTGATCTGACGCTGGCCGTAGCTGTCATACAGGAGATTGTCGACCGTCTGCGGCGTGATTGAGTATCGTGCACCGGTCGGACGGTCGAGCGAAAGCTGGGCGACCAGTCCCTCGGCCTGAAGGTCCGACGTGACATCCCGCAGCGACGGTTCCTTGCGCAAAGCATCCACGAATTTCGGCACCCAGGTCTTGAAGGTGTCGTAATCCGGGTTTTCCAGCATGAACTGGTACTGCGTGGCGGAAATCGAGGAATCCAGAGACAGATCCTGAATCGGCTGGACGTAAAGCTGCGCCCCGATCACCTGATCCCCGACGGAGGACAGGCGCCGCATGATTGCCTCAAGGCTGGACGTGCGCTGTTCACGCGGCTTGAGGTTGATCAGGAAGCGGCCGACATTGAGCGTCATGTTCTGGCCGTCGATGCCCACGAAAGACGAGATGCTGGCGACGTCCGGGTCCTTCAGGATCACGTCTCCAAGGGCGGCCTGACGGTCTTTCATGCCTTCAAAGGAAATGGCCTGCGACATCACGGAGATGCCCTGGATGACGCCGGTGTCCTGCGTCGGGAAAAAGCCTTTGGGGATGGTCCAGGCTAGGACACCGGTCAGGACGATCGTGCCGAGCGTCACCAGAAGGGTCGTGACCCGGAAGCGCAGCACGACATCGAGCCAGCGCCCGTATCCTGCGATCAGGGCGTTGATGCCTCGCTCGGTGCGGTTGGACAGGCGGCTCCAGACCGTATTTTTCGTGGAGGGCGCATGCGTGTCAGACAGCAGGCGCGCGCACATCATCGGCACCAGCGTCAGGGCGACGACAGCGGAAATGATGATGGTGATGGAGAGCGTCATCGCGAATTCATGGAACAGACGCCCGACGACATCCTTCATGAACAGTAGCGGGATCAGCACGGCGATCAGCGAGACCGTCAGCGAGATGATGGTGAAGCCGATCTCGCCCGCACCTTTGAGTGCGGCGGTGTAGCGGTCTTCACCAGCCTCGACGTAACGGGCGATGTTCTCGATCACGACGATGGCGTCATCGACGACGAAGCCGGTCGCGATGGTCAGGGACATCAGCGACAGGTTGTCGAGCGAGAAACCCAACAGATACATCGCCGCCAGCGTGCCGATCAGAGACAGCGGAACGGAAAGGCTGGGAATGATCGTCGCCGGGACATTGCGCAGGAACACGAAAATCACGCCCACGACGAGGAGCATGGCGAGTGCCAGTTCGTATTCCACATCATTGACGGAAGCGCGGATGGTCGTGGTGCGGTCGGTCAGAGGCGTGACGTCGATGCCCGGCGGCAGGTCGAGCTTGAGCTGTGGCAGGACGCGCAGGACGTTGTCCACGACGCCAATGACGTTCGCGCCGGGCTGACGCTGCACGTTCAGGATCAGCGCAGGCGTGCGGTTGGCCCAGGCGGCAAGCTGTGCGTTCTCCGCACCCTCAACGACGGTCGCGATGTCCCGTACGCGGATCGGACCGTTGTTCTGATACGCGATCACCTGGTTCATGAGCTGTGCGACGGACTGGATCTGTCCGTCGATGCGCAGGGAGGTGGAACGCTTGGGACCGTCGAATGTACCGGTCGGGGAGTTGACGTTGACCGTGCTGATGATGGTGCGCAGCGTGTCGATCGCGATGCCGTAGGAGGTCAGCTTCGGGATGTTGACCTGAATCCGGTACGCCTTGCGGTTACCGCCTGACAGGGTGACAAGACCGACGCCGGAAATCTGGCTGATCTTCTGTTCAAGCCGCGTGTTGACGTAATCCTCGACCTCGGGAAGCGGCAGCGTTTTGGACGTGATGCCGAGCGTCAGGACGGGGGTGTCCGCCGGGTTGACCTTCGCATAGATCGGAGGGGCGGGCAGATCGCTCGGCAGCAGGGAGGTGGCATTGTTGATTGCGGCCTGAACTTCCTGCTCGGCCACGTCCATCGACATGTCCAGCCCGAAGCGCAGCGTGACAACCGAAGCGCCACCAGAAGACTGGGACGTCATCTGGTCCAGACCGGCCATCTGGCCGAGCTGGGTTTCCAGCGGCGCGGTGACGGACGTACTCATCACGTCCGGCCCGGCGCCCGGATAGAAAGTCGAGACCGTGATCGTCGGATATTCAACCTGCGGCAGGGCTGAGACGGCCAGAAAATGGTAGCCAAGCAGGCCGCTCAGCAGGATGGCGAACATCAGGAGGCTGGTGGCAACCGGGCGCTCGATGAACAGGCGGGACGGATTCACGGTCTTGATGTTCCCTGTTTGACTGTTCTGGACGTCGGTCAGTGGTTGCCGGTGTCGGCGGGCGAGGACGGGTCGTTCTTCTGCTGGGGCGCATCGGAACTCTGCTGTCCGTCGCGGTGATGACGGTGCTGGCTGGCGCTCTTGTGTTCGGCTTCCGTCGTCTGTGCCGTCGGCGAAGACGTATCGGGGATGGACACTTTCTGGCCGGGGCGCAGATGGCTGACACCATCCGTCACGACACGGTCCCCACTGCTCAGGCCCTTTTCGATCACGGCGTTCGTGCCGTCTGTCGTGCCGACGGTGACGGGCACGACTTCCACGGTCATGTCTGGCTTGACACGGTAGACGAAGCGTCCGTCCGGTCCCGTCTGGAGGGCATTTCCGGGAACGAGCAGGGCATCATGCAGCGTCGTGACCAGAAGATGCGGGTTCACAAACTGGTTCGGGAAGAGGTGCTCGTCCTCGTTCGCGAAGATGCCACGCATCCGGACCGTACCCGTTGCCGTGTCGATCTGGCTGTCGAGGGCCTTGACGGTGCCGGTGGCGATTTTATGGGTGTTATCGCTGTCCCAGGCTTCGACGGACAGTTCGCCGGTCTTGTCCAGATATTTCATGACCTCCTGCAGCTGGTTCTGCGGAACCGTGAAGATTACGGAGATGGGCTGCATCATAGTCAGGATGGTCAGACCGCCGGACTGGCCTGCCGTCACATAGTTGCCGACGTCGAGCACGCGGATACCGACACGGCCTTCGACAGGCGCAATGATGTGACAGTACATCACGTTGAGCTCGGCATTGCGGACATTCGCGCGGTCGAATTCGACCTGACCTTCAAGCTGCTGAACCGTGAATTCCTGATCACGCGCGGTCATGGCGGAGGTCGAGTTCTGTTTGATCAGGCGCTGGTAGCGGGCATTGTCCACGCGGGCCTTCTCAAGCTGCGCCATATCCGCGGCCAGTGTTCCACGATACTGGGAGAGCGTGGCCTCGTAAGGGCGCGGGTCGATCAGTTCGAGCTCATCACCCTTATGAACGTGCTGGCCTTCCTTGTAATAGACGGCCGAGATATGGCCGTTGACGCGCGGCGTGATCGTCACATTCGTGACCGGGACGACCGTTCCGAGTTCCTGAAAAACTACGGGCATGTCGCCGGTATGGGCGGTCGCGACGGCGACGGGCTGCACGTTTCCGTCAGCCGCGGTGCTGTGGCCATGCTTGTGGGTTGCGCCATGAGGGCGGAAAATCGCGAAAAGGATCAGAAGAGCGATCAGGAGAACAGCGCCCCAGAGGATCCAGCGCCGACGACGGGACCGTGCGGGAGGGGGCGAGGACTGGGCGGTGCTGTTCGTAAGGCGGTCGCTGGAGCTGGCCGTCTGCTGATCCATGGTGGTTCTGTCTTTCCGCATAGCAGAGCGCGGGGCTCTCAGGCGACGAAGTTATGTGTTTTCCTGCTTATACGGCAGGAGGCCAGCGCCTGCCATGACGCGACCTTAAATCCTGTTCAGTTTTGGCAATGAAAATCAAAATGACCGGAAATGATACTTTTCGTTACATTACTGGTCATGACCATTCCATGGGGCTTGTCTCTTTTCCGCGCAGGGATCATATCGGGTTGGAACCGGATGTCTGTGTTGTGCGTTTGCATTGAGGACAGGTTAATCCGGACAGAGGAGAACAAAATGGCCGACACAACTGAAACGAAGGTCGAAGGCCTTGTGGATGACGCCAAGGGCAAGCTCAAGGACGGTTTTGGTGGCTTGACCGGCGATGCGAAGCTTCAGGCCGAGGGCAAGTTTGACCAGCTTTCCGGCATGGCGCAGCAGGAATTCGCTGATCTGTACGACGAAGGCGAAACCAAGCTCGAAGCCGCAACGGCGTTTGTGCAGGATCGCCCGCTGATCTCGCTGGTGATCGCAACAGTCGTCGGAATGATCGTCGGCGGTCTGCTGTTTGGTCGCAAAAGCGACTGAGGCGCCACAGGCGTTTCGACCATAGGGACGTCTTTGTGCTAGAAGCCTTCCGGAGTAATCCGGGAGGCTTTTTTCATGGAATGGTTTTACGACAACAACGGGCAACAGGCCGGTCCAGTCTCCCGTGAGGAAATCCTGCGCCTGATCATGCAGCGGCAGATCAAGCCCGAAACGCTCGTCTGGACGCCGGAATTCGGATCAACATGGCGCCCTGCCAGCGCGGCGGGGCTTGTCTCTCCACTGACAGGGCTTCTGCGGATGTCTTCGGGAAGTTCGGAACACTGGGCCTGGGTGCTTCTGGTCGGACCATGGCTGATCCAGCGCCTCACGCTGCTGATTCTGGACCTGCGCCAGATTCCGGACAGCGGCCGGGTGGGAACGATTTCTGTCGTCGGGATGATGTCGCTGATCCTGTTTTTTGTTTCCTTCATGCTGGACCGGACGTCCATTCGTGAAAGCGGAAAGACGCCGCCGGGCTTCTGGTGGTGGCTGTTTCTGCCGGGATATTTCTGGAAACGCCGCCAGATCGTTGGTCGGGGGCTCTCGCTGCTGATCGTCAGTCTCGTCCTTTTGACGGTCAATGTGACGGAAAAAATCTATCAGTTCCCTCAGATCGAGAAAGAGATTCAGATGCGACACGGGCAGATGGATCAGCCCGCTCCATCGCCTCCGTCAGCGTCCGGTCAGGACAGCCAGCAGGAAGACCTCTGACGCTTGGGGTAAAGAGTCTTTCTCACCACACTTGACATATTAAACTTAGAACTCATGCATTTTTGGGGTTCCCTTTCGAGTCGCCATGATTCACAACCGATTCGGTCACCTGATTTCGCGGTGATCTGTCGGGGAGACACTCAGAAATGCCGGATTACGCCCTGGAAGCTGCCCATGGGGGGCTGGTCGTCGGGATCGACGAAGTCGGGCGTGGTCCTCTGGCAGGGCCGGTCGTAGCCTCCGCCGTGGCATTTACGGCGCCGCCGTCTGAAACCCTGTCTGCCCTTCTCGATGATTCCAAGAAACTGACGGCCCGGCGCCGGATGCTCGCCTATGAGGCCCTGATGGCCGACGAACAGGTGCTGATCGGCATTGGCGCGGCATCCGTTCTGGAAATCGAGCAGATCAATATCGCCCAGGCCTGCTACCTGGCCATGCGCCGGGCGCTGTCCCGGCTCGGCCGGGTGCCGGACCTTGCCCTCGTGGACGGCAAACACGCCCCGAAACTGCCCTGTCCCATCAAAATGGTGATCGGTGGCGACGGGATCAGCCTGTCCATTGCCGCAGCCTCCATCATCGCCAAGGTAACGCGCGACCGCCTGATGGCGCGCCTGGCCATGCGCCACGATGCCTATGGCTGGGAGCGCAATGCGGGTTACGGCACGGCCGCGCACATGCAGGGCCTGAAGCTCCGGGGGGTGACACCCCATCACAGGCGCGGGTTCGCGCCAATACGAAACATGATTGAAGCAGAGGCACACGCAGCATGAGCGGTGAATTTCCCGTCGACCAGATCCTGCGTGGAGAATGCATCGAAATGATGAAGACGCTGCCGGACGGGAGCGTGGACTGCATTTTCGCTGATCCGCCGTACAACCTTCAGCTGCGCGGCGAGCTGCGTCGTCCGGACGAAACCGTCGTGGATGGCGTGGATGACGACTGGGACAAGTTTGCGGATTACGCGACCTACGACAACTTCACGCGCGAATGGCTGAGCGAAGCGCGCCGGATCCTGCACAAGGACGGCACAATCTGGGTCATCGGTTCCTATCACAACGTCTTCCGGCTTGGCGCGATCATGCAGGATCTGGGCTTCTGGATCCTGAACGATATCGTCTGGCGCAAGTCCAACCCGATGCCGAATTTTCGTGGACGGCGCTTCACGAACGCGCATGAGACGCTGATCTGGGCGGCGCGTGGTCCGCAGAGCAAATATCGTTTCAACTATCAGGCCATGAAGGCCCTGAACGACGATCTTCAGATGCGCTCGGACTGGTATCTGCCGCTGTGCACAGGCAACGAGCGCCTGAAGAACGAACACGGCCTGAAACTGCACCCGACGCAGAAGCCGGAAAGTCTGCTGCATCGCGTTCTGGTGGCTTCGACCAATGCCAATGATGTGGTGTTGGATCCGTTCTGCGGAAGCGGGACCACCCCGGCAATGGCCAAGCGGCTGGGGCGTCATTACATCGCCATCGAACGCCATCCGGATTACGTCAAGGCCGCCCGGGAGCGCGTGGCGCGCGAAGAACGCCTGACGTCCGAACAGCTTGCGACCACGCCGGCCCGGCGCGAAATGCCGCGTATTCCGTTTGGAAGTTTCGTGGAGACGGGCATTCTGCCAGCAGGAACCGTGCTCTACGACCGGCAGAAGCGTCTGAAAGCAACCGTGACCCCGGATGGTACGCTCGTATCGGGCAACCAGCGCGGCTCCATCCACAAGCTGGGCGCGGGCCTGACGGGCGCTCCGTCCTGCAATGGCTGGACATTCTGGTATTTCGAGCGTGACGGCCAGTTCGTTCAGATCGACGTCCTGCGTCAGGAAAGTCAGGCGCTGCGCAACGTCGGCTGACACCGGACGACAGCGCGCATAAAAAAAGCCGGAGAGTTACTCTCCGGCTTTTTTCGTCTCTGGATCAGATGAGGCTAGTGACCTGCGAAGCCGAGGAAGCCGATTGAAGGATCCGCTTTTCCGCCACTCGCGTCAAAATGCGGGGATGCTGCGACAGCAGAATGTTTCGGCGTGACAGACTTTCCACCAATCGTCAGATGGCCGCTGCCGTTTTTCATTTCAACGCCCTGATCGGAAACGCTGTTCTCGATCTTCCCGTCGGGATTATAGGTCCGCATCGACAGCAGCAGGAACATGATGTCCTTGCGGTTCAGGTCGATGGCCATGTCCAGCGGTGTCTGGTCCAAAACATTGTGCCCGCCCATGTCGGCGCCACGGTTGAGCGCTTCTTTCGCTGCGTTGAGGGAGCCGCGGTTGATCGCATCGAACAGGGCTGTGGTCGGGTTCACATCGGCGCGGGCATGACCGGCGTCGTCGTCGGAGGCTTCTGCTCCCGGAAGGGCGGAAGGCGGCGCGGCGCGCTGGGCGGCCTTGCGGGCTTCGGCTTTCTTCTGATTGGCCTCGGCTTCCTGTTCAGCCTCGGCGTCGTCGGCATCCTGAGCCTGGGCGTGGTGCCAGGGTACGAGAATCGTCGGCGTCATTGCCAGAGCGGCAACGAGCAGCAGGCGGGGCAGGGTGGGGAGCAGTCGCATAAAACCAATATACTGTGATCGTTCGTCCTGCGCGAGTCTGCAGATGCCTCTCGGAGGTGCCGGATTGTGACATTTTTTCAATGACCTTCCCGCCACCAGCCGATTGCGAGGAAAATCAGGGCCGCGAACAGGGCCGCCCATGCGGGAACGAGGTCCGTCGTACGCGTCTCACCTGCGACGGCCGCCGTGGCGACGGGCAGGCCCATCCAGTCCGAGCCGCTCATGGTCGAGCCGATGGGAACTTGTTTCAGATGGGGCGTATGATCCGCAACCCACACCACGGCTCCCCCCGATGCCTGAGCGCTGACGCCCATGACAGTCGCGGTGGCGCGCAGGTCCTGCCGTTCGATCGGGTCATGGGAGACGGGACTGGCGAAAGCGACCAGACCATCCTGCCGGACGCTCCAGATTCCGGGCATCGTGGCGGCGAGCGTGGCGTGCCAGACGCCATCCGTCTGTTTCAGGGTAACGGGCGTCCGTTTTCCGTCCGGCGCCGTGACGAAAGCCTCAGGCGAAACAGCCTGTCCCGCGGCGTGGCGCTCGACGTCGAGCTGACCGTTTTCGATCCGGGCCGTCAGGCGGTTTTCTTCAAGGTCCGGCTCCTTCATGAGCCAGTGTGACAAGCGCCGCAGAAGCTCGGCCTGCGGTCCGCCGCCGCCTTCCCCGCGAGACCACAGCCAGAGCTGGTCCGACATGAGCATGGCGACGCGCCCCCGATCCACCCGGTCCAAAAGCAGAAGCGGCGCGCCATCCGGGCCATGCATCAGGTCTTCGCCATGGGACTGGTCCGGCCGGAGAGCACGATACCAGGGGCCCCAGTCTTCCGTCAGGCCAGCCGTGACGGGATGGGTTTTACCCAGATCGGTCAGGGAGGGACGGAAAGCCCGCGTAACGACCCCGTCCGTCCCGACATGGGCCGGAAGAATCTGTGCGAGGCTGGTATCCTGAAGTGTGCCGTCCTGCGTGAATTCAGGCCCTGCCGTTACCAGCAGGCCGCCGCCGTTGCGGACATAATCGGCGATATTGGTCAGATATTCGTCCGGCAGGATGTTGCTGTTGCGAAAGCCGTCCAGAATGATGAGGTCGAAACTGCGGATCTTTTCCTGAAACAATTCGCGGATGGGGAACGGGATT
The DNA here is from genome assembly GCF_002153595.1 of Gluconobacter sp. DsW_056. Lineage (NCBI taxonomy): Bacteria > Pseudomonadati > Pseudomonadota > Alphaproteobacteria > Acetobacterales > Acetobacteraceae > Gluconobacter > Gluconobacter sp. DsW_056. Next base: position 80,030 of record NZ_JOPF01000008.1, read on the forward strand.
AGCGCCAGATCCGACAGCGGGGTGCCGTCATCGGTGTTGGGGGAGCGCAGAATGGTGAAGTGGACGAGATCGACGGAAGGATCGGCTTTCAGAAGCCGCCGCCAGACGCGCTCGCCCTGATTGGGTACACCCGAAACCAGCAGCACGCGCAGCCGGTCCCGGACGCCCCGGATGCGGACGACTTCGCTGTTATTTTCGGTGGAGGCCTCACCCGCCAACGGGGAGACCGACAGGCCGACAAGCGTTTCGCCGGGATGCTGCACGGGAACGGTGATGTCCGCGGGCGTACCGGTCCGGATCGGGCGGGTCTGCGGCGGGGCATCGCCCGAGCGGATCGTAAGAACCGCGTCGGCCGCACCCGGAGCGCCTAGATCGTCGACCTGAACGCGGATCGTGGCGTTCTGTCCGACGATGGCATAGGGCGGCGTGCTCAGGATGCGCAGGCGACGGTCCTGTTCCTCGCCCCGCGCCGTCAGCAGAAGATGTAGCGGAAGTTTCTGTCCGTCCGGTCCCTGAAAGCGCGCCGGAAGATGGGCCGGAACGTCATGATCCATGCCGTCCGTCACGACGATGGCACCTGCAAAACGGCCCTGCGGCAGATCGGCATGATCCAGCGCCTCGAACAGACGGGTGCCATGCCCCGTGCCCCCCGGAACATCGACGCGATGGAGCGTCAGGCCCGGAAGGCGGGCCGCGTCCTGCATGATCTGCCGTGTGGTCTGATCCGCGATGGCCGTGCGGGGGCCTACCTGCATCGAGGCCGAACGATCCACAACCAGCAGCGCATCCTGCGGCACCGGACGAAGCACCGGATGAAGTGCGCGCGGCCCGGACAGCCATCCCAGCAGGGCCAGAACGGCCAGCGCCCGCCAGAGCATTCCGCGCGCGCCACGCAGGGCACCGTAAAGCGCGCCTGCAACACTGAGTGCGGCCAGCGTCGCCAGCAGCCAGACGGGCAGCATCGGAGAAAGATCGAACATCATGGTGCGTCCTCCTCGTCGGCGGTGTCGGGACTGGTTGTGGCGGGTGCTGAATCCGGGCTGCCGAGGCGGCGGAGCATTTCAGGATACTGGGCCTGATCGTTTTTGTAGTTTCCGGTCAGGGCGTAGAGCACCATGTTCACGCCAAAACGATAGGCCTGCGTGCGCTGGTCTTCGCCTCCGGGAATGACGGCGAAGGGATGGTTGCCCGATCCGTCCACGGCCCAGGCATGGGCCCAGTCGCCATTGCCGATGATGACAGGGCTGACATCGTCATTCGCCTCGTCCCCGTTGCGTGCGACATAAACCGGCTGCCCGGCAACGCGACCGGGAAATCCGCTGTGCAGCAGATAGAAGGTGTGGGCTAGAACGTGCTTGTCCGTCAGTTTCGCGAGTGGTGGCACGACGAGACCATCGGTCACGCGTTGCAGCGCGGCCCGGGCGGTGGCGCTGGTTCCGGAGTCCGTGTCGGTGCCAGCACCCTGTTCGTCGATCAACAGGATCCCCCCGTGTTCCATGAAGGTATTGAGCGCTTTCGTGCGTTCGGGATCGGGTTGCATATCCGGTGTGATGGGCCAGTACAGGAGCGGATAGAACGCCAGATCGTCCTTGCCGGGAACAACGCCGTCGGGATGACCGAGCGTGGCGGAGCTGCGGGCTGTCGTATAATCGGAAAGGCCCTGAAGCCCTTCGCGGGAGACGGCGTCGATATCGTCATGCCCCGTGAGGACATAGCCCAGCCGCGTTTCGAGCGCAGCCTGCGGCACGGCTCCCGGAAGGGGAGCGGTTGTCTGTGCTGGCGTCTGATTCTGCGTCTGGGCGTGGGCCATCGGTAGAAGCAGCAGACCTGCAACCGCCAGAGCGCCAAGCAGACCGCGCCGCCGCAGGGACAGGATCAGATCCAGCAACAGCAGCAGCAGACCCGCCGCCATCAGCGCGGGGCCGATCGGACGATCCGCATGCGCGCCATCAGGCAAAATCCGCGTCCCGAGCAAAGGCTCCTCCACCATAGGCGAAGCAGCATCGCCGAGATTGAGCGCGCGCGTTCCACGGGCCGGACCATAAAGCCCGGCAGGATGCGTGACGGAAACATCCGTATGCGCCAGATCCGCAGCGCGGAGGGAGCGTGCAGCCTGTGGCGGCATGACGAGCCCGCCATCGCTCCCGACAATACGCCAGGGCGCCAGTTCCGCCGGACCGCCGCCCGCCACGCCTGCGGAGCGTTCGATCAGACGCTCCAGCATGTCGGGAAACAGCCCGGAAAGCGGTACGTTGGACCAGTCGGGCGAGGGCGTGACATGGAACAGCACGATCTCGCCATTGCCTTCGGCGCGCGCGGTTACGAGCGGGGTGCCATCGCTCAGGGCCGCCCAGACATGATCCGTCAGCCCCGTTTCGGGCTTGGCCAGAACCTGTCTTGAGACGGTGACATCGGGCGGAATCGTCAGGTCCGAAAACGGCGAGGTCTCGGGGAAGGGCGCTAGCGTCTGGGGTTTCCCCCACGACATCGGGCCGCCCAGCTGACGCATCCCGCTCATGAGATGGACGGGAAGGAGCGCATCGGAGGTTGCGTCGGACGTGGCGGCCTGATCGGCGGCGAGACCCGGGCCTGCGAAGCGGACGAGCATTCCGCCATGCCGCACCCAGTCCAGAACGCGATGGCGCGTCTGCTCGCCCGAAAGCGCACCATCCGTTGCGATCAGAACCGACAGTGGTGCGCCCAGCAGGGCCGTGGCGTCGCCGCTATGCAGGTCCGCAATCGGTTGCAGGGCGCGATTGAGAAAGAACGCCGATCCGACAAGAGGTGTGGCGTCGCCGGGCGTCTGGAGAATACCGACCGGGCGGCGGTGATCGGCCTGTCCCATCAGATGCACAGCGGCAGGGCCGGTCGCGCCTTCAAGGGTCAGACGATCGAGCTGGTTCCGCAGCAGCGCGGGGAGGGAGAGCGTCTGGTCGTTCCCCGTCGTGAGGGGATAGGCCGCAAGCGTGCCGCCATTGGCGTTGACAGCATGCAGCGTCACGGTCCGGGTCGGGCAGGGCAGTGTGTCGACTTTTGCATGAAGCGCGCCGTCCTGGCCTGTCGCGGCGTCAAGGCGCAGGATGTCACAGCCGTTCCAGCGCATGTCCTGAACGGACCGCGCCTTTGCCAGCGCGCCACGCAGCGCGGCGTCTCCCTTCGCGGCCAGACCGTCCGAAAGCACCATCACGCGCTGGTCCGACAGATCCCGGCCCCCGAGCAGGGCAGCCAGCGCCTGACGGTCCGTCGGCCAGGGCTGCGGACGCAGGCGCGAGAGATGTTCAGACAGGGCATGGGGGTCATGCGTTGTGAATGCTTCGGGCATCGCGCCATCGGGGGCGCGGGCGGCGTGAAGCAGCGTGACGCCCTGACCGTTGCGGATCGCGGTTTCGCCAAGCGCGAGTGCTGCGGAAATGCGGTCGGTCCAGTGCGGAATGGCGGCCCAGCCATCATCGAGAATGAGGGTCAGCGGTCCATTGCCGGTTTCGGTCTGATGCGGCGTCAGGACAGGGCGCGCCAGCCCGAAAATGACGAGGGCCACCGCCACCATGCGTAAAATCAGAAGCCAGAGCGGGGAACGGGCGGCGTCTTCCCGCCGGGCCGTCAGCCGGTTCAGGATGAGCAGGGACGGAAAGGACTGTTCCTGCGGAGCGGGCGGCGTCGCCCGCACCAGCCACCACAGCGCAGGCAGTGTGAGCAGACCCAGCAGCAGGAACGGAGCAAGAAGGATCATCGGCCGCCTCCGAGCGCCATGTGCAACGCCAGAAGAGCCGGAAGCGGGTTCTGCGACGTGTCATGCACGATGCAGTCGGCATGGAGCGACGCCGCACTCTGTTTGAGGGCCGCGAGATGCGCGTTCATTGCCTGCTCATAGGCCGGACCGAGGCTTTCCATGGCGGGAAGGGTCAGAATGCCCCCTTCAAGCCCTTCGAACCGGATTCGTCCTGCGCGTTTCAGCGCCCGTTCCGCCGGGTCGAGAATACAGAGGAGATGGGTCCGCACGGGACGGCTGGCGCAGGTTTTGAGGAACGTGTCGATCCGGTCTTCGTCCCACAGGAAATCGCTTATCACCACCAGATCGGACCGTGGAGGAACCAGAGACATGCGAGGAAATTCGGGCTCATCCGCGTCCTGACGCAGAAGGGATGCCGCCAGTCGCGGCAGAACCTGACGTCCGGCAAGGGCGCGTCCGGCCTCGATTCCGGTCAGCAGACCCGCGCGTTCGCCGCCGCGCAGGGACGCGGACGCCAGCGCCAGCGTGCAAAGCTGCGCGCGCTCCGCCTTGGTCGGCAGGGTATCGGAAGACCGCCACTGCATGGAGGGCGAGGGGTCACACCACAGCATCAGCGACTGGGCGTTCTCGCGCTCGCGTTCCCGGACCCAGAACGTGTCTTCGACCGGCGAGCGGGCAGACTGACGCCAGTCGATGGACGTTGCTGGCTCGCCGGCATGATAGGGCCGGAACTGCCAGAAATCCTCGCCCGGCCCCGAACGTCTGCGGCCGTGAACGCCGCTTTGCAGGCTTGCGGCAATCTTTTCGGCTTCAAGAACGAGCGCGGGCAGGGGCAGGCTTTCCGCCTGCGCGGTCGGTGCGCCGGAACTGGCACCCCGGTTGCGGCGAAACAGACTGCGCAGGGTATCGGACGGACTTCTCACGGCGATCAGAGGAGAGCCTGAGCCTGCTTGCGGATCAGGGCTTCGCTGTCCGTCCCGGCGGCACGGGCGCCAAAGCCCAGCCCGATACGATGGGACAGGACCGGGCTTGCAAGGGCCACGAGGTCATCAAGGCTTGGCGCCAGACGGCCATCCAGCAGAGCACGGGCACGGGTGGCGATCATCAGCGCCTGGGCCGCGCGGGGGCCCGGGCCGTAAGACACGGCCTCCCGTACCTCCGGCGAGGCGGACGGATCTTCCGGACGCAGCGAACGCGTCAGGCTCAGGATGGCATCCACGATCTGATCGCCGACCGGCAGACGCCGGACAAGGTTCTGGGCGGCGAGCAGACTTTCGGCATTCATCAGAGCCGAAACAGTCGGCGTCATGGCGCCTGTCGTCTGAAGCAGCATCTGCCGTTCCGCGTCCCGGTTCGGAAAGCCGAGGCTGATCTGGAGCATGAACCGGTCGAGCTGGGCTTCGGGCAGGGGGTAGGTGCCTTCCTGCTCGATCGGATTCTGGGTCGCGAGAACATGGAAGGGGCGCGGCAGGGCATAATCCTTGCCACCCTGCGTGACCCGACGTTCCGCCATGGCCTGCAACAGGGCGGACTGGGTGCGGGGGCTGGCGCGGTTGATTTCGTCGGCAAGCACAAGCTGGCCAAAGATCGGGCCGGGCAGGAAGCGGAAGGCGCGTCGTCCATCAGCATCCTGATCGAGAATTTCCGCCCCTGTGATGTCCGACGGCATCAGGTCGGGCGTGAACTGGATGCGCGTTGCCTCCAGACCCAGAACCTGTGACGCCGTGTTGACCAGCAGGGTCTTGCCCAGACCGGGCGCGCCCATCAGAAGTGCGTGACCACCGGACAGGATCGTGACAAGAACCTGTTCGATGACGCTGTCCTGGCCCAGAACAATGCTGCCGATGGCCTGACGGACATGATGGAGAACCGGAGCCAGACGATCGGCTTCAGCCACGTCCGCCTCGCCCCGCAGGGTGCCGGCGGAGACGCCGGAAGAATATTGCTGCTCGCTCATAACGCCAGTCTGACAGGTGTGGGGGTTTCATCAAGGCTCGATTGCACCCAAGTTGGTGTGAGAAGAGAGTTTTTTATGCAGTTGGAGGGAAAATTGAGCGATCATCAGTTCCGGCAGGCGGCCCGGCCTGACGTCTTCGCGGCTCCAGATCCGCTGGTGGCACCGTCTCCCTTTTCCGGCTGCTCTTCCACGGGCCCTCGAAAGCTGCCCTTTCTGATCCAGCGCGACGGCACATGGCTGTATCGCGGCTCCGCGGTAAAGCGCAAAGCCATGCTGTGCATGTTCTCGTCCATGCTGACCCGGGACTCCGAAGGCATCTACTGGCTGAAAACCCCAATGGAGCAGGGGATCATCCAGGTCGAGGATGCCCCCTTTCTGGCGGTCGAACTGGATTTCCGCGGCACCTGCGGCCGGCAGCAAAATCTGTGTTTCCGCACCAATATGGACGAACTGATCTGTATCGGCCCCGAACATCCGCTATCGTGTGACTGGGATCGGCCTTCGGAAGAGTGTGCGGGCGTGCCTTACGTCCACGTCCGGGATGGCGAAGGCGCCTTTCCCATTCAGGCGCGGGTGACGCGCCCTGTCCATTATGAACTCGCAGCTCTTGCTGTTCCTGGACATGTGAAGGGAAAACCCTGTCTCGGTGTCTGGAGCCAGGACTGCTTTTTCCCGCTTTCGCGCCCTGCATGACGCAGCGCCCCGGCCTGCTGGACCGTCTGCCGGACAGGAAGGGTCTGGATCGGATCTGGAGCGTCCTGCCTGCGGCCCGTCTTGTCGGCGGTTCCGTCCGCGATCTGCTCGCAGACGTTCCTGTCCACGATCTGGACCTTGCGACTCCGGAGCCTCCCGAAGAGGTCCAGCACCTGCTGGAAGATGTGGGAATCCGGGTGATCCCGACCGGTCTGTCTCATGGAACGGTGACGGCGGTCTTGGATGGAGTTCCGTACGAGATTACGACGCTGCGTCGTGACGCGGAAACGGATGGGCGTCGCGCAGTTGTGGTCTGGACGCAGGACTGGGCGGAAGACGCAGCCCGGCGTGATTTTACGATCAATGCCATGTCGCTGGACCGTCATGACCGGCTCCATGATTATTTCGGGGGGCAGGAGGATCTGAGAAAGCGTCAGGTCCGCTTCGTCGGGGACGCACCGTGCCGGATTGCGGAAGACGCCCTGCGGGCATTGCGTTTCTTCCGGTTCGACGCGCGTTATGGAAACGGCATCCCTGATCCGGCGGCCTGTAAAGCCGTTTCGGAACATCTGAAGCTGATTGAGACGCTCTCTGCCGAACGGGTCGCGTCCGAACTTTTAAGAATTCTGTCGGGTCCACGCGTTGCCGAAACGATCACAGCAATGGCGGCGGTCGGGCTGTTGCAGGTTATTCTGCCTGACCCGGATCTGGCCGCTTTGAATCGTATGCTGAACTGCGATGCTCCGGCAAATCCCCTGCTCAGGTTATTTGCTCTTTGCCATGAGAACAGTCGGGAGCTGCCTGGGCGGCTGAAACTTTCCAATGCAGATGCGGCAAGAATTGAAGTCTGGGCCTCAGACAGACCAGTCTTGTCGCCGGGCATGTCTGACGATGATCTGCGGCGTCTTCGCGCAGAGCAGGATCTGGATCAGCTTGTGGAACGGAGTTGGCTGTATCAGGCCCGTCTTGTGGGTAAGCCCGACAGCACATGGGACCGGTTTCGTTCCGGATTGCAGGCTCTTCCCCAGCCTCATTTCCCGCTATCGGGCAGGGATGCTCTTGCTCAGGGGATCCTGCCGGGGCCGGGAATGGGACAGTGGCTGAAAAAAGGCCGGGACTGGTGGATGACGCAGGGATGTCTGCCGGATCGGACGCAGTGTCTGGCCTATCTTGCCGGATATCCGTGAGATCGCGGTTTCGTCCTTTTCGCAAGGTTTGCTACACCCCCGGACATGACGAAAACCACAGCCCTTGATACGGACAGCCGCGTCCTGATGAAACGCATCTGGCGCGAGGAAATGCGCCAGCATGTAGGACGGATCATTTCCGTCGTTGTTCTGACCGTTCTGATGGCCGCGCTGACCGCGCTTTATCCCGCCGTCATCAAGCGGGCCGTGGACATGTTTGCGGCGCATGATTCCCGGATCCTGTATCAGGTCCCGGCTCTTGTCGTGCTTGTGACCGGACTCAAGGCCGCGTCTCAGTATGGGCAGACGATTGCCGTGCAGGGGCTGGTTCTGGCGGTGATCCGGGGATTGCAGTCCCGCATGTTTGCTCATTCGCTCCAGGCGGATGTCTCGACGATTGAAAAAGACGCGCCTGCCAAATGGGCCGCCCGCTTCACCACGGACGCCATTTCGATCCGCGAGGCGATGATCCGCGTGGTCAATGCACTCGGAGACGCTGTGACGGTGGTGGGGCTGGTGATTTCCATGATCGTGACGGACTGGGAACTGAGTCTGATCGCACTCGTGCTGTATCCGGTTGCGGCTGTCCCCATCCAGAAGCTGGGCAAAAAAGTGCGCCGTGCTTCGGGCGGCATGCAGGAGCAGATTGGCGAAACGTCGGCCCTGCTGAACGAAAGTTTCGCTCTGGCCCGGCAGATCCGTATTTACCGTATGGAAGACCGGGAAAGCACGCGGGTCGATCACTCCCTCGATCTGCTCCATTCGGCATTTCTGCGCATTGCAAAAGGCCGTGCCCGCGTCGATCCGGTGCTTGAGGTTCTGGGGGGCGCAGCGGTGGCTGCCGTGCTGGGGTTCGCGGGCTGGCGGGCGGCGCAGGGCGGCGCGACACTCGGGGACTTCACTGCGTTTATCGCGGCCCTCCTCACCGCATCCCGACCCATCCGCGCGCTGGGATCTCTGAACACGGCTCTTCAGGAAGGGCTGGCCGGATTGTCGCGTGTTTTCGCTGTAATTGACGAACCTCCCGCAGTGATGGAGCGGACGGGTGCGAAACCCCTGCCTGCAGGAAAGGGACATCTGGTTTTCGAGCAGGCCAGCTATCGTTATGAAGACGGCCGGATCGCGTTGCGGGGCCTGACTTTCGATGTGCAGCCCGGGAAAACCGTCGCACTTGTCGGCCCGAGCGGTGCAGGAAAATCCACGGCGCTCTCCCTGATCCCGCGTCTGCATGATGTGAGTGAAGGGAGTATCCGGCTGGAAGGCGTGGATCTGCGTGATCTGACGCTTTCATCCCTGCGCGATGCCATCGCCTATGTCAGCCAGGATACGACCCTGTTTGACATGTCCCTGCTTGAGAATATCTGGATCGGGCGGCCATCCGCATCGCGCGACGAGGTTGAAAAAGCGTGTGCCATGGCGGCCGTCGATTTTCTCGATAATCTGCCAGCGGGACTGGAAACCCGCGTGGGACCGGGGGGACGTCGCCTGTCTGGTGGGCAACGCCAGCGTGTGGCTCTTGCCCGCGCCCTCTTACGCAACCCGCGGGTACTGCTGCTGGATGAGGCGACAAGTGCGCTTGATTCCGAAAGTGAAGCGCGGGTTCAGAAAGCTTTGGCCAATCTGCGCTCGGGCCGCACGACTGTGATCGTGGCACACCGCCTCTCAACGGTGCAGGCGGCGGATCTCATCGTCGTCATGGATCACGGAGCCGTCGTCGAAGCGGGGACGCATGCGGAACTGCTCCGGAAAGACGGTCTTTACGCGAGACTGGTGCGGACCCAGTCTTTGGCGGCGGCCTGAAACAGGGCCGTCAGTTCCGGGATCAGAGCGGCGTAAAGGTCTTTTTTGAAGCCCAGATCGCGTGCTAGCACCTCGTCCGGCTCAACCCATTCCCAGCAGTCGAATTCCGCTGGCTCATGAAGATCCAGACGGATTTCGGAATCGCGTCCTTCATATCCCATCACGAACCACTTCTGGGTCTGCCCCCGGAAACGGCCCCCTAAAGCCTTTCCGATCAAGACAGCGGGCAGGTCGTAGGATAGCCATTCCTCGCGTTGGGCGAGGATACGCGCGTTCTGTGTTCCGATTTCTTCGCCCATCTCTCGCATGGCGGCTGTTTCGGGCGTCTCCCCCTCGTCGATGCCACCTTGTGGACACTGCCAGATCCGGCCCGGAAGATCTGTCCGACAGGCGATGAACAGCTTGCCTTCCCGGTTGAAGAGGGCAATTCCGACATTCGGGCGGTAGGGAAGGGTCATGGGATCGCTCATAGAGGGGCAACCGGGCTGGCGGAAGATAAATTGGCGGCCTGCTCGTTCCCGATACCGCTATCGACGAAACTTGAGGGAGGGACCAGGACGAAGCTGGCGGCCGCCGGGCCTTTGAGCCAGTTTGCAAGACGGTCGATCATGACGGGGGTGACAGGACCAACCATCAGCAGAATTTTCGTGGGCTTTCCCTTCTGGGGCAGCAGCGCGGCAAGACGGCTGTCCAGAGTGGCTGCGTCCGTGTCGCCATCAATCCAGGCCGTCGCGGTCATGCCGCGTGTGTGGCGACCATCCTGTGCGGAGCCTGCCAGATAAAGAAGACCTTTACTGCTGATGACGCTGGCGATCGGAGCAAAATCCGGCGAGGTCGCATAACCGCCGCCGGGTTGATCGTCCCCGTTTTCAGAAGCGTCCGTCAGCCCTTCTGCGCCTGTGGCGCGGGACAGACACCATTCCAGTTCACGCTGGTCATCAGCCGCGGAATTGCCATATCCCAGCGCGTGCGGGCCTTCATCAACGCGCTCGGGATGCGCGCTCTGCATCGGAAGTGTGACATAAACTTCACGATGGCTGGCGTGGGCTCGGGCGATAATGTCGCCGATATTGCTGACATACGGCGAAATCCCAACGGCGACCGGAGCTGGAATGCGCGCAAGGACGTCGTAGGTGAGGGCGTCAGAATAACCAAAGCCCTGGAGCACGATTGCAATGGCGGTTTTGTCCGCCGGGATAGCCGCCAGCGGCGGCCTTACAACGGCTGCTGAATCGGTGGACGTGGAGGGCGTCACCGATGGAAGTGCCTGTTGTGTCACTGTGGTTGAAGGTGCTGTGACTGTGGGCGGAACGGCTTTGGAGGGAATGACTTCTGCTGTTGCAGGAGGCGCTGGCGTCTGCGTCTCAGGCGCACTGATAGGCCGGATCGCCTCTCTTGGCATCGGTGTGGAGACGATCGAGGAACTGCTGTGCGCAGGCGGGACTTCCGGTCGGGCTGGGGGCGTGACCTTTGCCAGAACGACGGGCTTATGCTGATGGAACAGGAATGCCGCCGCTCCGGCCAGAAGGACGGCCCAGAACGCGATCAGAAGGCGTCCGATAACGGGAAGTCGTTGCCAGAGCCCTGCACGGCTGGAGGCGGGACGGTTCTGCACGATCCGGGATGTCCTTGTCAGTGATGTGCTTCGGGCGGCTTGGGTACTGCGGGAGCAGAGGCCTTGACCTCGGTCGCTGGTGCGGTCGCAGGGGCGGGGTTTGAAATGCCCGCCATGGCATTGATGACCTTGATGGCCTGCTGAAGCTGGAAATCTGTCGCAGGCTTTGTAGCGTCAAACGCGGGCCAGCTGGCATCCGGCATTTTGGGAATGGACTTCGCAATTGGCGGAATATCGGTGCGCGGCGTCTCGGTCGTACGGTTTCCGCCGATGTTCGTCAGGATGTGAGACAGATCCGCCTCGCGGTAGCCATAAGCATCGTCATCCTTTGTTTCGGATACAGGGATATCGGGTGTGATGCCAAGGCCCTGAATGGAACGGCCGGACGGCGTGTAGTAGCGGGCTGTCGTCAGACGGACTGCGCCCTGATCGCCAATCGGAATCAGGGTCTGGACCGAACCTTTTCCGAAAGTCTTTTCACCAAGGATGATGGCGCGGTGATGGTCCTTCAGAGCGCCGGCCACGATTTCACTGGCCGAGGCGGAGCCACCATTCGTCAGAACGACGATCGGCAGGCCATTGGTGATGTCCGTACCTTTCGCGTCCCAGCGCTGGTTGTTTTCCGCATGGCGACCGCGAATGGAGACGATTTCTCCATCCTTGATGAAGTCGTCCGCGACTGCGATGGCCTGATCGAGCTTGCCGCCCGGATTGGAGCGCAGGTCGAGAATGATTCCGGTCAGCTTGCCACCGGGAGTTTTGGCGGCTTCTGCCTTGAGCTTGTCGAACGCGGCATGCATGGCGCCTTCGAGATCGTCATCGAACTCGGTCAGACGGATATAGCCCGTGCTGCCATAGAGAGCAGATTTTACGATCTGGACATGGACGATTTCGCGCGTCATGTCGAAAGTCAGGGTCTTTCCGGTTTTGGGGCGCACGACTGTCAGGCTGATCTTGGTGCCCGGATCGCCGCGCATCTTGCGGACGGCCTGATCGAGCGTCAGATCGTCGATGCTCTTGTGGTCGACCATTGTGATGAAATCGCCCGGCTGGATGCCAGCGCGCGCGGCCGGAGTGCCGTCGATCGGGGAGACGACACGGACGTGGCCGGATTCACCCTGAACCTGAAGACCCAGACCGCCGAACTTGCCCGAAATCTCGGTTTGCATGTCGTGGAACTGGGCTGCGGTCATGTAGGAGGAGTGGGGGTCGAGATTGCCGACCATTCCATCCAGTGCGTTGTTGATAAGGTCCTTGTCAGACACGGGGTGGACGTATTCCGCCTTCACCACGTCCATGACGGTCCCCAGCAGCGTCAGCAGGCGGACGGTTTCCGCGCTGTTGTCATGAGAAATCTCACGGGCGAAAGCTGCGCCCGGAAAGTCGCCGGAGCCAGCAAGACGCAGGGCGCCCGGTCCAACAGCCAGTCCGGCCAGAAAGGCGGTGCCCAGCAACAGGCCACTGCGAAACTTCATGTGATCTCCATCCTCGGGCACGAAGGAACCTGCTGGCCTACGGTGCTCCGCAGGGAGACTAGGCCGGTTCAGGTTGCCAAATTACTAAGATACGATCCTACAAGGTCAGACGCGCTCGGCAAACCGGCTCAGAGGAAAGGCGCCGGGCTGACGACCTGTGCGCCGTGGCGGAGCTGGACGAACAGCATCCCTTCGGCCGCGGGCATCTGGCCGAGTGTGGCGGCTTTCCTGATGCTTTGGCCACCCGAAACCGTCAGTTGCCCCAGTCCAGATAATACGAAACGATAGTTGCGCCCGCAATCCAGGATCAGCATCTGCCCAAAGGAGCGGAAAGGGCCGGCAAATTCGACTCGGCCCGTACACGGAGCCTGTACGGGGGCGGAAGAGAGGGCGGCGTAGGTGATGCCGGTTGCCGGTCCGGCTTCCGTTGCCTGTCCCCAGCGGATGGCAACATGTCCCGGAACCGGGGCATGACCGTCATTGCTGGAAACCCCCTGTCCGGCGGAAGAGAGGGACTGGGCCTGTGAGCGCGCATGGCGGGCGCGCTCGAACTCGTGCTGGCGGGCAAGGGCTGCGGCTTCTTTTTCCAGTTCGGCACGGGCCTTTGCTTCCTGCTGTACCAGACTGCTGATCTCCGCAGACAGATCTGCTGCGGCCTGCATGGCGTCGGCAACGGCTTTGCGGGCTCTCTGCGCGCCCTGATCTGCGATGGCTTCCTGATGCGCTGCAACCCGGGTGCGGGCGGCGGCCGTGTTTCGTTCGTGGGTCTGTTGTGTCAGCAGAGTCGAAAGCTCTTTCTGTTGCTGTTCCAGATCGTTGCCGATGGCGCGCAGCTCATCTTCGCGAGACTGAAGGGTCCGGGCGCGCTGTCGGGTCAACTGGGAAAATCCGCCGAGAATGGACAGGGCGGTTACGCTTTCGGACGCTGTTTCGGGAGAGGCCAGCAACGCAGCGTCAGGAGCGATGGACAGGCGCGCGGCGACGGGGAGCAAGGGTTGCAGGGCGGCGTTTTGCTGGCGGATGTCCGCCTGGACCGCGGTCTGTCTGTTTTTCAGCTCTGTGATGCTGGCTTGCAGGGTCTGGATGCGGTTCTGGGTGCTGTCCATGGCGGACTGGGCCCTATGGGTCTGGGCGGTGTAAGCGAGCGTTCGGGCCGTGTCCTGTCGGGCTTTCGCTTCTGCCTGTGCCGAAGCGATCTGTTTGGCCCGCAGGGCTGCGGCTTCTGCGGTCTGTTGTTGCTCCAACGCCCGGCGTGTGGCCTGTGCGCGGGCGAGGGCTTTCTGTCCCGCGCTCGGCGCTGTCAGCGTTGATTTCGCAGCATGATGGTGGGACGCGTGGTGCGCTGTCGCCCAGTGAGGCGACAGGATCAGGGCAAGCGGCAGGACATGCCGTGGATCAGGCGCTTTCAAGCAGGGAGACACCCGTCATCGCGTCAGGCTGGCTGATGCCCATGAGCGCCAGCATGGTCGGGGCGAGATCGGCCAGGCGACCATCATGGATGGTCTTGCCGTCTGCATGGGCGAGAATGACGGGCACGACATTGAGTGTGTGGGACGTATGGGCGCCCCCCGTCACGGGATCGCGCATGGTTTCGCAGTTGCCGTGATCCGCAGTCACGAGCAGAGCGCCACCGGCTTTGACAATGGCGTCATTGATGCGACCCAGCCCCTGATCGACCGTTTCGCAGGCCTTGATGGCGGCGGGCAGGGAGCCTGTGTGACCGACCATATCCGGGTTGGCGAAGTTCAGGACGACCATGTCAAATTTGCCGCTTTCAATGGCGGCAACGGCCTTGTCCGTCAGTTCAGGGGCGGACATTTCGGGCTGAAGATCGTAGGTCGCGACCTTGGGAGACGGGACAAGAATGCGGTCCTCGCCTTCAAACTGGACTTCGCGGCCCCCGTTGAGGAAGTAGGTGACGTGCGGATATTTTTCCGTCTCAGCCATGCGGAGCTGCGTTCTGCCCGCTTTGGACACCACGTCTCCCAGCAGATCGTCGAGCGGTACTTTTGAGAAGAGGACGCTCATGTAAGGGGCCAGATGGTCGGAGTAACGGGACATGCCGCAGACGGACGCGAATTTTACCTTTCGGCCGCTGTCGTATTCCGCAAAATCCGGAAGAACCAGAACGTCCAGAAGCTGGCGGATGCGGTCTGCGCGGAAGTTGCAGGACAGGATGCCGTCTCCGTCCTTCATGCCGGCGTAATCGCCCAGAACGGTGGGAAGAACGAATTCATCGCCCTTGTCGCTGTTGTAACTGGTCTGGAGGGCGGAAAGTGCATCCGGGGCGTGAGGCCCCTTCGCATCGCGGATGGCCGCGACGGCCAGGTCAACACGCTCCCATCGGCGATCGCGGTCCATGGCATAGTAGCGGCCGCTGAGTGTGGCGACTTTTACGCTGTCTGGCAGGTCCGTGAGAAATTTTCCGATGAACTGCTCGCCTGAGCGCGGCGCGGTGTCGCGGCCATCGCTGAAGATATGAACGGCAACGGGAACGCCTGCTGCGCTGACGATTCTGGCGAGTGCAACGACATGATCCTGATGGGCATGCACGCCGCCGGGCGAAATCAGGCCCATGAGGTGGCAGGTTCCGCCCGAGGCTTTCAGCGCCGCGATATGGTCCAGAAGGACAGGATTCTGAGCCAGTGAGCCGTCTCGGGCACTGCGGGAAATGCGGGGGAGCTCCTGCATGACGACGCGACCGGCACCGATGTTCAGATGGCCGACTTCAGAATTGCCCATCTGCCCGTCCGGAAGGCCTACGTCCTCGCCGGATGTTTTCAGAAACGCGTGGGGGCTTGTGGCCCAGAGCGTGTCGAATGTCGGAGTGCGGGCGAGGCGGACCGCATTGTCGGATTCATCCTCACGCCAGCCGAAGCCGTCGAGGATGACCAGCATGACGGGACGGGGCGTTGAGGATGCAGACATGACAGTCTCCTGAAGGGAAAGAAGGAGGGAACTGCCGTCCATCATGCCACCATTCCCCGCAAATGCGAACGCCCGCCATGAAGGCGGGCGCTGCATTGTGATCGCAGGTGGGGCTCAGAGCTTGTCGATACCGCTTTTGACAGTATCCTTGGCGTCACCAACGCCCTTCTGGACCTTGCCCTTGAGGTTCTGGGCGATACCCTCAGCCTCAAGCTTCTCATCGTTCGTCACGTGGCCGACTTCTTCCTTGATCTTGCCCGTCACCTGATTGGCGACGCCTTTGATCTTGTCTTCGATGGAACTCATGACCGGATCCTTCCGTCTTGATGTTGTACGGATATTAACGGGTTTCACCGTGCCGGGTTGCGTCCTGACAGTTTAAGATGCGTGACAAAATACGGCCGCGCTTTCATACATCCCCAAAGATCCATTCCCAGAAGACGTCCCTCAGAGTTTGCGGAGAACCAGCATGACCCAGAGTTGCGGCCCGACCGGGCAGAACGGCAGTGGTTGCGGCGTCGGCCTGACACCGGAGCAGCGGCGCATCCTTCACGAACATGGCACGGAACGTCCCGGATCCAGCCCGCTCAATGATGAAAAACGGGCGGGAACCTATGCCTGTGCGGCCTGCGGACGTCCGCTGTTCTCCTCGGATGCGAAATATGACAGCGGCAGTGGCTGGCCGTCATTCTTCCAGCCCCTCCAAGGGGGCGTCGAGACGACGCAGGACAGCCGCTATGGCATGGTCCGCACGGAAGTTCACTGTGCGAACTGCAAGGGGCACCTGGGGCATGTGTTCCCTGATGGGCCGCCGCCCACGGGGCTGCGTTATTGTATGAATGGGCTGGCGCTCGATTTTCGCCCGGCCGAAGGAGAAAAAGCATGAGTCAGGCGCTGCCGCCTATCGTTCTCGACCATCCGCTGGTGCGCCACAAGCTGACCCGTCTGCGTGACCACAATACGTCCACGGCCGGTTTCCGGCGCCTGACGCGCGAACTCAGCCTGCTGCTGGCTTATGAAGCCACGCGGAACCTCTCGCTGGCGCCGCGCCATATTGAAGCGCCAAGCGGCGCGATGGAAGGTGAAGAACTGGATGGCAAGAAGCTTTGCTTCGTCTCCATCTTGCGGGCTGGCAACGGTCTGCTGGATGGAATGCTGGATCTGGTGCCGTCCGCGCGCGTAGGCCATATCGGGCTGCGTCGGGACCACGAGACGCTGGAAGTCAGCGAATATTATTTCAATATGCCGAGTGATGTTCCGGGCCGGACCTGCATCGTTCTGGACCCTATGCTCGCGACGGGACACTCCGCTGCGGCTGCGCTGACCCGCGTGAAGGCTGCCGGGGCGACAAACCCGATCTTTGCCTGCCTGCTGG
Source organism: Gluconobacter sp. DsW_056 (assembly GCF_002153595.1). Lineage (NCBI taxonomy): Bacteria > Pseudomonadati > Pseudomonadota > Alphaproteobacteria > Acetobacterales > Acetobacteraceae > Gluconobacter > Gluconobacter sp. DsW_056. The sequence goes on from NZ_JOPF01000008.1 coordinate 96,790, forward strand.
CTGTTCCGGAGGGCATTGCCCATATGGCAGAACTGCACCCTGACGTGCAGATCGTGACCTGTTCGATCGACAGCCATCTGGACGAGCATGGCTATATTGTTCCGGGCCTCGGAGACGCGGGCGATCGTCTGTTCGGCACGCGCTAAAGCACGGGCACACGCTCTTGTGTGCTGAAATGTCAGGCGTTTTGTGGCGGGTATGGAGGCTCATTCTGAGGAGAGCGTTCCATGCCTGCCTATGCCCTGTTTATTCGTGACAAACTGGCTGATCCGACTGAATTTAAAAAATATTCGGAAGTGGTTGGTGAAACCTTCAAGGGTTTCCCGGCCAAAATCCTTGCTGCCTACGGCAAGCAGGAAAAACTCGAAGGCACAGAGCCTGATGGCGTGGTGATCATCGAGTTTCCGGACGCGGCCTCGGCCCGCGCCTGGTATGAAAGCCCGGCCTACCAGAAGGCTGCCGAGCACCGCTGGAAGGCCGCGACCTATAACGTCGTAATCGTCGACGGGATCTGAGGATCAGTCCCGCCGGACGATGTAATGCCGTGCCAGATCGGTTTCGATCTGGTGCGCGTGTTCGGTATCGCGGGCTTCCACCATCACCAGAAGTTCCGCCGTCTGAACGGACGGAGAGGCGAACAGGCGGTGATGGGAAACTTCGATGATGTTTCCGCCGTAATTGCCGATGCGGGTGGAGATATCTGCCAGCATGCCCGGCCGGTCGGGGATCTGGAAGATCAGCCGCAGGATCCGCCCATCCCGAAGAAGGGAGCGCAGGATCGTGTTGGCGAGGATGCGCGCGTTGATGTTCCCGCCCGAAAGCGGCAGGGCGACGCGGCGACCTCTGAACAGCTCCGGATAGGCGAGGACGGCGGCGAGACCCGTCGCGCCCGCGCCTTCACAGACCTGTTTGGCCTTTTCGGCCAGTGTCGTGACGGCGCTTTCGACCTGAAGTTCGCTCACGACAAGGATTTTCGAGATCTTGTTGCGGAATGCGCTCAGGCAGTGATCGCCAAGTTTGGTAACAGCGATGCCTTCCGCAATGGTCGATCCACCCAGTGTCGGGCCGTCTTCCTTCGGATAGCTGGACAGCGAGGCATAGGCCTCGACCTGAACGCCGATCACTTCAACATCCGGGCGCAGGGCCGCCATGACGGTGGCAAACCCACCGATCAGTCCACCGCCACCGACCGGCACGACGACTGTGTCGATATCCGGTGCGTCCTGCAGAAGCTCGAGCGCAGCCGTGCCCTGACCGGCGATGACGGCCGGATCATTGAACGGGTGAACGAGAACGCGCCCGTCCTGCTTCTGAAGCTCGGCGGCTGTTTCGCTGGCCTGCGCGAAATCGTCACCTGCGAGCACCACGTTCGCGCCCCAGGCCTGCGTTGCCGCGACCTTGGTAGCGGGCGTGAAGCGCGGCATGACGATGGTGGCATCAATGCCGAGAAGACTGGCCTGACGGGCCACACCCTGTGCGTGATTGCCTGCCGAGACGGTAATGACGCCACGGGCCCGCTCTTCCGGCGTCAGGAGGGCCATTTTGTTGGCCGCTCCGCGCTCCTTGAAGGAGCCGATCGCCTGAAGGTTCTCAAGCTTGAGCGTAATGTCCGCGCCTGTCAGTTTGGACAGGGCAGGGCAGGAAATTGTCGGCGTGCGAACCACGGTGGACGCGATGCGCTCATGGGCGCTTTCGATGTCCGCAATGGTTACGACAGGAGTAGTGGACGTCAGGACGTCAGACATCAGCGATATGCGACCTTGAGGATTTCGTAAGTCCGGTCTCCACCGGGCGCGGGGACAGACACGGTATCACCGACATCCTTGCCGATCAGTGCCTTGGCCAGCGGCGAGGAAATCGAGATCAGGCCCTGCTTGATGTCGGCTTCATGGACGCCCACGATCTGGTACAGGGCTTCCTTGTCGGTTTCTTCATCGACAAGCTGGATATGCGCGCCGAAACGGACGCGCGTTCCGGTCAGCGTCGAAGGGTCGATCACTTCGGCGTTGGAGACGATGCTTTCCAGCTCCAGGACCCGGCCTTCGATGAAGGACTGGCGGTCACGGGCGGCGTGGTATTCAGCGTTTTCGGACAGGTCCCCATGTTCGCGGGCTTCTGCGATGGCGCGGATGACGGCCGGACGGTCGACGCTCTTGAGGGTCCGCAGTTCGTCTTCGAGACGCTGCTGTCCCTTCGCGGTCATGGGGATCTTCTGCACTCTGAAATCCTCGAAAAAGCGTGACTGAAACTTGATAAACAGCCTGACAATATAGGATTTCAGGGAGTTTTTTGCAAGATGGCGTATTTTTATTTATCGAAAAGCGATAAAATTCTTGTTGGGTAAGGGGTGAGTATGTTTATCGTTTTTCGATAAGGAGAAGCCATTATGAAGACAGTTGATAGTTTGTGCCGCATTCGTCAGGTTCTGCGTGTTCTCACCGGTATCTCATCGGTGCTTTTCTGGAGCGGATTGATGCTGTTGGTAGGCAGCCTTTTGCTCGCGCCACTGCTCTACGTCTTCTGGGACAAGGCATCGCATTTGATATGGAAAGATGCAGGCGAGATATTTGGTCTCATGCTTGCTGTTGTCGACATGTACATACTGATGAATGTTTTAAGTGGTTCAATTAAGATTGTTGATAATTCCATTTCCGAAAAAATTTTTGCTCAAAATAATGCGGAAATCATGTGGGTTATTTTCAGAAGGATCGTTTATTTTTTCGGAATTGGCTTTTTCGGGGGAATATTTTCGAGCCTTCTTGATCCTGTAAAATTCGGCCCATTCCTGTGGATCAACTGTTTTTCGGATCTTGTTGATTCTCTGCTCTGTCTGGGGCTGGTTTATCTTATTGCTTTGCTTTTCGGGGTAGGCGTTCAGCTTCAGTCCGAAATTGATGAGGTCATCTGATGCCGGTGCAGGTCAATCTGGATGAGTTGCTGAAGGCGCGGGGTATGTCTTTGACGGAACTGTCGGAGAAAGTGGGGCTGACGCTGGCCAATCTCTCCATTCTCAAGACAGGCAAAGCAAAGGCGATCCGTTTTTCGACCCTTGAGGCCTTGTGTCGGGTTCTCAACTGCCAGCCGGGCGATCTTCTTCGATATTCAGGCGACTGAAAATGAAAAACCCCGCCAGATTGTTCTGGCGGGGTTTTTCAGCGTCAGGAAGGGGTCAGAACTCACCCTTGAAGTAAGACTGGAGCGGGGCGACGCCCAGATCGTCTTCCTTCAGGACCGCGATCGCATAGGTCGCCGCACGGGCGCCTGCGATCGTGGTGTAATGCGGGATGCCCATCGTCAGGGCGCTGCGACGGATCTCGTAGCTGTCCTGTGCGGCCTGCCCACCCTGTGAGGTGTTGATGACCATCTGCACGTCGCCCGAGCGGATGGAGTCCACGCAGTTCGGACGGCCCTGCATCACCTTGTTCACGCGCTTTACGGGAATGTCGGCGGCTTCCAGACGGGACGCCGTGCCGCTGGTGGCAAGGATCGTGAAGCCCATGGCGACCAGCTTGCGGGCGAGAGGCTGGACATGCGCCTTGTCGCTGTCACGAACGGACAGGAACACCGTGCCCGCAAGCGGCAGCGTCACACCGGCGGCAAGCTGCGATTTCGCAAAGGCGCGCTCGAAGCTGGAATCCAGCCCCATGACTTCACCCGTGGAGCGCATTTCCGGGCCGAGGATCGTGTCGGCATTGGCGAAGCGGTGGAACGGGAACACCGCTTCCTTGACCGCGACATGCGGAGAGACCGCACCACCATCAAGCTTGAACTCGATGAGTTTCGCGCCCGCCATGACGCGTGCGCCGATCTTGGCAACCGGAACGCCGGTGGCCTTGGCGACGAATGGCACGGTCCGGGATGCGCGGGGGTTCACTTCGAGAACGAAGACTTCCTGATCCTTGATGGCGTACTGGACGTTCATCAGGCCGCGGATGCCCAGTTCACGGGCCATGGCTTCGGTCTGGGAGCGCAGTTCCGTCACCAGTGCCGGGGAGAGCGTATAGGGCGGCAGGGAGCAGGCGGAGTCACCGGAATGGATGCCGGCTTCCTCGATATGTTCCATGACGCCTGCGACATAGACGTTCTCGCCGTCGCAGATGCAGTCCACGTCCGCTTCGATGGCGTCGTTGAGGTAGTGGTCGAGCAGGACGGGACCGGTCGAGACTTCCGGACCGGCGGCGCGCAGGACTTCGTTGAGGTAGCGCTTGAGGCCCGGTTTGTCATAGACGATTTCCATCGCACGGCCGCCCAGAACGTAGGACGGGCGGGCGACGACCGGATAGCCGACTTCTTCCGCGATGGCTTCGGCTTCCGCCGGGCTGCGGGCGATGCCGTTGCGGGGCTGGCGCAGGCCGAGCTTGCGGAGCATGGTCTGGAAGCGCTCGCGGTCTTCGGCGCGGTCGATCGCGTCCGCAGGCGTGCCGAGCAGCGGGATGCCGGCGTCTTCAAGGGCGCGGGACAGCTTGAGCGGGGTCTGGCCGCCATACTGCACGATGCAGCCCAGAACCTTGCCGCCCTTTGCTTCGGTGCGGATCAGGGCGATCACGTCCTCGGCGGTCAGGGGTTCGAAATACAGGCGGTCCGAGGTGTCGTAGTCGGTCGAGACCGTCTCGGGGTTGCAGTTGACCATGACCGTCTCGAAACCGGCTTCGCGCAGGGCGTAGGCGGCGTGGACGCAGCAATAGTCGAACTCGATGCCCTGACCGATGCGGTTCGGGCCGCCACCGAGAATGATGATCTTGTCGCGGTTCGTCGGGCGGCTTTCGCATTCCGGCGTGCCGAACCCGCCTTCATAGGTCGAGTACAGATAGGGCGTGTCGGACGCGAATTCGGCGGCACAGGTGTCGATGCGGCGATAGGCCGGTGTGACAGCCAGTTTTTCGCGCAGTTCTGCGACATCTGTGACGCTCTGGCCGGAGAGGCGTGCGAGCTGGACGTCCGAGAAGCCCTGGGCCTTGAGACGGCGCAGGTTATAGGCGTCCGTGGGCAGGCCGTTCTTTTCGATCTCGCGCTCGGAGGCGACGATATCTTCGAGCTGGCGGAGGAACCAGGGCTCGAACTTGCAGGCTTCGTTGATCTGCTCGACCGACAACCCGGCGCGCAGGGCTTGTGCGGCCATCAGGATGCGCTCGGGACGCGGCTCGGCCAGGGCGGCGAGATAGGCGTTGTGCGAACCGTCGCCGGGGGCTTCGACCGGGTCGAGGCCGGTGAGGCCCGTTTCCATCGAGCGCAGGCCCTTCTGGATGGCTTCGGCGAAGGAGCGTCCGACCGACATGGCTTCACCGACCGACTTCATGGACGTCGAGAGGAGCGCCGGGGAGCCGGGGAATTTCTCAAAGGTAAAGCGGGGGATCTTGGCGACGACATAGTCGATCGTCGGCTCGAAAGAAGCCGGGGTCGTTTTCGTGATGTCGTTCTTGAGTTCGTCCAGCGTGTAGCCGACGGCCAGCTTGGCGGCGATCTTGGCGATCGGGAAGCCGGTGGCCTTCGAGGCAAGCGCGGAGGAACGCGACACGCGCGGGTTCATCTCGATGACGACCAGACGGCCATCGGCGGGGTTGACACCGAACTGCACGTTGGAGCCGCCGGTCTCGACGCCGATCTTGCGCAGGCACGCGATCGAAGCGTCCCGCATGCGCTGGTATTCCTTGTCGGTCAGCGTCAGGGCGGGGGCGACGGTGATGGAGTCACCGGTATGGACGCCCATCGGGTCGATGTTCTCGATGGAGCAGATGATGATGCAGTTATCCGCGGTGTCGCGGACCACTTCCATCTCGTATTCTTTCCAGCCGAGAACGGATTCTTCGATCAGGACTTCGGTCGTGGGCGAGGCATCGAGGCCGCCTGCGACGATCTGGTCGAATTCCTCGCGGTTATAGGCGATGCCACCGCCAGCGCCGCCCATGGTGAAGGACGGGCGGATGATGGCGGGCAGACCGACATCGGCCAGTGCCGCGCGGGCTTCTTCAAGCGTGTGGGCGATGGTGCTGCGGGGGCTTTCGATCCCGATCTCGTCCATGGCTTCGCGGAATTTCTGGCGGTCTTCCGCGCGGTCGATGACCTCTGCGTCCGCGCCAATCAGTTCCACATTGTGCTTTTTGAGAAAGCCGGACTTGTCGAGCGCCATGGCGGCGTTCAGGGCTGTCTGGCCACCCATCGTCGGCAGGACGGCGTCAGGCTTTTCCTTGAGGATGATGCGCTCGACGAATTCCGGGGTGATCGGCTCGATATAGGTCGCATCCGCCAGACCGGGATCGGTCATGATGGTTGCGGGGTTCGAGTTGATCAGGATGACGCGGTAGCCTTCCTCACGCAGGGCCTTGCAGGCCTGTGCGCCGGAATAGTCGAATTCGCAGGCCTGTCCGATGACGATCGGGCCAGCGCCGATGATCAGGATGGACTTGATGTCTGTCCGTTTTGGCATGGCTCAGGCTCCTGCTTTAGCGCGACGGTCCATGACCGCGACGAAACGCTCGAAAAGATAGAAACTGTCGGACGGGCCGGGGCTCGCCTCGGGATGGTACTGGACGGAAAAGGCGTCCTTCGTGGTCGACGCGATGCCTTCGTTGGAGCCGTCGAACAGGCTTACATGCGTCACCTTCACGTCGGCCGGAAGGGACTTTTCGTCCACTGCGAAGCCGTGGTTCTGGCTGGTGATTTCCACGCGGCCGGTCTCGACATCCTTGACCGGCTGGTTCGCACCGCGATGGCCGCGCTCCAGCTTGTAGGTCTTGCCGCCCAGCGCCTGTGCGAGGAGCTGATGGCCGAGGCAGATGCCGAAGACGGGGACGTTCGCGTCCAGCACCGTGCGGATCGCGGGGACGGCATAGGTGCCGGTCGCGGCCGGATCGCCGGGGCCGTTGGAGAGGAACACGCCTTCGGGCTTGAGTTCTAGGATCTCTTCAGCCGTGGCCGTGGCGGGCAGGACGGTAACGTCACATCCGGCGGTCACGAGACAGCGCAGGATGTTGTCCTTGGCGCCGTAGTCCATGGCGACCACGCGGCGGCGGTTTTCGGTCCGGGCCGGGCGGGTGGTTTCCCAGACGCCTTCGGTCCAGACCCGCTTGGGCTGAGTCACCTCTTTGGCGAGGTCCATGCCTTCGAGGCCGGGCCACTGGCGGGCGCGGTTCAGCAGGCTGTCCGTGTCGATGCGGCCGTTTTCCGGGAAGGCGAGGATGGCGGTCTGTGGGCCGCTGTCGCGCAGGGTGCGGGTGATGGCGCGGGTATCGACGCCGCTGATGCCCGCACGGCCGTGCTGCTTCAGCCAGGCGGCGAGGGGCTCGTTGGAGCGCCAGCTTGCGGGGGCCGTGATGTCTTCCTTCACGACGGCACCGAGGGCGGCCATTTTCGGGGCCTCGTTGTCATCGGCGTTCGTGCCGACATTGCCGATATGCGGGAAGGTAAAGGTCACGATTTGTCCGGCAAAGGACGGGTCTGTCAGGGTTTCCTGATAGCCGGTCATGCCGGTGGAGAAGCACAGTTCACCGACGGCGCCTTCCGTATGGGCGCCGAAGCCGCGGCCCCACAGGACTGTCCCGTCTGCAAGGACAAGGGCGGCGTTGGCGCCGGGAGGGCAGGGATTGGACACGTCCGTCTCTCTTTCTTGTTCTTGTGGGGTTTGAGGTGCGGTGAGATCCGCTGTCAGATCCTGGAGGGCGATTCCCGGCACGCGCAGCAGGGCCGGCCAATGTTTGGTGGGGACCATGCGGGACTGGCGCCATTTGCGCACGGCCTCCAGCCCGACGCCGGCGAGAGCGGCGATTTCGTCCGCGCCTCCGGCTTTTTCAATGATTCTGTCGATGTCCATGGTCGCCCCGTTGCTGGCTGCCGGATAGGCTCTGGAGCCTCTGAATACGGGATCGGAAACGGAATGGGAAGTTTTTTCCCACTGCGCGTCCTGCATGCCGGGAGGGGGTGGGAAGTTTTTTCCGAATGGCTCAGCAAATGGTGTGTTCGGGCTGCATCGGCGGAGGCTGGATTGTTGCAATCCGGCTTTTGTGCGATTTTGCCGCGATTCAAGAAATGAGGGACAGTTCGCCAAGGGAGTTTCCTGCGGGCTGTCCGATGAAGGAGAACGGCGATGTCGCTTCGCAAGCAGATCATGGATGACCTCAAGACGGCGATGAAGGCCGGTCAGTCCGAGACGGTGGCGCAGATCCGCGGGATCACGGCCAAGATCAAGGATCTGGATGTCGCTGCCCGTGCCAAGAGCGCCGAGGTGACGGATACGGACATCATTTCCGCCCTGCGCTCCATGATCAAGTCCCGCACGGAATCCGCTACGATGTATCGTGAGGGTGGCCGTCCGGAACTGGCGGAAAAGGAAGAGGGCGAAATCGCCACGATCAAGTCCTACCTACCGCCGGAACTCGATGAGTCCGCGCTGAAGGCCGGCATTGCCGAAGCGGTGCAGAAGACCGAAGCGGCGGGCATGAAGGACATGGGCAAGGTCATGGCGGCTCTGAAGGAGCGCTTCGGCGCGGATCTGGACCCGGCGAAGGCCAGCGCGCTGGTGAAGGCGCATCTCTCGGCCTGATCGACCGTTCAGAAGGTCATGATGCAGAAAGCCGTTCCTTCGGGGGCGGCTTTTTTGTTGGGACGGGCGTTTGACAGCGGAGCGTGGAGGTCATCACTCTGATGTCCGGATTTTACGAATGAGGCCAGAATGTCCGCAGGTGGTTCAGCGAAGGTCGTTTTCATTGCCCTGGGGGTGAATTTCGGGATTGCCTGCGTGAAGGGGGCTGCTGCGCTCCTGACCGGTTCGGCGGCCATGCTGGCGGAGACGGTTCATTCGTTTGTCGACTGCGGCAACCAGATCCTGCTGCTGGTGGGGATGAAGCGGGCGGCGGCTCCGGCGACGAAAGAGCATCCGCTGGGACATCACAGGGAGCTTTATTTCTGGACGCTGGTTGTGGCGGGGGCGCTGTTTGTCGGCGGTGGCGTCGCATCCCTGCATGAGGGCTGGGAAAAGGTCTGGCATCCGTCGGCGATGGAGTCTGTCCATATTCTGGGACATGTCCTGCCCGGCTGGTGGCTGAACGTGGCCATTCTCGGGATTTCGGGCAGCATGGAGGGGTATGGTTTTCTGGCGGCCATGAAGTCCATGCCATCGGGCAAGGGATCGCTGTGGACCATGATCCGGCGCAGTACCGATCCGGGGCTGTTTGTCGTGCTGTTCGAGGACGGGGCGGCGCTGGTCAGTCTGATGATCGCGCTGGTCTTTACGGTTTTGTCCGTTGTGACGGGATGGCATGTTCTGGATGGTGTTGCGTCGCTGCTGATCGGGGTGGTTCTGGTGATCGTGGCGGTGCTGCTGACGAACGAGACGCGCTCTCTGCTGGTCGGAGAGAGCAATCCGGAAATTGACGCCTATGTGCGCAAAGAGGCGATGAGACTGCCGGGTGTGGTCGGGGTGAACGAGGTCGTGACCGAAACGCGGGGACCGGGGAGCATCATCGTCCTGCTATCGCTGGACTGGGAGGATACGTTGACAGCGGGGCAGGTCGAGCAGGGGGTTTCTGCGCTGGAGCGGGTGACGCGGGCGCGGTATCCGTCGGTCATGCGGATGTATGTCGAAGCACAGGACCACAGGGATGGTGTGCCGGTTCCGATCTGAAGCGGGCTAACCGGGCTTCCGTTGAAGAAAGCCCGGTGTGGTGTGCTTACTGGGGCTGCGCCGGAGCCGTTGCGGCAGGCGCGGTGGTTGAAGGTGTCGTGCCGGTCATCTGGCCGGGCTTTGTGGAGTGTTCCACGTCATAAGCCGTTGCCTTTTCTTCGTAAGAACCCTTGGCGCCCGGGTGTTCCTGATCGTACAGGGCCGCCTTGGCGCGGGCTTCCTTGCGGTAGCGGTGACGCACATACATGCCGGTCACGCAGCCGCCCATGGCACCCAGAACGCCATGATGGTTGGCGACGTGTCCGCCGACGGCACCGGCGGCACCGTATTTGAGGCATCCGCCTGGTTCTGCCTGCGCTGTCGTAAGCGACGTCGCCAGCAGGCCGGTTGCGGCTGCAAGCATCAGGTACTTTTTCATGAATGCTTCCTGTTGTTCAAAACTGCCGGAGCACCCGGCAGCAGAGAGAGGGCTTTAAGCATGCCTTAACCCTGCATCCGGAACAACAGGCCGGGCAGGGGCAGGAATCTGAAACGGGGTGTGACGGATGTGGATTCTGGAAGAAAGTTTCCTTTAAACATGAGCGCTGGCGCTGTATGCGCTTATGGTTCTTCTCTCTGACGTGCATGAAAGGCTCTTTCTGCCCATGGCAATTGATGCGGCCTTTCTGGATGAATTACGGAACAGGACGCCGCTTCCGTCGCTGATCGGGCGCCGCAACAAGCTGGTGAGGTCTGGGCGGAACTGGAAAACCTGCTGCCCGTTTCACGGCGAAAAAACGCCGTCCTTCTACATTTATGACGATCATTTCCATTGCTTTGGCTGCGGTGTGCATGGAGATGCGATCTCTTATGTGATGCAGAGCGAGGGGCGCAGTTTTCCCGAAGCGGTCGAACAGCTTGCCTCTGAGGCCGGGCTTGAGGTCCCGAAAGCGGATCCGCGCACCGAGGCGCGCGCGCGCGAAGCGCAGTCTCTGGGCGATGTTCTGAATCTGGTGCAGGAAAGTTACCGCCGCCGTCTGTATCGTCCGGAGGGACGCGAAGGGCTGGCCTACCTGCGTGGACGGGGCCTGACGGATCAGACGATCGAGCGGTTTGGTCTGGGCTGGTCAGGGGACGGGCGGCAGTTGCTGGACGAACTGCGGCCGCATGGCGTGAGCGTCGAAATGCTGATCCGTGCAGGTGTCATGCGGGTGGACGAGCAGGGGGCTCCGAAGGGGGAACTGTTCTTCAACCGTGTGACGTTCCCCATCCGCGATCGGCGGGGGCGGATGATGTCCTTCGGCGCGCGGACGCTGGGAGACGGGCAGCCCAAATATCTCAATGGTCCGGAGACGGCGCTGTTTTCCAAGCGGCGGACATTGTTCAATCTCAATCTGGCACGGGAGGGCGTGCATCGCGGAGCGGATCTCGTGGTGGTCGAGGGGTATATGGACGTGATCGCCCTGGATCAGGCCGGGTTTGGGGGGGCAGTCGCCCCTCTGGGCACCGCGATGGGGGAGGAGCAGCTTGAACTGCTGTGGCGCATGTCGCCGTCGCCGATCCTGTGTCTGGACGGCGATGCGGCAGGGGCTCGGGCGGCGCTTCGTGTGTGTGAAGTTTCGCTGCCGCTGCTTTCACCGGAACGGACGATCCGCTTCTGCCGGCTGGACGCGAAGGACGATCCGGACAGTCTGATCCGCAGCCGTGGACCGCGGGCCATGCAGGAGGCTCTGTCCGGGGCGACGTCCATGGCGGAGGAACTGTTCGGGCTCCTGACTGCGGGGCTGGTCGATCCAGGGCCGGATCAGCGGGCGGCGCTGCGGGAAAAGCTGGTGACGCTGTCGAAGCTGATCCCGGACAGGGCGTTGGCTTCGGAATATCGCAGCACGCTGCTGGACATGTTCTTCGAGCGTTTCAGGCGAAAAAAGACTTTCCAGCGCAAGGGTGGCGAAAGTCTGAAGCTGTCCACGCAGGCCCCCGGCGCGATGCGCGATGTGGAGTCGGGGAATGTGGAGCGGCTCAACATCATGACGGCAATGCTCCTGCGGCATCCTGATATCCTTCCGGAAGTGGAACAGGCCTATGCGGGGCTTTCTCTTCCGTCCGATCTGGATCGTTTGCGCTCGGCTCTTCTGGACTGGTCCTGTCAGGAAGAGGGGCGCGATGCCCTGACGGAAGAGAGCTGCATGGCCTGGCTTGAGGGACATGGACTGACGGATCTGGCCGAGGCGCTGAAAAGCGGGCCGTTGCCACGAAGTGTGGGAGACGGGAAGGTCCGAGACGAGGTTTTGACGGTGGATGTCATTGAAAGTTGGTGGCATTTTTATGCCTTGGTCAATTTTCAGACCTTCGAGCGCACTCTTGAAGAAGATGTGACCAAAGCCGTGGTGAATGGTGACATAGAGTCTTTTGTGGACGAGAATGGCCAGAGCGGACTGCGCTTCCCCAGTGCGCTTATGACCCGGCTGCGTGTGCGCGACGCTTTGAAAAGCGGAGAGAGAGTCGGAGAGTGACTGGACTAATGTAGCGGCAGGGCTTGTTGTAAAGAAATGGAATCGGAACGACTTTTATTCCCGAAAGGTTGCATTCTTTGGAGCCGCAATCTTGACTTCGGGCGAAGGATCGACCACCTGCACGCTGCCGGATTGCTAACTCGCGGCGGAGTTGACGGAGATACGAATGGCGACGAAAACAGCCTCTGGAACGGATCGGAACGCGCAGGAACAGGAGGGGGATACCACTCTCCTTGATACGCAGTCCGCTGCCGTCAAGCGGCTGATCGCCAAAGGGCGTGAACGCGGGCATATTACTTTTGATGAACTGAATGCGGTCCTGCCGCAGGACCAGATGTCTTCGGAGCAGATCGAGGACATTATGGCGGCCCTGTCGGAAATGGGCATTCAGGTCATCGAGAACGAGGAACAGGACGAAGCCGAGGGCCCTGCTGAAAAGGAAGCCGAAGCTGAGACCGAGGAAGCCGAAGGCCCTCAGGGCGGCAACGTCGATGCCGAGGCTGCCAGCCGCACGGATGATCCGGTCCGGATGTATCTGCGTGAGATGGGTTCGGTCGAGCTGCTGTCGCGCGAAGGCGAAATTGCGATCGCCAAGCGGATCGAAGCGGGTCGCGATGAGATGATCGGCGGCCTGTGCGAGAGCCCGTTGACGATTCGCGCTATCATTTCCTGGCATGAGCGCCTCAAGGACGGCGAGATGCTCCTGCGTGACATCGTGGATCTCGAGGCCAGTCAGGGGGGTGGTCCCGACCCCGATGCGGTCGAGGGTGAAGAGGGCGATGAGGCGTCTGAAGAGGACGACAAGGCCGAGGACGAGAGCGAAGAGGGCGACGGCGAGCAGCAGGAAGGCAGTGGCCTGTCCCTGTCGGCGCTGGAAGAAAAGCTGAAGCCGGAAATCCTGGCCCGTTTTGAAGCCATCGAGCCGCTGTATCATAAGCTGCGCAAGATCCAGATCAAGCGTATTGAAGCCCTGACGGGCGGCGAGGATCACTCGGACAAGTCCGAGCAGACCTATGAAAAGCTGCGTCATGAGCTGGTCAGTCTGGTTGAGCAGGTGCATCTGCACAACAACCGGATCGAGGAACTGGTCGCGCAGATCAAGATGCAGGTCCAGAAGCTGAACGGCGTTGAAGGCCGGATGATGCGTCTGGCCGAGAACTGCAAGATTTCGCGCGATGACTTCCTCATCAAGTATCGCAGCCGCGAACTGGATCCGACCTGGCTGGACAGCATTTCCGCGCTGCCAGGCAAGGGCTGGAAGAACCTGACGACCAAGCACATGGACCAGCTGCGCAATCTACGTGGCGAGATTGCAGCGCTGTCGCATGAGACGGGCCTGCCGGTTGGCGAGTTCCGCCGCGTTTATGCGACCGTTTCCCGTGGCGAGCGTGATTCCACGCGTGCCAAGAAGGAAATGATCGAGGCGAACCTGCGTCTGGTGATCTCGATCGCCAAGAAATACACGAACCGTGGTCTGCAGTTCCTGGATCTGATCCAGGAAGGCAATATCGGCCTGATGAAGGCCGTGGACAAGTTCGAGTACCGTCGCGGTTACAAGTTCTCGACCTATGCGACCTGGTGGATCCGTCAGGCGATCACGCGTTCCATCGCGGATCAGGCCAAGACGATCCGTATTCCGGTCCATATGATCGAGACGATCAACAAGCTGGTCCGCACGTCGCGTCAGATGCTGCATGAAATCGGGCGCGAGCCGGCTCCGGAAGAGCTGGCCGAGAAGCTGGGCATGCCGCTTGAAAAGGTACGCAAGGTCCTGAAGATCGCCAAGGAGCCGATCTCGCTTGAGACGCCGATTGGTGACGAGGAAGACAGCCACCTCGGTGATTTCATCGAGGACAAGACGGCCGTTATTCCGCTGGATGCTGCGATCCAGACGAATCTGCGTGAAGCCACGACACGCGTTCTGGCGTCCCTGACGCCGCGTGAAGAGCGCGTGTTGCGGATGCGCTTCGGCATTGGCATGAACACGGACCACACCCTTGAGGAAGTGGGCCAGCAGTTCAACGTCACGCGTGAGCGTATCCGTCAGATCGAAGCGAAGGCTTTGCGCAAGCTCAAGCATCCGAGCCGTTCGCGCAAGCTGCGCTCCTTCCTCGACGACAACTGAGCCGCCTGAGAGCGCGCGGCGGTGTTGCCGGACTGGCTCAGGCCGAAAGGGGCATCCACCCGTCTTGCGGTGGATGTCACTTTTCTGGAGGTGTGTTCGTCCCGGCCGTCTCCGGTTCTGCCGGAGGGGTTTTCTCTCTCTCGTATGACGGGGGATGAGGCAGTCGCGCTCTACCGCTTTCTGTATCTGACAGTGGGGCAGGATTACTGCTGGTGGATGCGCCGGTCGATGCCGGATGCGGAACTGGGAGAAATCCTCCACGATCCAGCCGTTCATTTCATGGTTCTACGTGACAGCAGCGGTGAACCGGCGGGTTTCTATGAGCTGGATCTTCGGCAGGGCGGGGATGCCAATCTGGCCTATTTTGGTCTTCTGCCGCAGGCGATGGGGCGCGGGCTCGGACGGGTGCTTCTCGACCATGCCGTTGCGCGGGCGTTCGGGGCAGGGAGCTGGAGGCTGAGGGTCAATACCTGCACGCTGGACCATCCCAATGCACTGCCGAATTATCGTCGGGCGGGATTTTCCGTCCGGCATGTCGTGTCTGAAACATGGGACGTTCCAGACGAATATGTGCCGGAAAGGCTGAAGCGACTCTGAGTTAAGGCTTGCTTTTGGGGGCTGTGCGTGATTAATGCCGCCTTTCCCTGCCGGGCGATGTGGCATCGCACCGGCTATACCCGTGCCCTGAAACATGGGCCCTGTTTCCGGCATGGGCCGGGACCAGTCGCGGGTTGACCCAATCCGAAGGGAGTCTTCATGCCATTGTATGAAAGCGTGCTCATCGCACGTAATGATGTGTCGCAGGCTCAGGTGGAAACCCTGGTCGAGACCATCGAAACCCTGCTCAAGGACAACGGCGGTTCCATCCAGAAGCGTGAGTTCTGGGGCCTGCGTTCCCTCGCATACCGCATCAAGAAGAACCGCAAGGGCCATTACGTCCTGCTGGGCCTTGACTGCACCCCCGACACGCTGCGCGAAGTAGAGCGCCAGCTCGGCCTGAACGAAGACGTGCTGCGCGTTCTCACGCTGCGCGTTGACGAGATCGACGAGAACCCCTCTCCGGTTCTGGCTCGCAAGAGCGACGATCGTGGCGATCGCGGTAACTTCCGTGGCGGCTCCAAGCCGGCTGGTCGTTTCGAGAGCGGCCGTGGCGGTCCCCGTCGCAGCAGCGAAGATCGTGAGGAATATCGTGCACGTGGCGAGCATGACGATGTTCGCGAGACGGCTGGAGCGGAGTAAGAATCATGTCTGACACCATCACTCCCGACGTAAACGAAGTGAACCCCGCTGCCCGTCGCACGGCAGTTGGCGCACGTCGTCCGTTCTACCGTCGTCGCAAGTCCTGCCCGTTCTCCGGTGCCAATGCCCCGAAGATCGACTACAAGGACGTGCGTCTGCTGAGCCGCTTCCTTTCGGAGCGCGGCAAGATCGTGCCGAGCCGCATCACGGCCGTTTCGGCCAAGAAGCAGCGTGAGCTGGCACAGGCGATCAAGCGCGCCCGTTTCCTCGCCCTGCTCCCCTACGTTGTGAACTGAGGAGAGCATCATGTCCCAGACCGCACTGATCCTGCTGCAGCGGGTCGAGCATCTCGGCCAGATGGGTGACCTGGTGCACGTGAAGCCGGGCTATGCCCGTAACTTCCTGCTGCCCCAGGCCAAGGCCATGCGCGCCACGGTTGCCAACAAGAAGCGTTTCGAGACCGAGCGCGCCCAGCTTGAGGCCCAGAACCTCAAGAAGCGTGAAGAGGCCGAGCGCCTTGCCGAGCGCATGCACGAGCTGTCCGTTGTTGTCATCCGTCAGGCTGGCGACAGTGGCAGCCTGTATGGTTCTGTCAGCACCCGCGACATCGCGGTTGCCGCTACGGATGCCGGCCTGACGATTTCGCGTCAGCAGGTTGTTCTGGCGCACCCGATCAAGCAGCTTGGCCTGACGGAAGCACGCGTTGTGCTGCATCCGGAAGTGTCCATTCCGCTGACGGTTAACGTTGCCCGTTCCGCTGAAGAAGCAGAGCGTCAGGCTCGTGGCGAAGCAATCGGCGTGCAGGACGAGGATGAGAACATCCTTGGTGACCTGCAGGCTGAGAATGCCGCCGAAGAGGCTGCTGCCGAAGCTGGCGAGGCATCGGAAGAAGCCTGAGGCTTTTACCGCTGATTTCGTTTTAAAGAACCCGGCCGGGAATATTCCCGAGCCGGGTTTTTTTATGTCCATTTGACTGGCAGGATACAACTACAGGCCCGCTGAGGCTTTTTCCCGGTATTGGAAACAGGAGATCGGAATGAAGCGGATTCTGGATTTTGTCTTGCGGAAATTCATTCAGACGGGAAGCCTGCGAGTCGTATTCAGCGATGGTATTGTCCGCACCTATCGCGGATCAAAGCCGGGACTTGAGGCTGGTCTGCATCTTCGGACAAAGCAGGCCGAACGCGCCCTGATCGTCAATTCCGGTCTTGCCTTCGGTGAGGAATACATGGCGGGCAGCATCGTGCCCGACGGATGTACGCTTGAAACGCTGCTGACGGTTCTGATGGAAAACATCAACAGTCATGGTCATGTCTTCGAGGAAATCGAGGATCGTCTGCGTTATGTTACCCGGGCCTGGAAGACGCTGAATTCCCTGAAGACATCCCGAAGCAATGTGGCGCATCACTATGATTTAAACGGTACGCTGTACGATCTGTTTCTGGACGAGGACCGGCAGTATTCCTGTGCATATTTCGAGCGTGAGGACATGACGCTGGAGGAGGCACAGGCTGCCAAGAAGCGGCATATCGCGTCCAAGCTCAATCTGGATCGGCCGGGGCTTGATGTGCTGGATATCGGGTGTGGCTGGGGCGGAATGGCTCTGACGCTGGCGAAGGATTACGGCGCGCGGGTTCTGGGTATCACGCTGTCACGCGAGCAGCTTGGTGTGGCGCGGCAGCGGGCGAAGGACGCAGGGCTTGACGGGCAGGTCCGGTTTGAACTGATTGATTACCGCAATCTGCATCAGCAGTTTGACCGGATTGTTTCGGTGGGCATGTTCGAACATGTGGGGCCACCGCAGTTCGAGGCTTTTTTTCAGAAAGTGAAAGCCTGTCTGAAGCCGGACGGCGTGGCGCTGATCCATTCCATTGGACGGATGGACGGACCGGGCACGACCAATCCTTGGATCCAGAAATACATTTTTCCGGGCGGGTATTCACCGGCCCTGAGCGAGACGTTGGCAGCGATTGAGCGGTCAGGTCTGTGGATGACGGACTGTGAGGTGCTGCGTCTGCATTATGCGCGCACGCTGGCGGAATGGCGCAAGCGCTTCGATGCCAACCGTGAGAAAATACGGGCGCTGTATGACGAGCGGTTTGTCCGGATGTTCGAGTTCTATCTGGTGGGGGCAGAACTGTCGTTCCGGGTGCAGGGGCACATGAACTTCCAGCTTCAGCTGACGCGATCCATCGACGCTGTGCCGTTCACGCGGGATTATATGTTCGAGCGTGAACGGGAGAGCGCGAACCGGTAAGAGTTCTCAGCGGCTGGCGAGATTGAGTTCAGCCAGCCGTGCGAATTCGGCGACCGAGAGGGTTTCGGCGCGGCGGGTCGGCTCGATCCCAGCTTTTTCCAGAAGGCGTTCGCCGCCAATGGATTTCAGCGAAGAGCGCAGCATCTTTCGGCGTTGTCCGAAAGCTGCGGCCGTGACCTGTTCCATGGCGCGGAACAATTGCGGGGACGGCTGCTCGGCGTGTGGGATGATGACGGCCACTGCGGAGTGGACTTTGGGGGGGGGGGAGAACGCTCCGGGCGGGATGCGCAGGGCGACCGAGCATGTGGCGCACCACTGGGCCAGCACTGCGAGGCGCCCATAAGCCGAACTGCCCGGTTCCGCGCAGATCCGCTCGGCGACTTCGAGCTGAAACATCAGCGACAGCCGTTCCCATTGTGCGGCCTGTCGCAGCCATCCGACCAGGAGAGGCGTGGCGACGTTATAGGGCAGATTGGCGATGATCTGGCGTGGTGCAGGGGCGAGGGTGGCAGCATCCAGCTTCAGGGCGTCCTCGCGGACGACATGCAGGCGGCCTGGATAGTAGGTTGCCAGTTCGTCCAGAAGGGGCCAGGCGCGTTCGTCGATTTCCACCACATCGACGCGGGTGGCGGGCGTGTCCAGCAAAGCACGGGTCAGGCCACCGGGGCCTGGACCAATTTCAATAACGCTGCGTCCGGTCAGGTCGCCGCCGAGGCCTGCAATCCGGGCGCAGATGCCCGGATCAAGAAGGAAGTGCTGGCCGAGGGATTTCTTGGCATCCAGACCATGGATCTGAATGGTGTCGCGCAGTGAGGGAAGAGACACGTCAGTTGGTAGCCTTGGCGGCGGGACGCATCTCGATGATGGCGCGGCGCTGGAGGTCACGCTGAAGCTGGCGTGAGGCCTGCTCGACATGTTCGTTCATAAGCTGATCTGCGATTTCGCTGGGGCTTTGCTGCGCCAGGTTCTTTTCCTGCCGGTTGCAGACCATGAGCAGGGCGATACCGTCCATCGAGACCAGCGGGCGGCTGACCTTGTTGGGAGGCAGCGATTCGAGAACCGACTTCATCTGGGGCATAAGACGCTCCAGAATCTGCGAACCGGGATTTCCGGGGCGCTTTTCACCCAGAGACTTGTTGAGCGCTTCCATGGCGTCACAACTATGAACCGTCTGGACTGCAGAGGTTGCTTTCTGCAGGGCTGCGCGCTGCTGTTCGGTGGGGTTCTGCGGGTTCAGAGGTGCATCGAACGGGAAAAATGCCTGTCTCAGGTCAAGTTGGGTGCCCATCTGCTTGCCGACCACGCGCTTGGCCTGAACGGTGGCGATCACGAAGCCGCCCGCGACCTGAATGGGATTGGAGATGGCGCCGATCGGCATCTGGCGCACGATGTTGACGACCTGCGGATCGAGGTTATCTTCTTGGACCCAGCCCATGGAGCCGCCATCAAGGGCAGACTGGGCCTGCGAAAACTGGGCCGCCACGATCGGGAACGGTGCGCCTTCGCGGAGCTGGGAGATGATGGTTTTGGTGAAGGCGAGTTCGGCGTCGTCATGGCGGGGATCGGCGACGGGGACGAAAATTTCACTCATGAAATACTGGGCACGTCCCTGTTCTGCCTGAAGCGCCTGTTCGCGCTGGCTGATCTGGGTTGCCGTAATCCGACCTTCTTCGCCGAGCTTTTCGCGCAGCACCTGCATCCAGCCGATCTGAACGCGGATCTGGTCAATCAGTGTCGTAAGCGAGACGCCGTCTGAGGCGAGACGGTTGCGCAGGGCGTTCTTTGGCATCCCGTTGCGCTGCTCGATATTGGCGATCGCGGCTGCAATCTGATCAGGCTCCACATTGATGTGGCGCTTGAGGATTTCCTGCGTTTTCAGGCGTTCGTCGATCAGCTGATGGATGATCTGGCCACGCATGCGCCCCATAATTTCCGGGCTGATGGGCAGGCCGGTTGAAAGCACGAAGAGCTTTGCGCGGTTATCCACGTCACGCTGCGTGAGAACCTGGCCGTTGATGACTGCCAGAATCTGGTCTTCAGGAGGCTTTACTGGGGCTGCGGCCTCTTTGGTGGCGGCAGGTTTTATGGCCGCCTTGTGGTGCGGAGCGGCCATAGCCGGGAGAGTGGCCGAGAAAGCCAGAAGGACAGCCAGGGCCGTGGATGCGGTGCAATGGGTCTTGGACATGCTCAACCGTTGATTCCGAAGGTGCCGATCGTCTTGAACGTGAAGTTGAAGAGGATGGTCTCGTTACGCTGTTCGCCGCCGATACGGGTGTATTGTTTGATATACATGATATCCAGCCCGAAACAGTCATTGGAATAGCCGATTGTGCCGCCGTTGGCGACGAACTGTTTCCGGGACAGGCTGCGGCGGAAGAAACCCGATGCATGATAATTGCGCCAGTGGGTGGAGAAACCTCCTGTCACTTCGCTGGTTTTGACCATGTACGGCGCGTTCGGGCCGTATTCGCGGAAATCCGTGGCGTAATAATAATACGGCGTCACGGGTGCATACACATAGCCGCCCGTCAGACGGAACATTGGAACGCCTGTGCTGATCAGGCCTTCGCCGTAATCGAACTGGTGTGTCCAGGGATTGAAACGGCCACGGGCCGTCACATCCACATACTGGTTCGGGCTGACACGTAGGCGGGCCACCGGGTCAGACAGGTGATGGTCGAGGCCGGAATAGGGCAGGCGGTTATGGTCGATATGCTGCTGGAAGCTTTCGCCGATGAGCATGTCGATCGCATGGCCGTTCCAAGACCAGTTCTGGTGGATGCCGACATTGGCGCGCAGGCCACCGTCAAGACGGTCGGTTCCGAGATAGCGGTTGAGGGAAAACAGCGTCGTGTCCGTGAACTCGTAGGACAGACTGTCTTCGTTAGGCAGGTGGCGGTTCTGCGAGTTGCCGGTGTTGGGGGCGGCGATGATCTGGGCGATGGGTTCCAGAATCTGGGAGCCGTGTCCCTTCGCGAAGCTGCGCAGGAACGGCCAGTTCATGCGCAGGGCGATGGTCGGCTGGACCTGTCCCACGAGATGGTTGCCGCCAGCATTCATGTAGTAGGTCGGCTGCTGGTAGGCCTGCGTGGCGTGATAGACCATCGAATCGATCCGCGCCGTCAGCAGGAACTGCTGGCCGAGTTTGTTGTGGAACGGACGGTCCCACTGGATGGCGGCCTGGCCACGCTGATCGTTTATGCCGTTTTTTCGGTACAGGTTGAAATCGGTCGTCTGTACGCTGAGTCGACCGCCGAACATGTCAGGCTGCCCCTGAAAGGCGTAGGTCAGTCGCGGCAGCGCCCAGGGCAGATCCGAGTTGCGGATGACGCCCTGGTTCAGGCCCTGATAGGCCTGTCCATCGAAGCGCAGGTAGGAGCCGACGCCGTATCCTTCAAGGAACAGGTTGGAGTTCAGCATTTCCTGACCGTAGCCGGGAACGCGGTAGTCACGCATATAGTTGGCGGAACTGGCGACGTTGATGTTGGCGCCGAGCTGCCAGTTGCGATTGAGGGCAAAATTGCCCCGACCGAATACATAACCCTGAATGCCGTATTCGTTGGACGAACCGACATTGTTGCCGAAGGTGTTCGTGTAGCGGTTTTCGTCATGGGTGTCGTAGGCGACGCCACCGGTCACATCGATGGAGCCGAAGTTGAGACGGTTGCGGTACTGCGCGGTCAGTTCCGGGCCGGTTTTGGTGGAAACGAGGCCCCTGACCGTCAGATCCTGCTGTTCATCTATCGCCCAGAAATAGGGGAGTGTAAAATAGGTGCCGAGATAGCGGTCATGCGGGCTGATTCCCGGCATCAGGAAGCCGCTCTGGCGTTTCACGGACGGGTCGGTCATGGAGAAGAACGGGAAATAGAAGACCGGCAGGCCGAGCATCTTGAGCCAGGCGTGATCGAATTCGAGCCGCTTGTGTTGTACGTCCTGCGTCGCGTCGTAGGCTTGGAACTGCCAGAACGGCGGCAGGTCGGGGTTCTTCTCGCAGATTTTGCAGGCCGTATAGACGGCGTGCGTCAGGTCATTGAGCATTCCGTTCGTACGGCGCATGCCGTTGCCGGCCAGTTTGGCGTTGTCTTCCATGCGGATATAGATGCCACTGCCGATGCCGTCATGCATGCCGTGGCTGAACTCAACATAATCGGCATAGGTCGTGCTGCCGTCGGGTTCCACGACCGCGACATGACCCTTTGCCGAAAGGATGCCGGTGCTGCGGTCATAGGTCACGCGGTCCGCGCGCATGGCGTGGTCGCCCTGCCAGACGCGCACATTGCCGTCCCATGTGATCAGACCGTTCTTCGCATAGCTTTCGCTATCGGCGAGATAGGTCAGGGGATCAGTCTGGGAGGTGGGTTTTCCGACGACGATGATATGGGAGTTGTCGCGCTGCATCGTGTTGGCAGACATTTTCTGCGGCGCCACGAGCGCGGTTCCAGCCATCAGTGTGGCACCGACGAACGAAGCGCGTCTGCGGGCGCGTGCTGGGAGCCACAGGGGCACCGTCATCAACCATCCTCCATGTGCAGCAGAAGCGCCACGGCGAGGCAGAGCCCCGCACCTGTCGGCGCCCATGCCGCAAGAACCGGCGGCAACGCACCGGATTCACCAAACTGTTCGGCCACTTTCGAGATGGTGAACAGCGCAAAGCCTGCGGCAATTCCCGATCCCAGCATCCGGGCTACGCCGCCGCGCCGTGTCGGACGCATCGAGAAGCCTGCAGATACCAATGCCATGGTCCCGGCCAGAATGGGAAGGGCCAGCAGCGACTGGAAATGAAGTCTGTGCCGGATCGAGGGAAATCCCGAGCGCTCCAGAAGGTTAATGAACCCCGGAAGCGCGAAGACCGACAGGGTGTCGGGGGAGGCGAAACTTTCCTGTACACGACCGACTGTCAGGTCGGAGGGGAGGGTCATGTCACCGATCTTCTGGGGCAGGTGATCGGGGTGCAGTACGGAGGTATCGTGCAGCAGCCACTGGTGGTCGCCCAGAGCGCCATTGGGAGATTCGACGCGCAGGATCAGGCGGTCCCGGTCGTCGAGGCGGAAGATTGAAACACCGGAAACGTTCAATGCGCCGTTGACGAGATGGACGTCTTGCGCGTGCAGGATCGCAACGCCGTGAGGAACCAGCCCGTCATCGGACTGTCTGAGCCACAGGGCGCCACCGTTCAGCGTCAGGGGGCCTCCGCCGGTGCGAAGATAGGTCTGATCCAGCATCTCGGCGCTGCGGAACATGTTCGACGACAGGGCGGAAATACCGGTTGTGGTCAGCAGGCCTGTCAGAAGCGCGCAGGCCAGCGGGCTGGCGAGGAACTGCCAGGCAGAAATGCCGGCAGCGCGAGCGACGATGAGTTCGGACGAACGCGTCAGGCGCGAAAAACAGACGATCCCGCCCAGCAGGATGCCGAAGGGTAGGACATAGATGATGTAGTAAGGCACATGCAGCGCCGCGATCTTGACGACGAGGCTGGCCGGAACATTGGGTCGCGTGGCCGCACGGCGCAGCAGGTCAATGAAATCGAACAGCGAGACCAGTCCGGTCAGGGCGAGCACCATGGACAGGGTGCTGAGCATGAACTGACGGGCAATATAGATGGCCAGTGTCGTGGAGAAACCGGCGTGGTCGTCGCGGGTGCTGAACACCTGAAACAACGATGTCAGCCACGGGCCCAGACGCGGAGAGGCGATGCTTCTCATCGGGAGGCCTCCGGCGAAGGAGTCAGGGGGACAGGCTGCTCCACGCTTCCGGTCCACTGTTCGAGAAACAGCAGGACGGCGCAGACGACTGCGGGCAGGAGGGCTTCAAGCCAGATGAGCGGCACCAGCGCAAGATGTCGTCCGGCGAGGTTCTGGAGCATGAGCGAGAGGGCCAGCAGACCGACGACCGTGAGGATGGCGGTCAGGGGGCGGGTGATATTGCCATGCCGGGAGAACGCGCCACGCAGCACTGTGACCAGACCGATCATCGCAAAGGACAGGGCAGTCAGGGGAGAGGTAAGCCGTCGCCAGCCCACGACGATGTTTTTGCCGCGATCGCGTTCGGAGACTTCGTGAGGGTCGGGATGAAACAGTTCGTGGAGTGACATCTCGTCCGGGTCCCTGTCTTCGTGACTGTTCCGGCGCCCTGAGGTCAGGTCGATGGTGTTGCGTCCGAAGGTCAGGACGTTCAGTCGTCCGGTATGGCGGTCGATTTCCTCACGCGAGCCGTCATAGAGGACGACGCGGGGCTGGTCGTTTACCACGACCATGGTGCCGCGCTCGGCGAGGATCGTGGTGTGGGAATCGGGATTGCGGTCGTCTTCGACCAGAACGCCGTGAAGCTGCCCGTCGCTGGTCCTTCCCCGGACGTAAACGGTCATGTCTCCGGAAAGGCTGGTGAAGACGCCGTCCTGAAGCAGGAAGGCCGCCATGCGGTTGCGGATCTGGAATTCGTAGCGGTGAAACGCGTGGTAGGACATGGGGGCAAGCCACAATGTCAGTGTGTAGCACAATGCTACTGAGAAAAACGCGCAGAGCAGTCCCGGTCTGGCCAGTTCCAGCGGGGAGCGCCCGGCGGCGCGCATGACCGTGAGTTCCCGGTCCCCGACCATCCGCTGATAGGTGAACAGCACCACGAGAAAGGTCGTGATCGGAAGGATGACGGCGATGAAGGTCGGGAGCATCAGCGAGGTGAGCTGGATGAACACGCGCAGTGACAGGCCGTGCTGGACCACCATCGAGACGAAATGCAGCGACTGGGTGAGCCAGATCAGGGCTGTTGCACCTCCGGTCAGCGCCAGCAGGGCGATGAGGAGCTGACGGAGAATGTAGCGGTCGAGCAGAGGCAGGATCTGCCGCCCGGAAGTACCGGAGGATGAGGCCATGGCCCTTCATCTATCCCTAGCGCGTGGCGGGAGGAAGGCGAAAAAACGAAACAGTTTCTATCGCAGATAGGCGGCCCGGTCGATGGGCGCCCTTGTGTCCGTCAGGCTGTGGTAGAATTGGGTCCCGGCGATACCGACCAGAAGACCTGCACCCGCCGCGAAGGTGAGAGCGATATAACGCCAGGGTTTCTGCATCCGGAAGGTGGCCACTTCCACCTGAAGCAGTCCCATGTCCATCTGGCAGCGCCCGAGCCGGAGCTGGGCAGCGCGGGTATCGGTTTCGCTCTGGCTGAGGCGGTGTTCCAGATCCTGAACGCGCTCGCGCAGGCCTCTTTCCCGCGTTGCGGTGTCTCGCTGGGCGATGGTGCCGATACGCGTGATGAGCAGGTTTTTCAGTGCGCCGCCCGTGACGCCGTCGCGGCGGGCCATCTGGCGGATCCGTTCCAGCGCCGTGGCGGCATGGCCGGGCTGCTCGTCCAGCACCAGCGCCAGAATATCGGAGAGGATTTTGATTTCCCGCGGGTCGATGTCTTTGGGATCCGGCGCACGGGCCATGCTCAGGACGGTGCCATGGTGTCTGCGTGGGTATCGGTGCGGGGTTCGGCCGCGCGGCGCAGACGGTCACGGATCGCGAGGCCCAGCCCGTGACGGGGGATCGTCTGTGCCGCAATGGTTTTCAGGCCGCGTCGGCTGCCTTCTGCATCCAGAAAACGCAGTCCGGCGAAAAGACGGGCCGCTGCTTCTTCAAGATTGCCGCTTTCGCTCAGGTTCCATGTCAGGCCCGCGCCGGGAAACGGGCGGCCGAAAGCAAGCTGGGCCTCGTCGGGCGCAATGGAGGTCACGTCCAGCCTGACGGGTAGGCTGGGAGCATAATGCGAAGCCAGTCTGCCGGGAGAGGCAGGGGCGATTTCGGCGAAATCGTCTGGATGGCGGATCGGGCCGCACAGATCGTTCAGTTCCTCGAGCGTGACTCCGCCCGGACGCAGAAGAACCGGCACGTTCCGGGTCAGGTCCAGCACAGTGCTTTCCACGCCGATGGAACAGGGGCCGGAATCCAGAACCGCGTCGATCCGGCCGTCAAGCGAACGCAGGACGTGGAACGCGTCGGACGGGCTGACGGTGCCCGAGACGTTGGCGGATGGTGCTGCAACTGGCGCGCCCACTTCGCGCAGGAGCGCCAGTGCCGTTTTTCCACGCGGCACACGCAGGGCGAGCGTGGAGAGCCCGGCGGCGGCGAGGTCCGAGACGGTCGAGTTCGGGGAGCGGGGCAGCACCATCGTCAGCGGGCCGGGCCAGAACCGCTCGGCCAGTGTATGGGCGATTTCCTTCATCCTGCCGCTGAGCGACGCCTGTGCGAAGGCGCTTTCGGCATCGGGCAGGTGGCTGATGAGCGGGTTGAAGCGCGGACGTCCCTTGGCGGCGAAAATTCGGGCGACAGCGGTGTCGGACGAGGCGATGGCCCCAAGGCCGTAGACGGTCTCGGTACCGAAGGCGACAAGCTTTCCGGCTTTCAGAAGCTCCGCCGCGCGGCGGATACCTTCGGGCGTGGCTGTCAGGCGTTCGGTATGCGGCGTGTCGCTCAAGATGCACCTCCCGTGCAGTAAAAGGATGAATTCAGTCGGCCGGGCTTGCCATAGCGCAGGGGCTGGCCGTCTGCATCCAGAAGGGCGCCCCCTGCGGCTTCGAGAATGGCCTGTGGAGCAGCTGTGTCCCATTCCATGGTGGGGCCGAAGCGGGGATAGAAATCCGCCGATCCTTCCGCGACGCGCATGAATTTGACCGAAGAGGACAGTTTGTCGATGGACGCGACTTTTCGTCCCGCCAGCCAGCGTTCCAGCAGTTCCGGGTCGCCATGATGGCTGGAGGCCAGCACGCGCAGGCCCTCGGCAGACGGTGTTGCGGTCCGGATCGGGGTGTTGTGGGTGCCGTCCCACCGGTGAGCGCCAAGGCCCTGACCGCCGCTGTAGATCAGTCCGTAACCGGGAAGCGCCACAACGCCCAAAACCGGGCGGTCATGGCGGACGAGGCCGATATTGACCGTGAAATCCCTGCCACCCGATGCAAAGCCCCGCGTGCCGTCCAGCGGATCGACCAGCCAGTAGGCGTCTCCTGCGGTGACGCGGATCCCGGCCGACATTTCTTCCTCACCGATTGCGGGAATGGACGGACAGGCCACGCGCAGGCCTGACAGGATATGATGTTCGGAGGCATGGTCCGCTTCCGTGACGGGAGAGGCATCGTCCTTGATATCCGTGCGAAAGCCGCGTTCGCGGATAGCGTTGATGATGTCCGAGGCTTCGGAGGCGAGCCGGAATGCCAGATCCAGAAGGGCGCGGTCATCGTTCGCGGGGACGGTAATGAGGGAAGCGGAAGTCATTCGTCCAGACTACTCCAAGAAGGCTTTTGCGTCATGTGCTGATACAGGTGGTTTTACTGCGGACAGGTCGGCACAGGTTCATGAGGGCCGTTCCATGTTGCGAACGGGATTTTTGTCGCGGCGCTGAGGGCGATGTCCGCATGGCAGGTCGTGACCGGTGATGCGATTGTGGACAGGGGCCTGAAAGTGAACGCCGTGGTGCCGGGTTCGCCGTCTTCGCGTGTCAGCTGATAGATCCGGACATGCGCCGGGCTGGGCTGCGGGACGGGATGGCCGCCCATATCGCGCGTTGTGATGAACAGAAGAAGGCCCGGTTGTCCGTTCACCCAGGCCGTGGCGAAATGGACGGTCTGGATCGCGTCTTCGCCAGTATGGGGACTGTCCGAAAGCATGTCGGTGAGCGGCCCGTTGGGGGTTGCGTCCTGCGTATCCACGAGGTCGGCCTGATCGGGCTGCTCGGCATCGGGGGTGGTGACGGCATAGAGATGATAGCCCCATGCGTTTCCGTTTTCGCGCCAGAACGGCGTGACCGTCACGGCGGGAAAGCCCTTCGGGTGCAGGGTTACCGGGCTGTTGCCGATCAGGATGGGCGTAATTTCGGTGATCCGTGGCGTGGCCGGAGCGGCATGTCCTTTCGGGAGGCCGAGCGCGACGGCGGAGCAGAGCAGGATCTTCAGGGCGGTGCGGCGCATGGAAGGTCTTTCTCGGGGGAGGGCTTGTATGCCGGGGCGGTGTTTCCGATAACGGAGCTGACGATTTCATGTTCCAGACGACAGGGCCATCATGCTTTCAGTGATTTTCGATTCCCTTCCTGCTTTTTCAGCAGATGCGCCCCATGCGGTTGTGTTGCTGTGCGAGACTGCGGGTGGCGAGACGTTTTCGGCGCTGGACAAGGCGACGGCAGGTGCGGTGTCGCGCGCCGTTGCCCTGAAGGGGTTCAAGGGGGAAGCCGGGCAGAGCGTGGTGCTGCCGGCTCCGGCTGAGGGGCTGTCGCAGATCGTTCTTGTCGGGGTGATGCCGAAGGGTGGCGCCGCTGTGGATGCCGTGGCGGTCGAGAACGCTGCGGGTCGGGCGGTGCGGCTGCTGGATGGCGTTGAAAGCGCGGTCCTGGTCGTGTCCGGGGTGCTGGAACAGTTTGCTCCGGAAGCGGGGCTGGGCGCGCGTCTGGCGTCTTATGATTTCGACCTGTATCGCACCAAGAAACCCGGGGGGCGTCCGGTCCTGAAGGCTCTGACCGTCGCGGTGTCGGACGTGGTGGTAGCCAAGGCACGCTGGACGGCTCTGGATGCGGTGTCGCAGGGTGTGATCCTGACGCGGAATCTCGTGAGCGAGCCGCCGAATGTGCTTTATCCCCAGAGCTTTACGCAGCGGATTGAAGACCTGCGTGAGCTTGGCCTGACGGTTGAGGTTCTGGACGAAAACGCCATGACGGAGCTTGGTTTCGGTGCGCTTCTGGGTGTGGCGCAGGGCAGTGTTCACAAGCCGCGGACGGTGATTGTCCGTCACAATGGCGGTGGCAGCGAGGCGCCTCTGGCGTTCATCGGCAAGGGTGTGACGTTCGACAGTGGCGGCATTTCCATCAAGCCTGCGGCTGGCATGGACGAGATGAAGACCGATATGGGCGGCGCTGCGACCGTAATTGGCCTCATGAGTGCGCTGGCCCGTCGCAAGGCGCCGGTCAATGCGATCGGTGTGGTCGGGCTGGTTGAGAACATGGTGTCCGGCGGGGCGCAGCGTCCGGGCGATATCGTGCGGGCCTATGACGGGCAGACGATCGAAGTCCTCAATACCGATGCGGAAGGGCGTCTCGTTCTGGCGGATGTGCTGTCTTACACGCGCAAGCGGTTCAACCCGAAGCTCATGGTCAATCTCGCCACGCTGACGGGCGCGATCGTGGTCAGCCTTGGCTATGAAAATGCCGGTTTGTTCAGCAACAGCGATGCGCTGGCCAAGGGGCTTTCGGAGGCCGGAACGCAGGTGGGTGAAGGTCTGTGGCGGATGCCGATGGGCGAGGCCTATAACCGTGAAATCGATTCCGATATTGCCGACATGAAGAATATCGGCGGCCGTCCGGGCAGCGCGATCCTTGCGGCGGAATTCCTCAAGCGCTTTGTGGGTGACACGGACTGGGCGCATCTCGATATCGCCGGGACGGCCTGGAAGACCAAGGCGTCCGCCATTGCGCCGAAGGGCGCGACAGGCTTTGGCGTGCGGCTGCTGGACCGTTTTGTGAAGGCGCATGAAGCCAGCGCCTGAGGATCGGGATCACACTGTGGATGTCGGGTTCTATCATCTGACGCGTACGCCGCTTGAAGAGGCGCTTCCGGCCCTTCTGGGCCGGACGCTGGAGGCGGGAGAGCGCGCGCTCGTGCGTTGTCCGGATGCCGCCGCCGTCATGGCGCTGGATACGGCGCTCTGGGCGTGTCGGGACCCGGTATGGCTTCCGCATGGGACTGCAAAGAACGGTCATGCGGCCCGGCAGCCGATCTGGCTGACGGAAGGCGAAGACGTGCCGAATGGGGCGCGCTTCCTGTTTCGGGTCGATGGGGCGGGGGAGGATGATTTCGCGCCCTTCACCCGGATTTTCGATCTGTTTGATGGTGGCAATTCGCAATCCGTGCAGCGGGCAAGAGACCGCTGGGTTGCGATGAAATCCTTTGGTCACAGTCTCGTGTACTGGAAACAGGAAGAGCGGGGCTGGAAAAAGGCAGGGTAAGGTTTCAAAGTGTGTCTGAAGCCATTGATGGAAGGGGCCGTCTGATCTGGGGCGTCTTTCATGTCACTGGAGAGGACGCCTGACTGTGCCAGACCCCACGAATTCTTCCCCCGATCCTTTGAAAGCCGATTTGCGTCGCGTCGATATCAATCCTGATTTCTGGTATCCGCTGGCGTGGTCGAGGGATCTCAAACGCGGGAAGACGATCGGGCGTCGGTTCGGACGTCATCCCATTGCGCTGGTACGGCCTGCAGAAGGCAGCGTGTTTGCGCTGGAAGACCGGTGCGCGCACCGGCAGGTTCCGCTCAGTCTGGGCAAGGTCAGCGGTGAGGCTGTTCAGTGCTGCTATCACGGCTGGGCGTATGGCCGTTCGGGGCGCTGCATCGACGTGCCGTATCTGGGCAAGGGCAAGCTTCCGAACGGTGTGAGGACCTATCCCTGCCGTGAAGCGGGCGGCATGATTTTCATTTTTCCCGGGGATGCGGCGAAAGCGGACAGCGTTCCCCTGCCGCCACTGGCGCAGGTGGACAATCCGGCATTCAAGACGCGGCATTTCAGCCCTATCGTGAAATGCCATTACACGTTCATGCATGAAAACCTGATGGACATGAACCATCAGTTCCTGCACCGCCGCCAGATGGGGCAGATCAAGGCGCGTTTTCTGGGGCAGGATGCGGGCGAGGGCTTCATTGAGGCGCGCTACAGTTTCGCACGCAGCGGCACCCAGCAGCCTTTGGCGGAGCGGCTGATTTTCGGCAAGCACCACGATGATCCGGGCCGGGAGCAGCCGGTTGAGGAAATCGTCAGTATCCGCACGACCTATCCGTATCAAAGCCTGAAAATCCATGACAAGGACGGCGATCTGATTATGGAGCTGTTCAGTGTTTATGTTCCGGACAGTGCCGATGGCATGAGCACGCAGACGTTTGGTCTGCTCTCGGTGCTGCGTCCGAAAACCCCATTCCTGATTGATATGATCTGGCCCGCGCTGGGCGTTTTCACGAACCGGATCTTTGAAGAAGACCGGGAGATCATGGAACTGGAGCAGAGTGCCTGGCGGGACCTGGGGGGCGATCACAACGTCGAGGTTTTCCCCATCGTGCGAAAGCTGCGCGACCTTCTGAAGGTCAGTGGAATTGTGAGGGAACAGACGGCTGATCCTGTCGTTGTCTAGAGACATGGGTCTGGGGATACGGACAGGAGACGGTCATGAAAACAGTCACGCTCAGGAATGGTGTTACGGTTCCGGCACTGGGGTTGGGAACCTGGAATATCGGCGACAGCGCTTCACGGCGCAGCAGCGAGATAGAGAGCCTGCGAAAAGGGCTTGAAGCTGGTCTGCGGGTTGTGGATACGGCCGAGATGTATGGCAACGGCCGCTCGGAAGATCTGGTCGGGGAAGCCATCGCGGATGTGCGCGACGAGGTTTATCTCGTCAGCAAGGTCGTGCCGTCCAATGCGTCTTATGACGGAGTCCATGAGGCGTGCCGGCGTTCCCTGAAGCATCTGGATACGGACTGGCTGGATCTGTATCTGCTGCACTGGCACGGGGGGACGCCGCTTGACGAGACAATCCAGGCCTTTGAGGATCTGAAGGACGATGGTCTGATCCGGGGCTGGGGCGTATCGAACTTCGATGTCGATGACATGGAAGAGGTCGAAAACCTTTCCGGGAACTGTCTGGTCAATCAGGTTCTGTATAATCTGGAGCACCGCGGGACGGAGTTCGATCTTCTGGAGCATGATCTGAAATCCGGAACGGTGACGATGGCCTATTCGCCGCTCGGGCAGGGTGGGGAGCTTCTGGAGCATCCGGCCCTGAGAGAGGTGGCATCACGGCATGAGACGTCGCTTGGGCCTGCCGATCCGGCGCAGATTGCTCTGGCCTGGGTGTTGCGTCGGCCGAATGTTCTGGCCATTCCGAAGGCCGCTTCTCCGGAGCATGTGGCGGGAAATCTTGCCAGTCTGGAGATCAGCCTGACGGATGCGGATCTCAAAACGCTTGACGGCGCTTTCCCTTCTCCGAAACGCAAGCTATCTCTCGCCATGATCTGACGGTCGTGATGGTTGCGGTCCGTTCTCCCTAACCTGCGGACCGCGCCCTGCATATTTTCACGTCCCTGTTCCATACTGATCCGGTTTCCCTTTGCCTCGCGGTTCTGGTTGTGCCTGCCTGTGTGTTGGCGCTTCAGCCGGGGCGGTTCGGGCAGGCCGTAACCGTATGTCTGGCGGCGCTGGCTGCGGTACTGGCGCTTTCGCCAGCTGTTCTGGCCGTTGCGTTGGGTGTAATTGCAGCGCAGGAGCGCGATGCCTGCCCGGCGGTGTGGAGCGTTCCGGTTCTGCTGCTGAGCGTGTTGTTCCCTGCCCAGACGCCTGTTCTGCTGGGGCTGCTGCCTGTTCTGTTCTGGCCTGCGCTTGTGCGTCGCAGGGACGGGGGCTGTTCTGCCGTTATGAGCATTCTGGGGGTGTCGCTGGTGTGGCATGCTTCAGACGTCGTGTCGGCCGAGCTGGTTGCGGGTCTGGGCCTGTGTATGCTCGGGTTGATCGGATGGTCCGTTCTGGGAGCGCATCGGGCTGGAAATCTGGGGCTTTTGCGTCCCGTTCTGCTGATGGTTCTGGTGGTGGCGGCGCAGGGCGAGGGTCTGGCGGTCTGTGCCCGGATTGCGCTGGAAGCCACGCTTCTTGATCTTGTCACGCTGGCTCTGACGGCATCACTGGGGCTCCGGTTTCCGATGCTGGCCGTATTGCGCCTGCCGTTTCCGCCTCTGCCGGGACTGGTTGTGCTGTGGCTCGGAATTCATGCCGCGCTGGGCCTGGCCGCGGGTGTCGAGGGCTGGAGCGTGCTTGGCGTGGCGGTGGCGCTGCTTCTCGGCGTTCTGGCGCTGTCCGATCTGCTCGCCGTGGGACGGCAGATGTCTGCGGTGCAGGTGGCCGTATCCGGGGTTTTCGTGTTGCTGCTGGGGGCTGGAAGCCTGCTGCTGCCGGCTCTGGTGTTCGGGATGACAAGCCCTGCGTTGCACGTTGTGGGAGGAGAATGGGTCTGGCCCATCTGGAGTATCGGTGCGGGCGACGGCTCCCATTTCCGGCTGATGGCCTTCGTGATGGTCGGAGCCGTAATCTGGATCGTTCTTGTGCGTCCTTGGCGGAGTATTGGCGGGATCGTTCAGGCGGCCTCCACACTTGCTCCGGCGCTGGCAAGGCTGCTCTCGTCAGGCGATGCCCTGTTTGAAGAGGCGCCATCTCTGGGCTGGAGCCTGCGGCGTCTTATCGTGTCGGGGCGGGTACGGTTCAGGGCGCTGAGAGAGATGAAAGCGCCCGTTTTGCCCGATCTGCGGCAGGGGGCCGTGGGACTCTGGCTTGTTCTTCTCGGGCTCGTCCTCGCGGTGCTGGGAGTGATGACGTGATGGCGCATGAAGCCGGACTGATCGCGCTGTCAGTTCTGGAAGCCCTGTTTCAGGTGGGGCTGCTGCTTGTTCTGGTCCCTGTGCTGGGATGGTGTCTGGACAGTCTGCCATTCTGGCTGGCTGGCCGGTCGGGAGGCGCGGTGCAGTTTCGCCTTTTTGGTGCAGGGCGTTTCTGGAAAGACGTGCTTCGGAGTCCGTTGGGGGGACGTCCTGCACTCGCGTTGACCGTGGGGGTTCTGGCGCTCGTGTGTCTGCCTGCGGTGACTACGGGATCAGTCTTGTCCCCGTTTGCGGACCCGCTCGTCATGGGCCTGATGCTGTTGATGGGACGTGGATTTCTGGGGGCGGGCGTTCTGTCGGGAGAGGCGTCCCGGCTGGGGCCGGCGGTTCTGCTGCTCTGTCTGACGGAGGCTCTGATCGCGCTGGCTGCTCCGGGGACGGATGGCCTCGGGGGGCTGTGTGCGATGTTGCATATCGAGCCCGAACCCGGTCTGGAGGGAGCGCTTGCCGCCTGTGCGCTGGCTCTGGGGATTGCGTGTCCTCCGCTGCGTTCCGAGGACGTGACGGAGATGCTGTCTGGATTGCGAGGCCGGCAGGAGCGCGAGGCGGCGCGCTGCATCGCCGATGTGCTGAATTGTGCATGGCTGCTGCTGCTGGCTGATCTGGCATGGCCGGTGAGCGTGGGGCTCGCGCAGGGAGGCGTTCAGGGCTGGTGGCTCGGGCTGGTTGCGCTTGTCGCACGGCTGGCGCTGGCTGTGGGCGTGGCGGTCGGGTTGAGACTGATGGCGCAGGAGCGGAGCGCACGTTTGACGGCGCTGTTTGCGGGCGTGGCGCTTCTTCTGGCTCTGGCGGGGAGGTTTGGCACATGATCGTTGGGTTCGGACTTCTCCTTCTGCTGGCTTTTGCGGGTCTGGGAAAAGACGGGCGGGGGCTGCCGCTTTACGGGGCAGTCTGCGCATTTGCCGGGGCGACGGTCTGCTCGGGACTGATGGCGCTGCTGACATCCGTGGCGCTGATCGGACTGAACGTCCTGGCGTGGATCTGGCTGAGGCGCTTTGCGCCGGAAGCGCCGGATCGGGCCGCTGTTCTGCCGGTTGTGGGCACGCTTGTCCTGCTTCTGGCGCTTGGTCTGTCAGGGGCGGGTCTGGGACTTGCTCCGGTTCTGGGTGCGGGCGCGGTTCTGGCAGGATTGTGTGGCGCGGCCTGGGGAACGCCGCTGGTTCAGTTCACTGGACTGCTCCGCGCTGCGGACGGACTGGTTGTTGTCGCCTGCGTTCTGAATTCATGGCCGCTTTTTGCCGTTGCTCTGAGTCTGTGGGGTGTTCTGGCCGCACTGGGCATCACGCTGCTGCCGCGTCTGGCATGGCGGCGGGTGGAGGACGTCTGATGCATCCGCTCGCACCCGTCGGTACGCTGTTTGCCGTTACCGTCTGGCCGCTTCTGGCAGCGTTTCTGCTGTGTCTGACGCCTGAAAACCGGCAGTCCGCCAGCAGTCGGACATTTGCCGTGGCCGGACTTGTCATCACGCCGCTGGCCGTGTGGCTGATGCCGGGCACGGATGCGCTGGCCGCTGCGTGTTCCTGCATCGTGACGGCCATTCCGCTTCTTCTCCCGCAGGCCCGGGACCGGACCGGACGGATTTTGCCGTTTCTGGTGACGGGATGCGCGCTGCTGGCGCTGAATGTCCATTCGGCGTTCGCGGTGACGATCCTGTGTGGCGCGGGAACGGTTCTTCTGGCGTGGCGCGAGGGGCGTGGTCCCCGTCAGGCCGCGGTTGTGTGGGACATCGCGCGCAGTCGGCTCGGGGGCGTGGTTCTGGGACTTCTGGGCGCGTCGCTTCTGCCGATGCAGCAGTCGTCTCTGGGGGCGGTTCTGCTGACGGTCGGGCTGTGCATGGTGGCGGGTCTGGGACCGTCACCCGCGCCTGCTCCGGAGGCGGCGCTTCTGGATACGGGACTGCGGTTTGCGGCGCTGATGCTGATGTTCCGTCTGAGTGTGTATCCGCTGGTTCATCTGCTCATGCTGGTTGCGGGCTTTGGAACACTCCTCATGCTGGTGTTGTCACGTTCGACGGGACGGACGATTTCTCTGCCGATGCTGTCGGCGTTGGGTGCTGTTGCGGCCGCGACCGGCGAAGGTCCGGCGCTCGTCCTGCTGCTTCTGTCCGCGCTCGGACTGGCCGTTCTGGATCTGCACGAGGCCGAAGGGGCGGAGGTCATCGGGGCAGGAGCCGCACCATGGCCGGTGTTCTGTGCGCTGGTCGGGATCGGGCGGTCGCTTGAAACCGCACAGCTGGTTCTGCTGGTGTTGTGTCTGCTGCCTGCTTTGTGGTCCGTGCGTTCCATGACGCTGCTGCCGGCGTTCGGGCGGGGAGAGCGGGGGACTGTCGCGGTGACGCAGGCTGTGCTGCTGCTGGGCGGGCTGTGTGGTCCGCTATTGCTGGTGTGGCATCCGATGACGGGGTGGCGGCCATGAAAAGCATGGGGCGGATCATCCGTAGTGGAGAACGTGTGGCGCTGTCGCATTATCATCTCGATCCTGCGCAGTGGAGCGACATGCTCTGTGCTCCGGGTGCGACGCTGCCGCTGATTTCATGCTGGGCGAATGATTCCTGCGCCTATGTCCTGCTGCTGGAGGGGGACTGTCCGCTTCTGGCGAGCACGATTGTGGAAGAACGCCGGTATCTGGCACCTTCATCGCGGTTTGCCGGGGCGGAATGGGGTGAGCGCGTCTCGTATGATCTGTATGGCGTCGAGGCCATGGAGGCGTGTGGCAACGGAATGCCGGCGCTGGATGAAGGCGGATGGACGTCTACATGGCCGTTGTCGTCCCGTCCGGGACCGGCGTCGGGTGGTCTGCGTCCACTCGCGGGGAGTCATTTTCTGCGTCCGGAGCAGACGGGGCTGAGTGGCCCTCTGGACCTGTCTTTCGAAGTTCTGAAAGGGAAAGTCCGGACTGTGGATGTCTGCGCGGGCGGGGCGCATCGGGGGGTGGTGTCCCGTCTTTTGGGGAAGACACCGGAAGAGGCCATGTTCCTCGTGGCGCGGATGACGGCGGGTGCGTTTGTGGCGCATCCTCTTGCCTTTGCGCGCGCTGTGGCGCAGGCGCGGGGGCAGGTTCCGGGGCCGGGAATTCGGGATGTGTGGATGATCCTGCTGGAGATCGAGCGGATGTCGCTCCATCTGTTTGACATGGCCCGGACGGCGCGGGGTGTGGATGCGGAGCTTCTGGCGACACATTGCGATCATGCGCGTGAAGCCATTGCGCAGGCCTGTTCGGAGCAGGGCGTGTCGCGTCGTCTGATGGATACGGTGAGTTGTGGTGGTTTTCGCGAGGGGTTGGAGATCGTCCCGCTGGCGCAGGCGGTTCATGCGGCGATGCAGCCACGTCTTGCAGCACTGGAGGAGCTTCACCGGGTCTTTGCGTCCCGTCTGAACGGGTTTGCGGTTCTGGATGTGCGGCTGGCCGAGCGTTTTGCCGTTGGAGGCGTGACGGGGCGTGCGAGCGGCCGCAGCATGGATATGCGGCGGCGGGAAGCCGGAATGCGGCTGGAGGCACTGCGGGCGACGGGATCGAGCCGGGGCGATGCCCGGGCGCGTGACGGATTGCGGCTTGCGGAAATCAGAGATTCGCTGAAGCTGATGGAACGGATTCTGGGGAGCATCGGTCTGGAGGATGACGAGCCCGCGCCGGATCGTACGGATGAGGGCATTGGCGTGGCCGAGGGGGCACGCGGAGATGTGTGGTACTGGGTACGGCTGAAAAACGGCCGGATCGAGAACCTGCATGTCCGCGATCCGGGTGTATCGGTTCTACCGGTTCTGGGGGCGATGCTGCGGGGTTGTCCCATCGAGCGGGTACCCGCAGCTCTGGGCTCGATCGGGCTCTCTCCAGCGGGCATTGCGTTGTGAACGCTCTGCGAAGGACGGGACCTCTGAGCCTGCTTTACGCCTTCATGGATGCGCGGCGCTGGCGTCCCTCCACAGAGGGGGTGTCTGTGGGGCGTGAGCGTCCGATCGGGTTGTATGTGCTGGAGACAGGGGGATGCGAGGGCTGCTTCATGGAGATCGAGTCCCTGAAAGGCAGTGCTTTCGCTCTGGAGCAGGCGGGTTTTGTTTGTGTGAGCGATCCGGCGGATGCGGACTGGCTGCTGCTGACTGGCGCGGTGACGCGGGTCTGTGCCGAGATGGTGGACCGGGTGTGGCGGGCAATGCCACCGGGCCGAAGCCTGATTGCGGTGGGGGCCTGTGCGGTCGATGGAGGGCCGTTTCCGGCCAGTTATGCGACGCTGGGCGGCTTGCAGGCCCTGACGCCGGTGCTGCGTGCGATTCCGGGCTGTCCTCCCGCGCCGCAGGAGATCCTGCAGGCCCTTCAGGAGCTGGCGCGGGTCTGATCGCGATATTCTGAAACTGGAAATTGCCTGAAACAACGAAGTTTTGTCTTCGGACGGCTTGTCGTGACACGGTTTCGCGTTAAAGCAGACGGGCGCACTGGATGCGTTTTCCATGAGGTCCGGCCGCCTGTCGTTCAGGTCGCCGCACAGAGCACAGGGCTTGAGATGGCTGATTATCGCCTTGGAATTGATCTTGGTGGCACGAAGATCGAAATCGCGGTTCTGAATCGTTCGGGCGATCTCGTCCTGCGGGAACGGATTGCCAATCCCGGTATTTATAACGAGGCCGTTCTGGCGATCCGGGATCTGGTTGCGGATGTGGATCACCGTCTGGGTGCGGTGCCGAGCCACCGCGTCTCGGCGGGGCAGCATACCTCCACTCTGGGCATCGGGATTCCGGGATCAATCTCGCCAGAGAGCGGGTTGATCAAGAATGCCAATGCAACCTGGCTGAACAACCAGCCTTTCGGGCATGATCTGGAAGCCGCGCTGGCCCGTCCGGTCCGGACGGAAAACGACGCCAACTGCTTTGCGCTGTCTGAAGCTGCCGATGGTGCGGCCAAGGGCATGCTGACCGTTTTCGGTGTGATCATCGGGACGGGCATGGGCGCGGGTATTGTCAATAATGGCCGCGTGCTTGAGGGACGCCATCATATTGCCGGTGAATGGGGGCATCTGCCTCTGCCCTGGCCGACGGAAGAAGATGCGCCGGCGCGCGAGTGCTTCTGTGGGAACAAGGGCTGCATGGAGCGCTACCTTTCGGGCCCGGCACTTGCCGCGGATTGGAAAGGACCGGGCCATCGCAATACGGCTGGGATCGAAGAGGCTGCAGCCAATGGCGATCAGGCTGCAATTGCGGCGCTGGGCCGTTACACCGAGCGTTTTGCCCGGGCCTGTGCCATGGTTATCAACTTCCTTGATCCGGATGTGATCGTCCTCGGTGGCGGCGTCTCCAACCTTCACACGCTGTATGAGCGCGTGCCGCCGCTTCTGGCCAAGCATGTCATTACGCCGGTCTGCACAACGCCGATCGTGCGGAACAAGCATGGTGACAGCTCTGGTGTGCGTGGTGCGGCATGGCTGTGGGACGTGACGGAATAAGCCTGTCGCGTATCGGACATGAAAAAGGCCGCCCGGATATCCGGGCGGCCTTTTTTTGTTGGTATTTCCTGCTCTCAGGCGGGCTCTCAGGCGGGTTCTTCTTCCACCGTTTCCGACATCTCTTCCGCCGCAAGTTTCAGGCGGTGATAAGAGCGGCGGGAGAAGGGCAGGATCGCGATATAGAGCAGTCCCGCACCTGCAAGGGCGCCCCAGGGGTCCGCGACCAGAAGGGCCGCATACAGGCCGGTCCCGAGCATCAGGGGCAGGACGTAGCGCGCCGGGACCTTGAAGTTCTTGAACGACCAGACCGGAAGCGTCGAGACCAGCAGCAGCCCCGTGACGATCAGGCAGACGGCCGAGACGAGAGGCAGGCGGGCGAACGCGGCCAGACCTTCGGCATGGAGGCGGTCGGCTTCGAGGCCGAGGAAAACCGGGAACAGTACCAGCCCGGCGCCCGCAGGGGCCGGGACACCCGTGAAGAAGCTGTAGGAATATTCCGGCTTGTCGTCGTCATCGAGGCTCGCGTTAAAGCGGGCCAGACGCAGGGCCATGCAGACCGTAAACAGGATGCACGGGACGAAAGAATAGCGTCCGGCATGTTCGAGGGACCACATCAGCAGGACGAAGGACGGTGCTACGCCGAAGCAGACGAAGTCCGACAGGCTGTCGAATTCCGCGCCGAAGCGGGTGGCGCCTTTGAGGAGGCGCGCGATGCGTCCGTCGAGCCCGTCGATGCAGGCGGCGATCAGGAGTGCTACGGCCGCGGGTTCGAACTGGTGTTCGAGCGCGAACCGCATGCCGCTGAGCCCGGCGCAGAGGCCGAGCATCGTCATAATGTTGGGGATGAGGCGGTTGAACGACGGCCCGCGCACCCGCGTGCGGGGGCTGCGCCCCATGCGGCGGAGTCTGCGCCGGATGCGACGCTTTCGGCCAGAGGCGCTAACGGACTGGGCGGGTTCGCGGGTGGGGTCAACCGTCGGAGGCGTGGTCATGTATGGCGTCTGGCTCAGAGCGTCGCCAGGACGGTTTCGCCGCCAACCATGGTCTGCCCCTCCACAACCAGAGGTTCGACGCCGGGCGGCAGATAGACGTCGGTGCGGGAGCCGAAGCGGATCAGGCCGAAGCGCTCCCCCGCTTCCATGCGGTCCCCTTCCTCGACGAAGCACAGGATGCGGCGTGCAATCAGGCCAGCGATCTGGACCACGCCGATATTGCGGCCATCCGGCAGCGTCAGGCGCAGTTCGTTGCGTTCGTTGTGTTCTGACGCCTTGTCGAGGCTGGCATTGAGGAATTTGCCAGCGTGATAGGCGATCTTTGTCACTTCACCGGCGGCGGGCATCCGGTTGATATGAACGTTCAGCACCGAGAGGAACGTCGAGACGCGCCAGACCGGCGTGTGTCCCATTTCCAGCGCGGGCGGCGGCGTGACGAGGGCGACGGATGTGACGCGGCCATCGGCGGATGCCAGCACCAGATCGGCGCGCGGCGGCGGGGTGCGTTTGGGATCGCGGAAGAAGTACAGGCAGAACGCCGTGAAGGCGATACCTGCATTGCCCAGCAGGCGCGTGGCGCGCCAGGGCGTGGCCCGTCCGAGCAGCCCGACGAACGAACCGGCGAGGAGGAAGGGAGTCGCGGCGCGGTGCGGCGGCGACAGGACGAGCTTGAAGGACTGGATCAGCGACATGGAACGCACTCTTACGGCACACGGCGGGAGGGTCAAGAATTCGCCACAAAGAAGGCGTTTTTCGGGCAGGTTTTCTGCTTCAGGCGGGTCTGGGTACCTGTTGGGGAAGCG
Source organism: Gluconobacter sp. DsW_056 (assembly GCF_002153595.1). Taxonomy (NCBI): domain Bacteria; kingdom Pseudomonadati; phylum Pseudomonadota; class Alphaproteobacteria; order Acetobacterales; family Acetobacteraceae; genus Gluconobacter; species Gluconobacter sp. DsW_056. The sequence continues at coordinate 137,173 of NZ_JOPF01000008.1, forward strand.
GGGCGGCCAGTTTGTCGTCGATCAGGGGTGTTCCGGCATAGGCATTCTTGCGGGCCGTGACGAGGTGAACGCCGCCACAGGGCAGGCGCAGCCCGTGCCCGATCCGCTCCACGAGGCGTCCATGTGTGGCGGAAAGAGCGGCGGGGGGCGCCATCAGCGCCCCTGAGTGATGGTCGATCCGGAAAAGGGTCTGGTCGAGCAGGCGGGTCAACTGGCGGCTGCTATAGGGAATGCCGTGGCCGAAAGGAGTGGCATCGGTATGCGCCCAGTAGCCTGAACGGTTGGGCACGATCAGGATCAGGACGCCGTCATCGGTGAGGGTGCGCCAGATGGCGCGCAGGAAATCCGGCGCGACACGTGTGAATTCGAGGCCATGAACCACAAGCACCACGTCCATCGAAAGGTCGTCGAAAGGCAGGCGACCGCTGTCGACGATGCAGTCCCTCGAGGATGGGTGACGTGCTTTCTGGGTCTGGGCGTGAAGCAGGCGCGCGGAGACTGCGAATTCGGCACTTTCGGGAAGATAGGGCGCTGTGTAGCCTATGCCGAGAATGCGTCGCCCCCGCATGGGGGGCATGATGCGTCGCAGGCGCTCGTTGAGGAGCAGGGCCGTGCGCTGTCCCTGTCGGCTTTCATAGAAAGTGGCGGCATCATCGGAACGGATGCGGGCCAGGGACGTCAGCATGCAGGTACCTCATCAGCGGGACAGTCCAAGGGGAACAGTCATGCCACTTGATATCAAGCCGATTCCGGTTCTGTCGGACAATTATGCCTGGCTGCTGACGACGCCGCAGGGCGTGCGGGCCCTCGTGGATCCCGGAGAGGCCGGGCCAATAATCGACGAAATCGGGGAAGGGCAGCTGGATATGATCCTGCTGACCCATCATCATGCCGATCATACGGCCGGGACGGAGGCATTGCGGGAGCGCTATGGCGCGCAGGTTTACGGGCCGCGCCAGAAGCAGGAATGGCTCCCCCGGCTGGATCACGCCGTTGAGGGTGGGGACGTCGTTTCTCTGGGGAGCACGCAGATCCGGGTTCTGTCCACGCCGGGTCATGCGGTGGGGCATGTGTCGTATGTTGCGGACGAGGTTCCGGCGCTGTTCTGCGGGGATGTGCTGTTCAGTCTCGGCTGCGGGCGGTTATTGGAAGGCACGGCGCAGGAACTGTTCGACAGCCTGCACCGCTATGACAGTCTGCCAGACAGCACGCTTGTCTGTGCCGGGCATGAGTATACGCGCTCGAACCTGGCGTTCGCGCTGCATGTCGATCCGGATAATGTTGCCCTGAAGGCGCGGGCCGGGGAAGTTGAACGTCTGCTGGAAGCCGGGCGGCCGACGCTTCCCGTGGCGCTGGGCGTGGAGCGCAGGACAAACCCGTTTCTGCTTGCGCCGGATGTTGAGACCTTCGCGCGGCTGCGCAGGGAAAAGGATACGTTCTGAAGGAACAAAAAAGCCCCGCTCGCAAGAGACGGGGCTTTTTTTGGGGCATTGTCAGGTTGTTACCAGCCGAAAATGACCTTTTTAAGCAATTCGGCGCCGAGGCCTACGACAACGACGCCGCCAGCCCAGATTGCTACGAACCAGCCCACGCGTTTCATCCAGTTCAGGAAGCCCGGTTTCTCGTCCGGCTGACCGTATTCGATGCGCATGGGTCTGGTCCTTCGCCGTTAGTGATAGTGGTGCCCGGCGGACATCTTTCCCCGGAACACATAGTACGAATAGGCAGTGTAGGAGAGGATCAGCGGCAGGAGGAACATCGTGCCGACCAGAAGGAAGGTCTGGCTTTCCGGCGGGGAGGATGCCTGCCAGATGGTGATGGTCGGTGGCACGATATAGGGCCACACATTGATGCCCAGACCGCTGAAGCACAGGAAGAACAGGCCCAGTGTCGCGATGAACGGCAGCAGGTGCGAGCGCGGGTTGCGCAGTCCAAGGAACAGTGCTGCTGCCAGCACGAGGACTGCAACCGGAACCGGCGCTACCAGAGCGAACTGCGGCATGTCCAGCCAGTGTTGCATGTAGGTGGTGTGGAGCATCGGCGTCCAGACCGAGACGAGCGCGATCGTCACCAGCATGAGGCCGCCGAGGACGAAGGAGATCCGGCGCATCGCATCATGCAGTTCGCCTTCGCAGCGCCACAGAAGCCATGTGGCGCCAAGAAGCGCATAACCGATGACGACGGCGAGGCCGCAGAACAGGGCGAACGGGGTCAACCAGTCGAAGCTGGAACCGACGAACACGTTATTCTCGACTTTGATGCCCTGAACGAGTGTTCCCAGAATGACGCCCTGCATGAACGCCGCCACGATGGAGCCGCCGCAGAACGACGTGTCCCAGAAGAACTGGCTCATGGGCGATTCCGACTTGAAGCGGAATTCGAAGGACACGCCGCGCAGGATCAGGGCCAGCAGCATGAACAGGATCGGCAGATAGAGCGCCGGGAGGATCGTGCCATACGCGACAGGGAAGACGCCGTAGAGCGCTGCGCCGCCAAAGATCATCCAGGTTTCGTTGCCGTCCCAGACAGGGGCGACCGTGTTGACCATGAGGTTGCGGTGATCGTGGTCCTTTTCCTTGAGGAAAAGGATGCCGATCCCGAGGTCGAAACCATCAAGGCAGACATAGAGGAAGATGGCGGTTGCTGCGAGCAGCGCCCAGACCACCGGAAGCCAGAAGCCGGCTGTTTCTGTCATGGTTCTTACTCCGCCATGCCAGCGCCGGCCGCAGGGCTGGACGGGGGCTGATGAGAGACCTGTGTTGTACCTGCGGCACGCTGGGGCTGGTCCTCGGCGGGGCCATGCTGGTCCGCATGCGGTTCTTCAGCAAAGGTCCGCAGAAGGATGGTGATGCCACCCATGAACACGATGAAATAGACGATGATGAAAGCGATCATCGACGTTGCGATACTCGGCAGGGCGATCGGCGAGACACTGTCGGCGGTCCGCATCAGACCATAGACAGTGAAGGGCTGACGGCCGACTTCGGTCGTAACCCAGCCACACAGCAGGGCGAGGAAGCCTGCCGGGGACATGAACAGGGCAACCCGGTGCAGCAGCGGCGTATCGTACAGCTTGCCTTTCCACCGCAGATACAGCGACCACAGACCGACCAGCACCATCAGCATGCCCAGGGCCACCATGATGCGGAACGAGAAGAACAGCAGTGGGGAATAGGCACGGTCTTCCTTGGGGAAGTCCTTCAGGCCCGGAACCTTACCGTCGAGGCTGTGAGTCAGGATCAGCGACCCCATATAGGGGATGGCGATCTTGTAATGTGTCGTCTCGTTCTTCATGTCCGGGATGCCGAACAGCAACTCCGGCGCGCGGCTTTCGGACTCCCAGTCGCCTTCGATGGCGGCGATTTTGGCGGGCTGGTATTCCAGCGTGTTCAGACCCTGCGTATCACCGGCCAGAACCTGGATCGGGGAGACGATGGCAGCCATCCACATGGCCATGGAGAACATCAGGCGGACCTGTTCGGACGCCTGACGGCCTTCACGACGGGCCTTGAGCAGATGCCATCCGGCGACGCCGGCCACGATGAACGCTACGCACAGGAACGCTGCGAGGCCCATATGGACGATGCGGTACGGGAAAGACGGGTTGAAGACGATCTGCCACCAGTCAACGGGCAGGAACCGGCCGGTTGCTTCGTCGATGCGGTAGCCGCGGGGTGTCTGCATCCATGAGTTGGAGGACAGGATCCAGCTCATGGAAATCAGCGTGCCGATCGAGACCATGCAGGTGGCTGCGAAATGCAGGCCTTTGCCGACGCGGTTGAGGCCGAACATCATGACGCCGAGAAAGCCGGCTTCAAGGAAGAAGGCCGTCATGACCTCATAGGCCAGCATCGGGCCGAGGATCGGACCTGCTTTCTGCGAAAAGGCCGACCAGTTCGTTCCGAACTCGTAGGACATGACGAGGCCGGAGACCACGCCCATGCCGAAGACGACGGAGAAAACTTTCAGCCAGTATTTGAAAAGGTCCAGATAGGCACTGCGGCCTGTCTTGAGCCAGAGTCCTTCAAGAACAGCGAGATAGGCTGCGAGGCCGATCGAGAAGGCCGGGAACACGATGTGAAACCCGACCGTGAACGCGAACTGGAACCGCGCCAGGAATAAAGCCGAGAGGCCAAACATTTCGGTTGCCTTCTGGATAGATGGCGAGTGGCAGATCCCGTCAGAAGCAATGTCGCTCCCCAAGGGGTCTGACGCACGCAGAACGAGAGTAACGAAGTTGTGATCGTTTCGTGTGTCGCCGTCTTTTGAACCTCCAGAACGTGTTTGGCCAGAGAAAGTTCTGTGTTCAGGTGGTGTTTTTGATGGAAATCAACCGGCGGCTTCGGGTCTTGGCAGCTCTCAGGGGAGAGGAGCTTTTCCGTTGAAAAGCGCGGAAAACGCCTGCGTATCGGGAAGGATCTCCCCGTTGACGATAGGGATCGCCATCGAAAGTGGCTGTCCGTTTCCAGCCTGTCGGGTGGAAGCTTTTTCCAGAGCCTTGCGGAGAGCGACCTGAAGGTCCGGTGCGAGGTGCGACTCTATTTCAGGTTGGGCCAGAAGCCGGTCTGCGAGGGTCTGCCATTGGATCACGGTGAGAGTGAGCGTGCCATTCCGGCTCGGGAGTGCCATGGCGCCGGACAGGATGATGCGGCTGTTTGTGGAAGCTGGCGAGGCCGAGGCGTCCTGAAGCAGAAGGCGTCCGTACGAACTCGGGTCGAGAAGCGAGAGTTCTGTGGAGGCGTCGGATGCTGTCAGGGCAAGCGCAAGATGCATTTGATGGAGGTCGACGGAGGCGCCATAGGGCAATGGAAACCCTGACAGATCAACTGCTTTTGCGTCTATGCCAAGCCGTGTTGCATCGGCCAGGGCTTCGGGAAAGCGGATGAGGTGTCCGGAGAGGTTTTTTGCGAAGATCTGCTTGTCAGGCCAGCGCCCGGAGAAGGCCAGTTTAAGCTGTGAGACGGAAAAACGCAGATCCCGTGGATTTTTGAAACGAATCTGAAGGTCTGCAGTCACAAAGGTCAGGATCGCATTATTCAGGACAAGTCGCGCAGCCTGATGCCCTGTCAGGGAAACCGGCAGTTCCGCGCCAAGCAAAAAGGGCCATGATCCCCCAAGGCGGAGATGCTCTGCGGCCCACCCAGCATCGTAGGGCGCACCGGACGATGCTGGATGTGTGGCGTCCAGACGGTCCAGTTCCACCCATGCACCGAACGGCCAGCCGCCCCTGTGCGACGGAGTCGTGTTAACGGTCCAGCCGTTTTTGCGTGCAGTGGCGATGGCGGTGTGGGCGACGGTTTCCAGTCTGTGGACGGTGTGATGCCAGCAGAGTGTATCGAGGAGGGTCGATATTGTGAGAATGGCAATCAATACCACAGCGTATCTGCTGTAACGGACAGTAAAGAACAAGCGATCCATTGAGCATCTCTTTTCGGGATTGGCTGCGGGATTGGTCAACCCCCGTCTGTTTTATCCCCAGCCGTGGAGAGTGCCTTGGGAATGCGGGAAAATGCGCCTGCCTGAGGGTTTTTCAGAAACGCCCTGAAGCTGATGTGGCAATGAAAACCGCAGAAAATCAAAGGATATGGAGAATTTGTTAATGATAGGACGCCAGAAGTATCCTGTTTTTACAAGATCGTCGAAAGATTTCAGTTTTTTGCTGATCAGTCAGATTTTTCCCGGGTCCACAGAGTTATCCACAGGATCTCGGGGCAACGCATGGGTTGTACACAGTTCGTCCCATGCGCTCTCCAGTCCTTCGGTCAAAGCTCGGCGTTCCTGCCGCGGCGGGAGGGGCTGGCCGATCACGACGTGTACGACGCCCGGACGTTTGAGCCAGGGGTGCCGGTCCCAGAAGAGGCCTGAATCGGTTGCGACAGGCACGACGGGAACGTTGGCCTGCCGGGCCAGAGCCACGATACCGGGCTGGATCGGACGACGTTCGCCGGGAAGGGTGCGGGTGCCCTCGGGGAAGATGATGATCTGGCGGTTTGCGTCGTGAGCGGATTTTGCATCCTGCATCATGGTGCGCAGGGCTTTTGATCCGGCTTTCCGGTCAACGGAGATCATGCCGGTCAGACGCAGCATCGGGCCGACGACGGGAATGCGGGTCAGTTCCGTTTTGATGATATAGTCGGGGCGGTCAACCAGCGTCATCCAGATGAAGCCATCGAAGAAGGACTGGTGCTGCGAGGCAATCAGCAGCGGACCGGGCGGCAGGTTATCCTGGCCGGTGATCTCGATCCGGACCGAGCAGATGCGGGTAAAGCCGAACAGAACGGCTCGTGCCCAGAGTTTTGCATACGAAAGAGCCAGATCCTGATTTTTCATCAGGCGGATCGGAATGGTTCCGACGCCCATGAACAGGGTGATCCAGAAGAGATAGAGATTGAACAGGACGCCGCGCAGAATGCTCATCATGGTGTTCTGCACACCAGAAAACGGGGGCAGGCACAAGGGCTGTCAGGCGCCATCCAGTCCTTCGCGACCATCTGGCAGGCCTGTCAGGACACCGATTTCGGCTCCGAGCAGCTTGTTGTATTCCCGAAACATCAGGAACAGGATTTTGTAGGAAAGGGTGCCTTGCAGGGCAAGTGGCACGACGGGGTAGGGCATGAGGTCCAGGTCGGGGGCCGTCCTGTGGATTTCGAGAACGGCGCGGCGGATGTGATAGCCGGCGGTGACGACAAGAACACGATGGAGGTGGTTTTCTGTTGCCCACTCGGCTGTTTCGTGGGCGTTGCCGATCGTACTGGTGGCGCGGCGCCCCAGAGTGATGCGCGGGGCCAGAGGCGAGGACAGGGATTCCTGCTGAAGATGCAGGAGATGTTGCAGCGTGACGTGGGGGCCAACACCTGAAATCAACAGCAGGTGTCCGTATCCGCCCCGCAGCAGGGTAATGGCTGTATCGACGCGCTGCTCTCCGCCGGTCAGTGCGACGATGCCATCGCAGACAGTGGCAGTGACGGGAGGCTTGCTGGCGTCCTGAATAAACCAGGCGAAGCCCGCCAGCCAGAGCCCTCCCAGGGCCAGACATGCCCGGAAGAGGCGTTTCATGGTAGGCGCCGGAGCCAGACCAGCACGACGGTCTGGGCGGTGAGCCAGCCCAGGCCGGCGGCGATCAGGGGCAGGGCGCCGAGTTCTTCGAGGAGCATGCGCGGCAGGACGTGCAGGGTGCTCCACCATGCGGCGATCAAGGCGTCCCATGTGCTGGGGGGAGAGGCGGCGGGAGGCGTGCTATGTGAAAAGGGTGTAAGTTTCCGGGCCAGCATGGTGATGACCGGGCTCAGGAGCAGCAGGCCGACGAGGCTTCCGGCGAGACTGAGCAGCGCGGCCCGTCCTGCGATCCGACTGGAAATTGTCAAGTCTCCGGCACCCAGGAAATGGACGATTTCGACGGATTTGCGCTGGGCCATGACGGAGCGACGGACGGTCATGCCGACCGAAAGGACCGCAATGGCCGCAATGAGGCTCACGGCCAGCCAGGCGCAGGCGATCAGGCTGTTTCCCAGGCCGTTGAGGCGCTCGCCCCAGCGGCGATCTTCTTCCACCACGGCTTCAGGCAGGACGCCCTGTACGATTGTGCCCAGATCGGGAGTGCCGGTATGGGCGACGATCAGGACCACGGGCAATGAGAGGCCGGGAAGGCCTGCGCTTTCAGAGACCTGCCCCAGCCAGGGGGCGAGAAGGGTCTGGACCTCTTTGGTGGAGAGTTCACGGACGGTTGTGACATCTAGCGTTTTGGTCAGGGTCTGGATCAGGGTGTGGGTACGGTCTGCGAGCTGGGGTGTATCGGACGGAATCTCGATCGTGGTTGCGTTGCGGGCGGCGCCGGACCAGCTTTCAGCAAGGGTCTGCACGCCTGCCAGGCCGGCGAGCGAAAGGCCTGCGAGCAGCGTCATGAGTGCGACGAGAAGCGGCAGGCTGCCCGAGCGCAGCCCGGGGGAGACCGGAGCGCTCATGAGCGTTCTCCCCGTCGCACGGACATCCCGCCCTGAATGTCGGTATTTGCGATCGTGCCGTCCTGAAGAACGATCGAGGCTGCCGGGGCTTCGCGGACCAGAGCCTCGTTATGGGTGGCGACGATGACGGTCGTACCCATTTCGATCAGTTCCTGAAATGTCGTCAGAAGCCGCCGGGCCTGCGCATCTTCCAGCGCGTTGGTCGGTTCATCTGCGAGCAGCAGCTCAGGACGCCCGATCAGGGCGCGGGCAATGGCGGTGCGTTGCTGTTCGCCGCCCGAAAGGGTTCCCGGACGTTTGTCGGCCAGATGCGCGACGTCCAGCCATTCCAGAACGGCGAAAGCCTCCCGCCTGGTATCGCGTTCGGAGGCGCCGCGCAGACGGAGCGGAAGCGCCACATTGTCGAACACTGTCCATTCCCCGATCAGGCGATAGTCCTGGGGAACAAAGCCGATTCTTCGGCGCAGGTTTCGCAGGGTCGCGCGGCTGGCATGTGTGACGGAAACGCCAAGCAGGTCCATCTGACCGGCGGACGGGCGTGTCTCCAGTGTCAGGAGGCGCAGAAGACTCGATTTGCCTGCGCCGGATGGTCCGAGCAGCCAGCGGAACTCCCCCTGTGGCACGGAAAGGGTCAGGTTCCGCAAGACCGGCTGTCCTACGCCGGGGGGCATCATCGAGACATTCAGGAGGCGGATCATGATGCTTTCATTGAAAAGTGGAGCAATCTATTAACCATTTAATAACGATCATTTCGTCATAACAGGCAAGCACACGGCTCAGGCTAGGCCGGATCGGAGCCAGCTGTCGAAGGGATTGATTGAATGCGCATTGAATGCCCCCATTGTCATGCGGTCTTTGAGGTGCCGGAGGCGATGGCAAAAGGGGTCAAGCGGTTGCGGTGCGCCAATTGCGGAGACAGTTGGGAAATGGCCGCGCCCGTGGCGACGACGTCGCACGAAGTGCTTTCTGAGGCTGCGCCGACTGTTTTTGAAGTTCCGGAAGAAGAAAGCGCCGGGAAGCCGGTTGTGGCAGAGAAGCCCGCGTCCGGGACGGAAGGAACGTTCCGCGCCACCGGGGCGATGGCCGGGCGAAATATTGCGCGTCGTTCAGCTGTTCTGCATTCCCGTTCACCCGGTGACGTGCAGGCACCGGCTGATCTGAGTGGCCCGTCGATGATCGGGTCTACCGGGCTCTGGGCCGCGGCCTGGGGTGCCAGTCTTGTTCTGGCAGGCTCCGGAGTTGCGGCATTGTGGTACTGCAAGGGAGCGGGCCTGTTCGGATTTCTCCCGGGGGGCGGACATTTTTACTGAGCCCCAGGCTGAATTGCGGCCGCCTTGTTTTACATGTTGCGGGCGGCGAGAGCTGAGATCGTGGCGCCGATGGCGGCTACCGCCATGAGCAGAATACCGTCAAAAATGAGGGAACCTGGCGTCACGAGATGGCTGCCGATCTGAAGATGGGTTGGAAGGGTTCCGGCTACGTGGTTCATGATGTCACGCGCTTGCGGATCGGCACTGGCTGCGCTGGTTGTGATTGCATTGACGATATGGGGAAGAATGTACCAGCCCAGCCCCAGGATCAGCAGCAGGGGAGCCAGAAGTTCCGCAACCTGCTGGGCCAGATAGAAGGCGAAATAGCAGACTGACCACACGCCCATCCGGATCATTGAGGATGTTGTGAGCGATGACTCGCTTTGGCTTCTGCTACCAAGGAGGCGGTCCGTGATATGGGGTGGGGGCTGCATGTCCATGAGATATGGCTTCCAGTGGTCCGGCAACGGGAGTTAGTGTTCGTCACTGAAATCGGACGAATGGTTCACTTCGGACTAGCTGCAAGAGATCGCTAATGCAAACTTTCCCGTGCCGTCATGCCTTTTCCTGAATTTGAGATGCCGATGGTAACGCCGAACATGCCCCGGGTCGTTCTGGTGGAGCCTGACTGCGACCATGCCCGGCAGATTGCCCGGATTCTGGTCAATGAGGGCTTTGCGCTCACCTGCGCAACCAGCGGCGAAGAAGGGCTGGGCACGATCGAGGATACGATGCCCGATCTGGTGGTAGCCTGTACCGAGCTTCCGGGGATGAGTGGTGGCCAGCTTGCGCGGCGACTGCGGCTGGATGCGCTGACCCGCAATATTCCCATTCTGATGCTGACGGAAGATGCGTCGCCGGGCGTCGAGCGCGAGGGGCTGGAGAGCGGGGCTGACGCCTATATTTCAAAATCGGCGCATCCTGACCTGATGGTTCTGCGGATGCGGGCGCTGTTGCGGGAGGGGCCTGAGCTTCTTCAGGTTGACGAGGCGTCCCGGTTGCGTCGGGCACGGATCGTGATCGTTAATTCACCACGGGAGGATGAGGACGAGGAAGATGCCGTCGAAGAAGCGCCCGAAACAACGCTGGGAGAGCTGCTCTGGCGTGACGGGCACACCGTTACGTCCATTGAGCGTTCGGACGATCTGATCGACGGTGGTTGGCTGCGGGGGGCGGACAGTCCGGACTGTCTGGTGCTTGAACTCGGGAGCGGAGACGAAGATCTGAAATTCTGTCGCCTTCTGGATGCCCGGCGGCAGGCTGTTCTGGAGGCAGGCGGAATTCCGTTCCGGACATTGGGAATCGTGGAGGCATCGCGGTTCAGGCGCCAGTCTTCGGGCGAGTTTTTTGAGGCCGGAATTGATGATCTGGTGCCCAGCGATATCGCGCTTGAGGCCCTTGCCATGCGAATTCGGACGCTGGCCCAGCGCAGGATGGCGCAGGACGAGTTTCGTCAGCAGGAAATTGAGCGTCAGCAGAATGCGCTGACGCTTGAAGCCGCGCGTGCCAAGGCAGAGATGGCTGAGGCGCTGGCGCAGGCCAATATGGAACTTGCGCGCACGAACGAGCGCCTTCTGCAGGCGCAGTCCAAACTCGTGCAGACGGCGAAAATGGCCTCGCTGGGCGAACTGGTGGCTGGGATTGCGCATGAGATCAACAACCCGCTGGCTTTCACGATTGCGCATGCCGATACGGTGACGCGGACGCTCAAACGTCTGCAGGGCGTCAATGCGTCTGACGAAGCAGTCTCACTGACAAAAAAAGGCATGTCGCGGCTGGAATCCATGAAACTCGGACTGCAGCGTATTCAAAATCTTGTGCTGAGTTTGCGACGGTTTTCGCGCCTTGATGAGAGCTCGTTTCAGAAAGTTGATGTGCCTGCGGCTCTGGAGACAGCGCTTGCTTTGCTGGCTCATAAGCTGGGGCCGGGAATTGTGGTTCGGAAGGATCTTCAGGCTCCGGCAGAACTGGTCTGTCAGCCGGCTTTTCTCAATCAGGTTGTCATGAACATCATCTCCAATGCGGCGGATGCGCTGGCGGACATCTCTTCGGATGGGGATGTGGTGCGAGGTACGATCGTCATCGCCTCGCGGCTGGAGAACGGGCGCTATGAAATGAGCGTGAGCGATGATGGGCCGGGCCTTCCGCATGAACTGCGAACACGGATCTTTGACCCGTTTTTCACGACCAAACCTGTGGGAACCGGGACGGGGCTGGGGCTGGCCATTGCCTATAGTGTCATGGAGGCGCATGACGGAACGATTGAAGTAATGGACGCCAATCTGCCGGGCGGGCATGGCATCGGAGCCTGTTTCCGGCTGAGTCTGCCCGTTCGCATGACCGAGGAGGGGCCGGTGGCGACTGGCCGCGCAGCATGACTTTCTGGAGCGCAAAAGGACCGTCGCGTCCTCTGATTTTGCTGGTGGACGATGAGGAGGAAATCCTTGTCGCCCTGACAGACCTGCTGGAAGACCAGTATGAAATCCTGTCCACGACGGATCCGCTGCGGGCGCTGGATCTGCTGCGGGAGCACAGGGATGTTGCGACCATTATCTCCGATCAGCGGATGCCCGGCCTGACCGGAGACCAGCTGCTGATGCAGGCGCGGGCGTTTTCGGACGCGCGCAGCATTCTACTGACGGGATATGCGGATCTGGAGGCCGTCGTATCGGCGCTGAATCAGGGGCAGGTTCAGGCATATGTGCACAAGCCGTGGGATTCGGATGCGCTGCGGTCGCTGGTCGGTGAGGTCACGCAGCATTGTCTGGCGCAGCGGGCGTTACGGACCGAGCAGGCTCTGCTGCGTGGATTGATGGAAGCGCTGCCGATCGGACTGGTCTTTTCGGATCGGGACGGCCGGTGCATCCGCAGCAATGTGCGGGATGAAGCCGAGAGCGGCGCCGAGACCGAGCAGGCTCATTTTCCTGAAAGTCTTTGGCCGGAGGTTTCGGCCATGCGGGAGGGCGTTCGCAGGTCGGGGCAGGAAGAGCGTCTGGTTGGGGAAGTTCTTGCAGAAGAGGGAGGCAAGACCTCAACCCGGTGGCACGAACTGACGCGGCTGGCGCTGGCATGGCCGGAAGGTGCGTCTTCGCAGGATGCCTGGCAGGTCAGCATGGACCGCGATGTGACCTCACGCGTTGTTATGGAATCTCGGCTTCGACAGGCGGAAAAGCTTCAGTCCCTGGGGACGCTTGCAGGGGGAATCGCGCATGATTTCAATAATCTGCTCGCAGCGATTTCTGGATCTCTCGAACTGCTGGAAGATATCGCCGATCTGGACGAGGCCTCTGTGGCACTGCTGCGCAATGCTGCGGATTCAGCGCAGCGTGGAGCGGTTTTAACACGACGGCTGCTTCAGTTCGGCCGCCCGCGTGAAGCACGTCTGTCGGCGGTGTCCCTAGAGCAGCTTTTGCCCGGTTTGACGGATCTTCTGCGTCAGAGCCTCAAGAAGCGCGGTGCACCTGCAGTGGCGTCGCCCTGCGCGCTATGTGTCGAAGATCTGCCGCAGGATCTGCCGCTGGTCTGGTCGGATGCCGACCAGCTTGAAATGGCGCTTCTGAACCTGTGTGTGAATGCGCGCGATGCCATGGCCGATGGTGGAACGGTGCAGATCAGTGCGCGGATTGTGGATCAGAAGCGAACGGACCTGCCTGCGGAATGCTGCCCAGCGCGGGCTGTGGCGCTGGACGTCGTGGATGAAGGGGCGGGCATGACACCCGAAATTGCGGCGAGAATTTTCGACCCGTTCTTCACGACCAAGGATGTCGGGCGCGGGACGGGGCTGGGGCTGTCGAGCGTGTATGGGTTCCTCAGCCGCAGTTACGGGGAAATCGCCGTAGAGAGCGTCGTGGGTGAGGGAACGCGCATGACGCTGATTCTGCCTGTGGCGCGGAGTGGGCAGCAGCGGATCAGTCAGCCGGAACGTTCCGGTGGGACGGTTGGACGGTCGCTGAAGGTTCTGGTGTTGGATGATGAAGCGCCGGTACGGATGGTGACGGCAGGTTTCCTTGCACAGGACGGGCACGAGGTAACGGCTGTGGCTTCGCTGGAAGAGGCGCTGAACTCTGTCGATCCGGCATCCCGCTTCGATCTGGCGATCATTGATATGCGGATGCCCGAGCATGATGGCCTGACCTGTGCGGCGGCGTTACAGAAAGCGATGGCGGGATTGAAGGTCCTGTTTATCAGCGGACATACAGATGATATGCCGACGCCTGAAAACGGTCTGCTTCTGCCGAAGCCTTTTACGCAGGATGCCTTGCGCGGGGCTGTTGCCGAGACCATGCGGAACGGTAACGTGAGCATGGAGCAGAGGTCTGTAATGGAGACTGTAACGCGTGAGTGATGCCTATCTTGTGCCCCAGGAAGACACGGCTGCTGCTGCCATTGAGGAGATCGAGGCGGAGCTGGGTCTGTTTGATGACTGGATGGAACGTTATCAGTACATCATCGAGATGGGACGCAAGCTGCCACCTTTTCCGGAAGAATGGCAGGATGACGCCCATCGTGTCCCCGGCTGTCAGAGTCAGGTCTGGCTTGAGGCCGTTGAACGGGATGGAAAGCTGTTTTTTGCAGGTGCGTCCGATGCCGCGATCGTTCAGGGGCTCGTGGCACTTCTGCTGAGGGTTTACTCAGGCCGGACCAATGCGGAAATTCTTGGGACGAGCCCGGTGTTTTTGCATGATATGGGTCTGGTCAAGGCACTTTCGACCAATCGTGGCAACGGGGTCGAAGCCATGGCGCAGGCCATTCAGAAACGGGCTGCTCTCCCGGTGTGAGAAACCCCCGTTGGCCGGAGCCTTCGGGGGTGTGACGTGTTACTTGGGTGCTGTTGCAGGAGCCGTGCTGCTGGCGGGTGCAGGACACTTCGTGAACTTGCCTTTTGCGTCCCGGCAGGGCTTCGGCTTCTGCGGTGCCTCGCATTTTGTGAACTTGCCCTTGTCGTCACGACAGGGCTTGGCGTGAGCCATCTGGGCACCGAGGGCCATAACGGCAAGTGCGGCAACGGACAGGCGACGGAATGACATGGTGAAGGTCTCCAGAGCAGGACCGGGTCGTGGAAGCCGTGTCCCGGATTTGTGGAAATCATGCAATATGTTTCGGGTATGAGGCAAGTTGCCTCATTGCCGCCGAACTAGCGAAATCCCTTCTGATCCACGGGATGAGATGAGTCCCAGTTGATGCTGCCGTGATACTGCGCCGAAACGGGCTGACCGTCCTTCAGGGCCGGATAGTATCTTGCAAGACCGAAATAAGCGAGCGATGCCTGTTTCAGGATAGCGGGGCCTTCGCTGGCGGTGCAGTCATGGGCGACACCGATCGGATCAACCTGGCAGGTGACGGCGATGTGCGCGCCAAGAGCGGCAACATCTGCCGCTTCGGGATAATGGGGCGGTGCAGAATGGAGCTTATCGAGCAGCGGGGTCGTCAGGTCGGGGTGCACGTGAAAAGTGTATGCATATTCCCATGTGCTCTGAACGGGGCTGCCATGTTCGTAAGCTGGCAGGAATTTCGAGCTATAGGCCAGATGTTCGGCAGCGAGCGCGAAATCCGGCTGTGAGGCGGAGGCCTCACACTCTGTAGGAAAACCCGTGGCACTGATGGTGCAGCGGATATGGGCCGTACCGCTTTTGCGTTGTTCGAGTTCCGCCGGCGGGTAGATGAGCTGACCATGATGGTGGGGGTCCAGCATTGCTCCGAGAGACTGATCCTCGGCGCGTGCTGTTATCATCGTACTTAAAAATACGACCGTTACAGCGAGTGCGGGGCGGGCGGCGGGCAATCTCATGGCATGTCTTTCGTCTGCGACCGAAGTATTACCATATGTAACAAACGTGTCTGTGGCCAGTATGCTGCAATAAAAAAGGGGAGATGCCGGATGGCACCTCCCCTTTTTCATGGTTTTCTGGTCCTGTCAGATCATTTCTGATCGGGCAGGGCGTAGGCGATGATATCATCGCCCATGCGGGTCGGGAACGAGTTGTGTCCGCCAGCATAGGTCACGATGTACTGCTTGCCATTGATGGCATACGTCATCGGTGTGTTCTGGGCGCCGGCCGGCAGACGATCCTGCCACAGGACCTTGCCTGTCGTCAGGTTGTAAGCCCGGATGTAGTAATCCATGGACGACGTCAGGATGCCGATGTTTCCGGCCGTGGAGAGCGGGCCACCAAGGCTCGGGACACCGATCTTGATCGGCGGCAGCGGGATCGGCAGGGAGCTTCCGTACATGGAATCCCGCAGGGTGCCATTACGGTGCTGCCAGACGACCTTGTTGGTCTTCAGGTCAATACCGGCGACATAGCCCCAGGGCGGTGTACGGCAGGGCATCTTGATGCCGAGCGGTAGCAGCACCGGATCCAGGAACGGATGCAGGTTGACGGCATACGGAATGCCATAGTTGTGCTGCAGGCCGGTTTCGCCACCTGTGCCCTTGGCGTTTTCTTCAGGCCAGAGCGGGTTACCCGGTCCGCGGGGAACCAACTGGGAGACGAACGGCAGGGAGATCGGGTTGGCGAAGGCCACCTGACGCTGCGGATCGACGGCCAGACCGCCCCATTCGAACATGCCCAGATCGCCAGGGAAGATCAGCGAACCCTTGAGCGACGGCGGCGTGAAGGGGCCTTCGTAGCGCAAGGTGTGGAAATAGATGCTGCAGAACATCTGGTCGAAGATCGTGCCGCCCCAGATATCGGAGTCGTTCAGCGGGTTCTTCGGACGCAGGGTCAGCTGTGACATCCGCTGTGTGGGGCTGGTGTAATCGCCCGGAGCAGCGCCACCGGGAACCGGGGTTTCCGGTGCAGGGACGATTTCCTTTCCAGTGCGGCGGTCGAGCACGAAGATGTCGCCGGTCTTGGTCGGAGCGTAGATGGCCGGAACAAGCGTGCCGTCCTTCTGCGTGATGTCCACAAGGCTCGGCTGGGACGGAACGTCCATGTCCCACAGGTCGTGGTGAACCGTCTGGTAGAACCAGGCAAGCTTACCCGTGTCTGCGTTGAGCGCGATGATGCCCGGAGCAAAACGCTCGGAGTCCTTCGTGCGGTCACCGCCCCACTGGTCGGGAGTGCCCACGCCCATCGGGATGTACACGAGGTTCAGGTTACGGTCGTAGGACGACACGATCCAGGAATTCGGGGAGTTCGGATGAAAGACAGGATGGCTTTCATCCGGAAGCTGGTTCGGATCGGGATTCGATGCGTCGAACACCCAGACGCGCTTGCCGGTATAGACATCAAATGCCTGCGTGGCGCCCGAAGCCTGCTTGACGGAACCGTTATCGGTGATCGCGCTGTTGGCGATGATCAGCTTGTCCGTGATGACCGGCGGGGACGTCGGTTCATACTGACCAGGCGTTGTATACGGCTGGTTCGGAACGCGCAGACCGATTTCACCATCGGTGCCAAAGCCTGAGCAGGTCTTGCCCGTATCGGCGTCGATCTCGACCAGACGGCCATCATTGACCGGGAGGATGATGCGCTTGGCGCAGTCCGTCGGTGCGGGATTGCCATCGGAATCGGTCGCGTTGGCCGGGGTCTCGTGGAAGCTGACGCCGCGGCAGGTCAGGTGCTGGAAGCCGGGATTGATCTGGAGTTTCGGATCATAAACCCATTTGACGTTGCCGGTCGCACCGTCGATCGCAAACAGCTTCTGGTGCAGGGAGCACATGTAAAGCGTGTTGTTGAATTCGATCGGGGTTGCTTCGTTCGTCGCTTCGCCCGGGTCGTTGGATGTCATCATATCCCCGGTGTGGATATGCCACGCGACCTTGAGATTGCTGACGTTCGATGCGTTGACCTGGTTCAGCGGGGACCAGCGGTCACCAGCCTGCGTGCGGCCATAGGCGTGCCATTCGCTGTCCGGAACGTTGTCCGGGTCGGCGGGGGAGGCGTTTGCGATCTGCGTCGGCAGCTCGCCGCTGATGTCATGCGGGTCTGTGAAGAGGCTGGCGAACAGGGCCAGAACCGCAACGCCAACCGCGCCTGCGAGCGGGAGCACGGTCGTCCGCGTACCGCCGATCTGGCGGGAGACGAACGGCAGAAGCAGCCAGATGCCAAGGATGATGACGATGTCCGAACGCGGGATCAGGGCCCAGATGTCGAGACCGACAACGGTGAGTTCCCAGATGACCGTTGCGAATACGACGACTGCAAACAGGTAGAGTGCAGCCGGATTGCGCCGGAATGAGAGGAAAGCCGTGGCGAGGAGCGCCACGCCGAGGAGGACATAATAGAGAGGGCCGCCGATAGCGGCGACCCATGCGCCGCCAACGGTAAGGATCGCGCCGCAAAGCGCGAAGACCGCGGCCGTTATCAGGGCCCAGAGCCCTGGCCGGGATGATGTGCTCATGATGTTCCTGAAGATGTTGTTCTGGTGCAGCACGGTGACTTCCGGACAAAGCACATGGAAGGATATCAAGGGTCAAGATGTCAGAAGGTTCATCTTGCTCACGTCACTGTGAGGACATTCACGTCGTCGTGACTTGAGGAAAGGGGCCACTTATGATTGAGCGTTCAAGAAAATAATGCGCTTGCAGAATACTTTGTCCTCGGATAAGGACACCGCTTCCGCGCACGCGTCCGGGCCACGAGTGGCATGCCCGGCCGTGCAGAGTCCTTACTGTGTGTAGGACCAATCGTTTACGGCGAGGGAGACCGAAATGCCCAAGATGAAGACCAAGTCGTCGGTCAAGAAGCGGTTCAAGATCACCGCGACCGGCAAAGTGATGTGCGGCCCAGGCAACAAGCGCCATGGCCTTATCAACCGTCCGCAGAAGATGAAGCGCACCAACCGTGGTCCCCAGACCATGACGGACATGGATGCGAAGACAATCAAGCAGTGGGCGCCCTACGGGCTCTGAGGAGATAAGGTACTATGGCACGTGTCAAGCGGGGCGTAACGTCGCACGCCCGTCACAAGAAGGTTCTCGGGCTCGCCAAGGGCTATCGCGGCCGTTCTTCCACAAACTATCGCATTGCTCTGGAGCGCGTCGAGAAGGCGTTGCGTTATGCGTATCGTGACCGTCGCAACAAGAAGCGTGATTTTCGCGCTCTGTGGATCCAGCGTATCAACGCTGCCGTTCGCGAGCACGGTCTGACCTACAGCCGCTTCATCAACGGTCTGGACAAGGCTGGCATCGAGATCGACCGTAAGGTCCTCGCAGCTATTGCGTTTGACGATAGCGCCGCTTTCGGTGAAATCGTGAAGAAGGCCCAGGCCGCTCTCGGCTGAGCTTTTCCGGCTTGATCCCCCTGGGGGTCTGGTGACTGGCGGGCCGTCCTGTTATCAGGACGGCCCGTTTTGTTTTGTGCTGCAGGAGATGGGCGGTATGGCTGACGATCTCGATATACTCAGGAATGACACGCTGGCCGCGCTGGCCGGAGCGCAGGACCGCGCGCAGTGGGACGCGATCCGCGTCGGAACACTGGGCAAATCCGGTGCGCTGACCGGGCTGCTCAAGCAACTCGGAAAGCTGGAGTCTGAGGAACGCAAGGAGCGCGGTCAGGCGCTGAACCGTTTGCGTGACGAACTGACAGCGGCTGTCGAGGCGCGTGGTCGCGATCTTGAGGAAGAGGCGCTTCAGGCCCGTTTGCGCTCCGAGCGCGTGGATGTGACGATGCCAGCCCCTGCGGTTGTGACGGGCACCATCCATCCCATCAGCCGTACCATTGAAGAAATGACGGCCATTTTCGGCGCGATGGGTTTTTCCGTTGCCGAAGGGCCGGATATCGAGAGCCAGTGGCACAATTTCTCGGCGCTCAACACGCCGGACCACCATCCTGCGCGGACCGAGCACGACACATTCTATCTGCCGCCCGAGGCTGAAGGCGGTGAGCCACGGGTGTTGCGGACGCAGACATCGGGCGTGCAGATCCGAACGATGTTGGGCGAAAAGCCGCCGATCCGCATTATCGCCCCTGGGCGCACCTATCGTGCGGACCATGATGCCACGCATTCGCCGATGTTTCATCAGTGCGAAGGTCTGGTGGTGGATCGCAATATCACGCTCGGTCATCTCAAGGGCTGTCTGATCGAATTCCTGCGCGTCTATTTCGACAAGCCGAACCTGCCGGTTCGTTTTCGCGCTTCCTATTTCCCGTTCACCGAGCCTTCCATGGAAGTCGATATCGGCTGGTCAAAGGCGACAGGCGAGATCGGTGGCGGGTCTGACTGGCTTGAGGTTCTGGGCTCGGGGATGATCCATCCGCGGGTTCTGGCGAATTGCGGACTGGACCCGGCCGAATGGCAGGGCTTTGCGTTCGGGATGGGGATCGAGCGACTGGCGATGCTGAAGAATGGCATCCCTGATCTGCGCTCTTTCTATGAAAGTGATCTGCGCTGGCTGCGGCACTATGGATTTTCGGCGTTTTCGCCGGCCACGCTGACGGAGGGCGTGTGACATGAAGTTCTCTCTCTCATGGCTGCGTGAACATCTTGATTTTACAGCTTCTGTTGAAGACATCTGCGCCCGGCTGAATGTTATCGGGCTTGAGGTCGAGGGCGTTGAAAACCCTGCCGACAGCCTTGTGGGCTTTCGGACAGCCAAGATTGTCGAAGCGCATCGTCACCCGGATGCGGACCGGCTTCAGGTCTGTCGTGTGGCGGCAGGCGGCGGCTTTGAAGATGTGCAGGTCGTATGTGGTGCGCCGAATGCGCGCGCGGGTCTGCATGTGATTTTTGCGACGCCGGGGACGTATGTTCCCGGGCTCGACATTACCATCAAGAAGGGCAAGATCCGCGGGCAGGACAGCAACGGAATGCTGTGCTCCCTGAAGGAACTGGGGCTGGGCGAGGAAAGCAACGGAATTGCCGAGCTTTCCGAGGCGGCTTCGATCGGCGAATCTTACGCAGCCTATGCTGAACTGGATGATCCGGTCATCGAGATCGCGATTACGCCCAACCGGGGCGATGCGCTGAGCATTCGTGGTATTGCGCGGGATCTGGCTGCGGCGGGCATCGGGCGTCTCAAGCCCTGGCTTACCGAAGCGGTTGAAGGGGATTTTCCGTCGCCTCTGGCGTGGAAGACTGAACATCCGGCCTGCCCGTATATTGTTGGGCGCGTTATTCGGAATGTGAAAAACGGGCCGAGCCCGGACTGGCTGCGGCGGCGTCTGGAAGCTGTTGGGGTCAAGCCGATTTCGGCGCTCGTCGATGTGACGAATTACCTCACATACGATCTTGGTCGTCCGCTGCATGTCTTTGATCTTGCAAAACTTAAAGGCGATACGCTGACGGTGACACATGCCGCCCGCGAGACCTTTACCGGCCTTGATGGACGCGAATATGTGCTTGGCACCGAGGACATGGTTATTGTCGATGAAGCCGGGGTGCAGTCGCTCGCGGGCCTGATCGGTGGTGAGAGCAGTGGCGTTGATGAGAACACTACCGATGTGTTCGTGGAATCGGCGCTCTTTGACGCAGTTCGGATTGCCCTGACCGGGCGTCGTCTGGCCATTCATACCGATGCGCGCCAGCGTTTTGAGCGTGGGATTGATCCGGCACAGGTTCTCAATGGGCTTGAAGCCGCCACAATCATGATCCGCGATCTGTGTGGCGGTGAGGTCAGCGAGATTACCGAAGCGGGCATTCTGCCCGACTGGAAGCGGACGGCGACGCTGCGTTTCGAGCGTCTGAAGACGCTGGGGGGCGTCGATCTTGCAGCCGAAGATGCTGTGCGCTCGCTTGAGCATCTCGGTTTCGAGGTGACGGAGCAGACGGCAGACGCTGCGACGTTCCTGGTACCGTCCTGGCGGAATGATATCGCTTCGGGACAGGTTCTGGCTCAGGCACCGACACTGGATGTGGGTGTGGCTGCGAAAGCTGCCGGGCATGTTCAGGCCATGGAAGCGGAGTGCGATCTTCTTGAAGAAGTGCTGCGTCTTTATGGACTGGACAATGTTCCGGCAGTGGCACTGCCGCAGGCAACGGTGGTTCCGGCTCCGGCCGTGACGTCTCTTCAGGCGCGCGCGGCACTGCTGCGGCGGATCTGTGCGGCGCGCGGACTGACTGAGACGGTCGGCTTTTCCTTTGTGGCGCAGGATGATGCGGCGCTGTTCGGAGAGCTTCCGGAAACGCAGCATCTTCTGAACCCGATCGCCACGGATCTGGATCAGCTTCGTCCGACCCCGCTGGTCAATCTGGCGCGGGCCCTGTCGCGCAATCTGGCACGCGGTCTTGGCGTTTCAGGCGAGGGTGCGCTGTTTGAGGTTGGGCCGAGTTTTGATGCGACGGGTCAGCATCTGCGTCTTGCCGGTCTTCGGGCCGGGCTGACCGCGCGTGAACCGGGTGTTGCTGCGCATGAAGCCAGCCTGTGGGACGCGAAAGCGGATCTGTTGGCGGCTCTGGTGGCTCTGGGCGTGCCGGAAGCGGCTCTGTCCGTGACGGCAGATGCGCCGGGGTTCTATCATCCGGGTCGTTCCGGGCAGGTTCGGCAGGGGCCAAAGACGGTTCTGGGCACGTTCGGCGAACTGCATCCGCGCGTTGCGCGGGCATTGGGTCTGAGCGGGACCGTGGTGGCGTTTGAAGTCTATCTGGATCAGGTGCCGCAGCCGAAGGTGAAGCGGAAATCCGCGCCTGTGCTGTCGTCGTTGCAGCCTGTCCGGCGTGACTTTGCTTTCGTTGCCGGACCAGACGTTGAAATCCAGGCCGTTCTGAAGGCGGTTCGGATGGCGGATCGCAATCTGGTACAGGATGTGCGTCTGTTTGACGTGTTCGAAGGTGGCAGCCTGCCAGAGGGGCATCGCTCGCTCGGTGTGGAAGTGGTCTTGCAGCCACAGAGCGAGAGTCTTACGGATACGCAGCTTGAAGCGGTTTCCAAATCGGTGGAAGCTGCGGTTCTCAAGGCAACAGGGGCAGTATTGCGTCGATGAGCTCTCTTCCAGAATCCGGATCTGACGGACAGTCCACGGCGGACCCTTCCCAAAAGACCATGCCTCTGCCCCGGTACGGGCGGGTAATCTGGATTCTGGCAGGCGAGGCCAGTGGAGACGTGATTGGAGCGCGTCTGATGCAGGCGCTTCATGCACAGGACCCTTCGCTGGTTTTCGCAGGCGTCGGGGGCGGCCGTATGGAAGCTCTGGGGCTGCACAGCCTGTTTCCCATGAGCGATCTGGCAGTCATGGGGCTTGTCGAAGTGCTGCCCCGTCTGCGGCATCTGTCGCAGCGACTTCTGGAGGCCGTTCAGGATATCGAACTGCGCAAGCCCGATCTTGTCGTGACGATCGACAGTCCGGGTTTTGCCCTGCGCCTCTTGCAGAAGATCGAGCGTTCCGGGATCAAGCGCGTTCATTATGTGGCGCCGCAGGTCTGGGCCTGGCGGGAAAGCCGGGTCAAGGAATTCCCTGGTCTGTGGGACAGGCTTCTTTGTCTGCTGCCTTTTGAACCTGAATGGTTTGCAAAGCGCGGGCTTGAGGGGCGGTTTGTCGGGCATCCGGTGCTTCAGTCGGGCGTGCGGCAGGGGAATGCGCAGCGGTTCAGGTTGAGGCACAATATTCCGGCCAATGCGCCCGTCGTGATCCTGATGCCGGGCAGCCGGCGCTCGGAAGCCCCCCGGCTTCTGCCCGTTTTCCGTAAGATGCTGGATCTTCTGCGGGTGCAGTATCCGGATATCTGTCCTGTGATTCCGGTTGCGCCCGTCATCGCGCCGACGATCCGTCAACTGATTCGCAAATGGCCGATCCAGCCGCATATCGTCACCGACATCCATGACAAGCACGATGCGTTTGCGGCCGCGCAGTGCGCCCTGACCAAGTCAGGAACCTCCACGCTGGAACTCGCCATGGGCAATGTGCCGATGGCGGTGACGTATCGGGTCAATCCGGTGACGGCGACGATCGCGCGGCGTCTGATCAAGGTGCCGCATGTGGCGATGGTCAATCTTCTGGCAGGGCGAGAGGTTGTGCCGGAACTGCTTCAGGAGGACTGTACGCCGAAGAAGCTGGCCGAGATGGTCTCGAAGCTGTTGAGTGATCCGCAGATGGTGGAAAAGCAGCGTATGGCGTTTGCTGACGTGCTTGAGATGCTCGCACCGCCTGTGGGAACACCCGCTGATGCGGCCGCTGCCGAGATCATGGATCTGCTGAACGAACCGGTTTCCCGGTCGTCCAGCATCTGAAATCCTAGCGCAGGAAGCCGACGAGGCGTTCGGCTTCCTGAACGATCGGTTCCGAAACGCTGTTTGCACGTTCGGCACCGGCACGCAGGACCGAGAGCAGATGTGCTTCGTCCTGAAGCAGGCGCTGCGTTTCGCTGGCGACCGGGGCCAGACGTTCCACCAGAAGATCCGCGAGAGCATTCTTGAACGGGCCAAAGCCCTGACCGCTGAAGCGGGCCAGAATGTCTGCCGGTGTTTCATCCGACATGGCTGCATAGATGGAGACGAGGTTCCGGGCTTCCGGACGCTCGCTCAGACCGTCCATTTCGCTGGGGAGCGGTTCGGAATCGGTCTTGGCGCGTCGGATTTTCAGGGCGATGTCGTCTGCGGTGTCGGTCAGGACAATGCGGCTCTGTTCTGACGGGTCGGACTTGGACATTTTCTTGCTGCCGTCGCGCAGGCTCATGACGCGGGCTGCGGCGGGAGGGATGAAGGCCTCCACCTGCGGGAAGAACTCCACGCCCATGTCGTGATTGAACTTCTGGCCGATGTCGTTGGTGAGCTCGATATGCTGGCGCTGGTCTTCGCCGACGGGGACGCGGGTTGCGTGGAAGGCCAGAATGTCGGCCGCCATCAGGTTCGGATAGACATAAAGGCCCGCCGAATGGTTTTCGCGGTTCTTGCCGGCCTTGTCCTTGAACTGGGTCATGCGGTTGAGCCAGCCGAGGCGGGAGACGCAATTGAAGATCCAGCCGAGACGGGCATGCGCGCTGACGGCGGACTGGTTGTACAGGCGTGTGGGTTCGATTCCGGCGGCCAGAAGACAGGCCGTTGAGCCGAGTGTCTGTTCACGCAGGGTCTGCGGGTCCCAGGGCATGGTGATGGAATGCAGGTCCACCAGACAGAAGACGCAGTCATGGTCTTTCTGCAGCGTAACCCAGTTGCGGATTGCTCCGAGATAATTGCCCAGATGGGGAATGCCGGTTGGCTGGATGCCGGAAAATACGCGCTGCATGGGTTCTGTCTTCAGTTGCTGGGAAAGGGAGCAGGGATGGAGGAAGCGGGCGGCTTCACTGAACGGGCGTCTGCAGGTCGAGCTTCTGCCGTTCCTGCAAAACATCCGTCGCCGACATCGGATGAGCCCGTGCGGCTGCGATGTCGGCGGCGGTGAATGTGGGGGCGTCTGCGGGCATTTCCTGACTTGCGACGAATGTCAGGATACGCGCGATCTCGTCATTGGAGAGGCGATGGAAGGACGGCATGGAACTGTTGTAATGGCCGTCTCCCGCTGTGATGGGGCCGTCCAGTCCGTAAAGCAGGACGTCGGCCAGGTAGTGATGCCCGGCAGGAGTTCGTGCGATCGGGCCAACGCGGCCAAAAATCGGGGCCACTTCAGAAACCTGGCCATGACCGCCGTGATGGCAGATGCTGCATTCATTGGAGTATTCACGCGGGGCCTGAACACGATTTTCCCAGGCATGGCCGACAACGAAGACCGCCACCATGAAAATGGCGAGAAACAGGGGAAGTCGGACAGCTGGGTCAATTCTGATCACAGTGTCGTTGTCGCATCTTCGGAGGCGTTTCAGCAAGTCCGGGGCTTGGCAAATCGGCTGTAATAGGGCTCATGGCGCTATCGGAAGGAGAAGCCATGACCGTCAGAGGCCGTCTTGTAGTGTATGTGGGGCCGATGTTTGCCGGGAAATCCGCACATCTGATTGCCGCAGCGAAAAAGCAGGCAGATGTACTGGCGCTCAAGCCGGGCTTTGATACGCGAGATGGTTCCGAACTTGTCAGCCGGGATGGATCCCATCTTGCGGCGGTTTCGGTGAATGTATGGCCCGCAGAGGCACACCGGTACAGCCATGTCGTTCTGGATGAGGGGCAGTTCTGGGTCTCGCCGCATTATCGGGGCGATATCGTTCAGGATATTCAAAACGTCCGGGCGCAGGGCGTGGATGTGACGGTCGGGGGGCTGGATACCGATTACCGGCGTATCCCGTTCGACGTCATGGAGCGGCTGCGGGATGAGGCAGATGAGGTCATTGTTCTGACAGCGCGCTGTCATGTCTGCGGGGCGCCAGCGGCATGGACCGCAAAAACCCATGATACGGGTCATCTTCTGGAGACGGGCGATCAGGAGCTTTATGAGGCGCGTTGCGATGCGCACTGGACCCTTCCGGAGGCAGCCCTGAAGAGGGGCTCCGGAAGGGGATGACGGTTTTTACTGCTGGCCGCTGCCGCCGTTATTGACGCCCAGAAGGCGGATCTTGAAAATCAGCGGGCTGTTGGGCGGGATAATGCCCATGGAGCGCTTGCCGTAGCCGAGATTGGGCGGCAGGTAGAGCATCCATTCATCGCCCACATGCATCATGGGAAGGGCTTCGAGCCAGCCCTGCACGAGGCCGTCGAGCGGCATTTCCATGTAGGCGCCGCTGCCATGCTGGTCAGAGCTGTCGAAAATACCGCCATCGGGGAGGCGGCCTTCGTAGATGACCATGATGGTGGAGCCGTGATGCGGGCTGTCACCATCTTTTGGGCCTGACTGGAGAACCTTGTAGGCCAGGCCGTCCGGCAGGGTCTTGACGCCCGGTTCAGCATGGATTTTCGCCATGAACTGCGCGGGCGTCAGGTCGGAATCATCCACTGGCTTCGGGGCGCCCGAGCAACCCGTCAGGGCAAAGGCACCACACAGGGCGAAAGCGGATGTAAGACGGATCAGACTGGTCATGGTCCCCCGGGGAGTCAGTTGAGAAATCAGAGCGTGCCGCCGCGGCGGCCGATCTGACCGCCAAGCCGCAGGCGCAGGGCGTTGAGCTTGATGAAGCCCTGGGCATCCTGCTGATTATAGGCGCCTTCGTCGTCCTCGAAAGTCACGACGCGGGTATCGTACAGGCTGTGGGGGCTTTCACGGCCGACGCAGGTCACATTGCCCTTGTACAGGCGCATGCGGACACGGCCGGTGACGGAATGCTGGCTGGTGTCGATGAGAGCCTGCAGCATGCGGCGCTCTGGCGAGAACCAGAAACCGTTATAGATGATTTCGGCGTAGCGCGGCATGATGCTGTCCTTGAGATGGGCAGCTTCGCGGTCGAGCGTGATGCTTTCGATGGAGCGGTGCGCGGCCAGCAGGATCGTGCCGCCCGGCGTTTCGTAGATGCCGCGGGATTTCATGCCCACGAAGCGGTTTTCCACGATGTCGAGACGACCGATGCCGTTGTCGCGGCCCAGTTCGTTCAGACGCGTCAGCAGAGTTGCCGGGGTCATTTCAACGCCGTTGATGGCGACCGGATCACCGCTGACGAAGTCGATGGCGATTTCGGTTGCGACGTCAGGGGCGGCTTCCGGAGAGATCGTACGCTGGAAAACGATTTCCTCGGCGGCGATCGACGGATCTTCGAGCAGCTTGCCTTCGGAAGAGGAGTGCAGAAGATTCGCATCCACGGAGAACGGGGCTTCGCCGCGCTTGTCCTTCGTGACAGGGATTTGG
Organism: Gluconobacter sp. DsW_056; assembly: GCF_002153595.1. Taxonomy (NCBI): domain Bacteria; kingdom Pseudomonadati; phylum Pseudomonadota; class Alphaproteobacteria; order Acetobacterales; family Acetobacteraceae; genus Gluconobacter; species Gluconobacter sp. DsW_056. The sequence continues at coordinate 164,023 of NZ_JOPF01000008.1, forward strand.
TTCTCTTCGGCGAAGGCAAGGAGCTTCGTGCGGGACGTCAGGTCCCACTCACGCCAGGGTGCGATGACCTTCACGTCCGGCTTGAGCGAATAATAGCCGAGTTCGAAGCGGACCTGATCGTTACCCTTGCCGGTCGCACCATGCGCCACGGCGTCGGCACCGACGGCTTCGGCAATCTCGATCTGGCGTTGTGCGATCAGCGGACGGGCGATGGAGGTGCCCAGCAGGTACTGGCCTTCATAGAGCGTGTTGGCCCGGAACATCGGGAACACGAAATCCTTGACGAAGGTTTCGCGCAGATCCTCGACGAAGATTTCCTTGACGCCGAACATTTCGGCCTTTTTGCGGGCCGGCTCCAGCTCTTCGCCCTGTCCGAGATCGGCGGTGAAGGTGACAACCTCGCAGTTATAGGTTTTCTGAAGCCAGCGAAGGATAACCGAAGTGTCCAGGCCGCCAGAATAGGCGAGCACAACTTTCTTGACGTCCTGGTGGGCACTCATAACGGTGTGGTCCTTGGTGTGTTTTGTTTGAGAAGCGTTTCTAGCAGTTCAGCCGACAGAGGGAAACCGGGCGTGTGTCAGGTATCCGATGCGGCAGTGCGACGCTGGCGTTCGCTTTCGGTTTTCAACTGCCCGCAGGCCGCGAGGATGTCCTGTCCGCGGGCTGCGCGGATGGGGGAGGCGAACCCTGCGTCCATCACGATATTGGCGAATTTCGTAATCTGCGCGCGGCTGGAAGGCTGAAAGTCCGAGCCGGGCCAAGGGTTGAACGGGATCAGATTCACCTTGGCCGGCAGATCGCGGATCAGGCGCACCAGTTCGCGGGCATCGGCTTCGCTGTCGTTCACGCCGCGGAGCATGATGTATTCGAAGGTAATACGCCGGGCGTTGGATGCCGCCGGATAGCGACGACAGGCGGCGATCAGGTCTTCAATCGGGTATTTGCGGTTCAGCGGGACGATCTGGTCACGCAGTTCGTTCGTCACGGCATGCAGGGAGATGGCCAGATTGATTCCAAGTTCCTCGCCACAGCGGTCCATCATCGGGACGACACCGGACGTCGAGAGCGTGATACGGCGGCGGGAGAGGGCGATGCCTTCGCCATCCATGATGATCCGCATGGCCTTGGCGACGTTTTCGTAATTATAGAGCGGCTCGCCCATGCCCATCAGCACGATCGTGGACAGATAGCGCGGCATATCCGCGCTGGGGCTCGGCCATTCACCGTAGCTGTCGCGGGCAGCCATGAACTGGCCAACGATTTCGGCAGGCCCAAGGTTGCGGACAAGTTTCTGGGTGCCGGTGTGGCAGAAGGTGCAGGACAGGGTGCAGCCGACCTGCGAGGAAATGCAGACGGCGCCGCGGTCTTCCCGACGGTCCGGAATATAGACTGTCTCAGCTTCCTGACCGTCGCGGAAGCGGAAAAGGAACTTGCGCGTCTCGTCTATGGAGGTTTGTTCGGTGGCCGTCGTGGGGCGGCTGACGACGAAGTGCTCGGCGAGTTTGGCTTGCATCGGCTTGGCGATGGTTGTCATGGCCGAAAAATCGGTGGCGCCCTGATGGTAAATCCAGTGCCAGAGCTGCTTGGCGCGGAAGGGCTTCTCGCCGATATCCGTCATGAGCGCTGCCAGCTCTTCGCGTGACAGGCCCACCAGATCGCGTCGTCCGTCCGCGAGACGCGCCTCGGGCGGTGCGAAGAGAGCAGATTTCGCGTGGATACGCTCGCGCTCGGCTGCGTTCAGGTCGTCGGAGGCGACGGAATTGATTCGGGGGCGGATGTCGGGATGGATTACGGCTGTCATGACGGCGGAGCCATAGCACGGAGAAGACCCGAATTTCCAAAGGAAAAGCGCGGTCTTTCCGGTAAAACCGTTTTGGAAAACTATTTCGCGGTGGGGTGTGTCGTATCAGTTTTGCGGGCTGCGATCAGGAATTCGCGGTTGCCTTCGGGGCCGGTGATGGGGCTGGCCTCGATCCCGAGGACGTCCCAGCCGGGGAGGGCTGCGAACCATTCCCGGATTTCCTCGCAGACGCGCTCATGGACCGCAGGGTCTCGGACGACGCCTTTGGCCCCGACTTCCCCGCGTCCGGCTTCAAACTGAGGCTTGATGAGGGCGACGGCCCAGGCATCCGGCGTGGTGAGTTCAAGGGCTGCGGGCAGGACGGTGCGCAGGCCGATGAAGCTCGCGTCGCAGACGACAATTCCGGCAGGCTCAGGAATCTGTTCGGCAGTCAGGGCGCGGGCGTTCGTCTTTTCCATGACGATGACGCGTTCGTCCGAGCGGATTTTCCAGGCGAGCTGTCCGTGTCCGACATCCACGGCATAGACCTTTTCGGCGCCGTGGGTCAGCAGGACGTCCGTGAAGCCACCGGTCGAGGCACCCACGTCAATAGCAATGCGGCCTTTCGGGTCCAGCCCGAAATGTTCGATGGCGTGAATCAGCTTGAGGCCACCGCGCGAGACCCAGGGATGGTCCTGGCCTTTGAGGGCGAGGGGGGCATCCTCGGGAAGCTGGTCGCCGGCCTTCGCGATCCGGCGGTCACTGGTATAGACGAGGCCAGCCATGATCAGGGCCTGAGCCCGTGTCCGGCTTTCGACCAGCCCCCTGTCAACGAGGAGCTGGTCGGCGCGGCGTTTGGCCATCAGTCGCTCAGGCGGACTGCTGGGCGACGTCTACGCCCAGGGCAGCGGCGGCGACATGCACGATGTTCGGCGCGGTCAGGCCGGCTTCCTCGTACTGGGCGTCCTGCGTGTTGTGGTCGATGTAACGATCCGGCAGGGCGAGCGGTCGGAACTTGACCTTGTCCAGCAGGCCGGTCTCGGCAAGGTGCTGAACGACGAGGCTGCTGAAGCCGCCAATGGCACCTTCTTCAAGCGTGATGAAGACTTCGTGCTGGTTGGCCAGATCTTCGACCAGAGCCTTGTCGATTGGCTTGGCGAAGCGGGCATCCGCAACTGTGACCGGAACGCCCTGTGCGGCCAGCTGGTCGGCGGCGCGCAGGGATTCGTGGATACGGGGGCCAAGTGACAGGATGGCGACGCCACCGCGGGCGTTCGGCGCGCGACGGGCTTCGCGGACGATGCGGCCCTTGCCGATTTCCAGAACTTCGCCCTTTTCAGGCAGATCAAGGCCGATGCCGTTGCCACGCGGGTAGCGGAAGGCGATCGGTCCGGCGTCATATTCGCAGGCGGTAGCCGTAGCGTGCAGCAGTTCGATTTCGTCGCACGGCGCCATCACGACCATGTTCGGAAGGCAGCACAGGTAGTTGAGGTCGAACGAACCGGCATGGGTGGCGCCATCGGCACCGACCAGACCGGCGCGGTCGATGGCGAAACGAACCGGAAGGTTCTGGAGCGCGACGTCATGCACGACCTGATCGTAGGCGCGCTGCAGGAAGGTCGAATAGATCGCGCAGAACGGGCGCAGACCTTCAGATGCAATACCAGCGGCGAAGGTGACGGCGTGCTGTTCGGCAATCCCGACGTCAAAGAAGCGGTCCGGATAGGCCTTTGCGAATGCGCTCAGACCCGTGCCGGACGGCATGGCGGCCGTGATCGTAACCAGCTTGTCGTCGGTCTTGGCGCGGCGCATAAGTTCGCGGCTGAAGATGGACGTGTAGCTCGGGGGACCGGCTGGAGCCTTCTTCTGCTCGCCCGTGACGACGTTGAACTTGCTGACGGCGTGATACTTGTCACCGGCGGCTTCGGCGGGTTTGTAGCCGCGGCCCTTCTCGGTGATGATGTGCAGCAGGATCGGGCCCTGATCGTCGGCATCGCGCAGGTTACGCAGGATCGGCACGAGCTGGCTCATGTCGTGGCCGTTGACCGGGCCGACGTAATAGAAGCCAAGTTCCTCGAACAGCGTGCCGCCGGTGATCAGGCCGCGGGCATATTCCTCGGCGCGCTTGGCGGTGCGCTCGATCTTGCCCGGAAGGCGCTTGGCGACCTTGCCGGCGAGATCGCGCAGGCTGAAAAACTGGCGCGAGGACATCAGACGCGACAGGTAGTCCGACATCGAGCCGACCGGTGGGGCGATCGACATTTCGTTGTCGTTCAGCACCACGATCAGACGGTTCGCGCCAGGGCCTGCGACTGCGGCGTTGTTCATGGCTTCATAGGCCATGCCAGCCGAAATCGAGCCATCTCCGATCACGGCAATCACGTTGCGCTCGTGGTAGCTCGGGTCTTCTTCCGCGCGCAGATGGTGCGCAACGGCCATGCCGAGGCCAGCCGAGATCGACGTCGAGGAATGCGCTGCGCCGAACGGGTCGTATTCGCTTTCCGCGCGTCGGGTGAAGCCGGACAGCCCCTCGGGCTGACGCAGGGTGCGGATCCGGTCGCGGCGGCCGGTCAGGATCTTGTGCGGGTAAGCCTGATGACCGACGTCCCAGATGATGCGGTCATCGGGTGTGTTGAAGACGGCGTGCAGGGCGACGGTCAGTTCGACCACGCCGAGAGAGGCGCCGAGATGGCCACCCGTGGTGGAGACGGCGTCAACGGTTTCCGAGCGCAGTTCGTCGGCAAGCTGCTTGAGCTGGTCGACGGACAGGTTCCGCATGTCGGCAGGGAAGCGGACGCGATCCAGTTCAGGATAGCGGCCATAGGTGGGAATCGTGGAGGACTTCTTGCTCATGGGATCAGTTCCTGCGCTCGACGACATAATCTGCCAGTGCCCTGAGGGCATCGGCCTGTGCACCGAAAGATGAAAGTGCCTCCCGGGCCCGGTCGCTCAGGCGACGGGCCTCGGCTCGGGCACCGTCGATGCCAAGCAGGGAGACATAGGTTGATTTGCCGCTGGCTTCGTCCTTGCCCGCGGTTTTGCCGAGTTCCTCGGCTGTGGCTGTGGAATCCAGAACGTCATCGGCAACCTGAAACGCCGTGCCCAGATCGCGGCCATAAGCGACGATGGCAGCACGGCGTTCATCGTCCACATCGGCCAAAATGGCTCCGGATTCAGCCGCATAGCGGATGAGGGCGCCGGTTTTTAAGGCGTGCAGACGGCGTACCTGATCCAGGGGCAGGGCGCGGCCTTCGCCACGGATGTCGATGACCTGACCGCCAACCATGCCAGCCGATCCAGACGCCTGCGCAAGGGCAAGAGCCAGATTGGCGCGGACGGCCGGATTGGGGCTGGTTTCGGGTTCGACAAGAATTTCAAAAGCACGGGTCTGGAGGGCGTCACCGGCCAGAATCGCAATCGCTTCGTCAAACTGCTTATGCGTGGATGGCTGCCCGCGTCGCAGGTCGTCATCATCCATGGAGGGCAGGTCGTCATGGACCAGCGAATAGGCGTGCAGCAGTTCGACCGACGCGGCAACACGCAGGGCAGCCTCGCGGTCTGCGCCAAACAGTGTCGCGACTTCGACGGCCAGAAAACCGCGCAGACGCTTGCCGCCGCCAAGGGCGGCATAACGCATGGCGTCCAGAAGGACGGACTCGTCCCCCGGAACCATGGGCAGCAGAGCGTCGATCGTGCTTTCGATTTCGGCACAGGCGCGGGCGAGCGCGTCTTTCAGGGAAACAGACGGGGTAGAGACATTCATCGGCCGGATTCTCCGGTATCGGCAAGAGGCTCGGTGCCTGTCGTGCCGTCATCGTTCTGCACGATGGCACGCACACGCATCTCGGCCTCTCCCAGCTTCGCATCGCAATGTCTGCGTAAGGCAGCACCGCGTTCATAGGCGGAAATAGCGTCCTCGAGCTTCATCTGGCCGCCTTCAAGGCCACGGACGATCCTCTCCAGTTCGGACAGGGCATCCTCAAAAGACAGGGCATCCATGGGGGCATCAATGGGTTCGGGCATGAAAAGCCTCAAGGCACACTTTGGAACAAGGTAGCGAGGGGATTACAGGCAGAAGACAGTTTTTGCCAGCCCCGACCACGGGAACGCTGGAGTTTCCTCAGGACGGTGACGTTTCTGCACGTCGCCGGATTACGAAGGAAAGCATGCCTGCGGCTTCTGTGAACGCAATGAGCGCATGGCCGGTTTCGCGGCAGTAGGACTGAAAATCCGCCACTGAAGCGCGATCCGTGGCGAGGACGCGCAGCTTCGCGCCCGGGGCCATGTCGCGGAGGGCACGATTGGCTTTGAGGACGGGCATGGGGCAAGCCAGACCACGCAGATCGAGAAGTGTTTCTGTCGGAGGAACAGTCATGGGGCACGACTATGCGCCCATCTTTGGAGGGGGCCAAGTCGGCTTTTGGTGCGCTTGTCTGAGGGTTTCAGGTTTTCGTTGATAAATCAGGCGTTTGTTTCTATATTAATGGCTTAATGCCACAAAAGCGTTCCTCTCGGGGAGCGCTTTTTTTATTGGGGGAACGGCATGTCGGACGGGGAAGGCCAGGCAGTTAGTATGGCTGATGGAAATGAGAGACGCGCCTATACGCTGCGGATGCTCGAGGATCGGGTTCTGCGACTGGAGACGATCGCGGGGGGGCTTTCGGATCGATATGAGGAACTGCGCACCGAGATGCGGCAGGAAATCTCGTCGCTGCGGGATCAAATGAAACTGCTGGAGACGAAGGTTGATGAGGGGAATCGTGTGGTCAACGGGAAGCTGGACCGGCTGATCGGGGGGCGGGCGGTCATTACGGGGATCATCACGCTGGCCACATCCATTCTGGGGACGGGCATGGTGCATGTTGCCCTGTCCCTGACCACAAAGTGAGGAGATGCCATGAGTGGAATTGATGCAGGCCAGCTCAAGCATCTCGTGGTCGCTCCCGCACTGGCGGCGCTCGGGCTGGATGGGGATGTTGCGGTCAATCTGGTGACGGGCACGGCCCTTGCGGAAAGTCGGGGAACATATGTCCGGCAGATCGGTGGCGGTCCGGCTCTGGGTTTGTGGCAGATGGAGCCAGCGACGCATGACGACTGCTGGGTCAACTTTCTGTGTTATCCGGCGGGCAGGAGGTTCGAGCGGATTCTGGAGGGGATGCTTTCGCAGGATCTGCCACGAAGCGCGCAGCTTGTCTCCAATTTGAGATATGCATCGGCAATGGCCCGCATCCGGTATTACCGGACGCCGGTCTCACTGCCGTCGTCCAGCGATCCGGCGGTTCTGAGCCGTTTTCACAAGCAGTATTACAACACGGCTGCCGGGGCAGCTGACCCTGTGGCCAATATCCCGTTTTTCCGTCAGGCGGTTCTGGTCTGAAGGGAGAGGGAGCGGTGTCGGGGAATGTATGCATCACGCTCCCGACACCGCATGACTGTTTAAACCGGTTTAATATGACCGAATAGTGGCAGGAGACATCGGAAAACAGGTCGTTTCAGGTTCGGGGTGTAGAAAGTGGCAGCGTTCGCGCAGACAGGTCGCCTTTGAACGTCGTGCTGCCCGTATGGGTCAGGGACAGGCCGCGGTGGAGGGCCACCTTTCCTCCGATTTTGATCCAACGGCGGCAGAAGGCGAAATCTTCGGAAAGATAGGTCCGGGTTTCCGGGTCGATCAGGCAGTCGAACAGGGCGTAGGCGTCTGATGAGGGGGCTTGCGAAGTCTGGCCTTCGGCCTTTGCGTCGATGCGGCTGTAACGGGTTTCGGGATAGTGGGTGATCATGTCGAGGACCATCTGGCGGGTCATGAGCATGAAGCCTGTGCCGATATAGAAGACGTTCGCGATTTCGCCCGGTGCGCTGTCATCGTGCAGGGTGGCGCAGTCTCCGACATAGCGCAGGCTGGCTGTTCTGGACTCTTCGCCAGCGGCCATGAAACGGTCCGTATCGTGGTCCCAGTAATGGGATTTCAGGGGGTAGGCCGCTCCGATCAGAGGGCGGTCCGCATCCAGAAGAGCGAGAATGTCGGTGATGGAAAAGCCGATGTCGCTGTCGATGAAAAGAAGATGGGTGGCATCGGTCATGGTCACGAACTGATGCAGGAGCGTGTTTCTGGCCCGCGTGATGAGGGCGTCACTCCCGATCGTGGACAGGGTGAGTTGCAGATTATGGGCCGGTGCTGTGGCCATGCAGCCGATGAGGGACTGCATGTAATCCAGCGTGATGGTGCCGCCGAAGCAGGGTGTGGCGATGAAGACGTGGCGCGGACTGGGGGGGCAGGAAGTCATGCGAGGCAGCCTGCCCTGAAGCTATGAAAAAAGAATTAAAACCGCGCTTTAAAAAGTCTTCATGCTCCCATGTGCGCCTGAAGAACCATGTAAAAGACGAAGGCGGCGTCCAGACCGAGGACGATCGGTGTCAGACGGTGCAACTGGCGGGTTGCGATGGCGAGTGCGGTGTAGATCAACAGGCCGCAGGACAGGCTCAGCATGAAATTGCCGGTCACGCCTGCGATGAGCAGCATCGTCAGGGGCGGGATGGCTTCTGCGGGTGTTTCAGCAACACGGCTGAGGCTGCCGAGCATGTTCAGGCCCACGAGAATGAGCACGGGAGCTGTGGCGATCGCGGGAATGGCGGTGATGAGCGGCCAGAAAACGGAAGACAGGGCAAACAGGACGGCGACGACGAGTGCGCTCAGGCCTGTCCGGCCACCGGCTTCGACGCCAGCCAGGCTCTCGACATAAGCAGAGACCGTGCAGGTTCCGAGTGAGGCTCCGATGATGCTGGCAGCTCCATCGGAGCCGAAAGCGCGATGGTCGAGAGCGGGTTTTTCGAGCGTTCCGTCCAGGCCTGCGCGGTGGGCGACGCTCATCATGGTTGCGGTCGCGTCGAAGAAATCGCTCAGCAGGAAGTAGAGCGTGATGGGGACGAGAAGTCCGAGATGGGAAAAATATTCGTGGAAATCGAACGGCAGGAACAGGTTGGTCGGGTAATGAGGCCAGTCCAGCAGGTGAGCCGGCAGATGCGTGATGGGGCCTGAGGGTGTGTGGATGAAAAGTCCGGCGATGGTGATGGCGAGGATGGCGAGGAGCAATCCGGCCGGGACGCGCAGGACCACGAGAATGGCGCTCAGAACGACACCCGCCATGCTGAGGAGGACGGACGAGCTGCTCAGGGATCCGAATGTCAGACCTTCGGGCGAAGGAACTGCGATGCCCCCCGTGATCAGGCCGATCCGGGCAATGAAGGCGCCGAGTGCGATCTGGATCCCGAGGACGATCGAGGGCGGAAAGCCACGGATGATGCGCTGGCGGATCTGGCTGAGAGAGAGGGCAGTGAAGCACAGTCCGCTGAACAGGACGACCGTAAAGGCTGTGCGCGGGCTGACATGGGCCTGCTGCACCACGACCTGCGCGAATAGAACGTTGCTGCTCATGGCGGGGGCAAGGGCGATGGGCAGTCTGGCCCAGAGCGCCATCAGCAGCGTTCCGGCGACGGCGCCTGCGATTGTGGTCATGACCATGTCATGGCGATCCAGACCCGCGGCCGAGAGGATAGCCGGGTTGACGGCCACGATATAGGCCATGGCCCCGAAGACCGTCAGTCCGGCAATAACCTCACGCGGGATCGTTGAACCGCGGGCCGTAATATGGAACCAGCGGTCGAGTCTGGATAGCAGCAAGCGGACACTCCGGGGGCAGGGGATGGCTGGGCCAAGCTATAGTCAAAAAACCTGTCCCTGCCATGGGCTGGAGCGTATCTTTTCATTTCGGATTCGATTTTTTCTCCCATGCCTTGCTGACTTCTGCCGGACTCAGGCGGTGATGTGAGGCTTGCGGGCGCTTTTCCGCTGCGGAATGTGCCGGGTGCGGGATGCTGCTGGGGCCTGAGCCTGTGGTGGCACCAGGTGCGATTCCGGCGGCGGGGTGTTCGTTGGCTTCCAGAATGGCTTTTTCGCAGGCCGAGCCCTTGCCGACACCAAGCTGGATGGTCGGGATAAGGGCCGCGGGCGGGAAGACGATCCCAAGCCCGACGGAGGCCGCGACGCGGCCGATCAGTTCCGCACCGGGCAGAATTGTGGGGCTGTTGATCGGGCCGAAAATATGGACCGCGCCGGGCAGGGACAGGATCTGTGGCCCGATCGAACGGGTGGTCACGGCGTAATCCAGCGTGTCTTTGTGGAAATTGACGGTTCCGGTGCCGCTTGTCCGGGTGGTGCCGGTTTGCAGGAGCATCGCATCGGTATGGACGATGCCGTTCTTGAGGGGCAGGTCGGCTACGAGGCATTCCAGCTTCGAACGATCCGGAATTCCAAGCGCAGACAGGATGGCCGAGCCGAGCTTGAGCCCCAGCAGATCGGGAAGAAGGGCCGTCACATCCCCCCCGCGGTTCAGCACCAGTGTTGTGCCGCCGTCACCGTTTTCAACCAGGGTTGCTACCGAATTGCCGGTGGATGTCAGGGTGACATGACCGCCAATGGTGCCTTCACCCTGGAACATGTCTTTTGACGTCATGATCCGTGAGATGGGCAGGCGGGAGACATCCAGACGGAAGCGGGTATGGAACTGCTCGTTTTTGGTCGGCTCAAGCGTAGCGTTCGCGGAAATGGTTCCTGTCCCGGTGGCGAAGGTCAGGTGTTTGAGGTCAATGGTGCCATCGTGGATGTCGAGTTCGGTATCAATGTTGTCCAGAGGCCAGTTTTTGTTGCGGATATGCTCGCCGTGATATGTCAGATGGACGTTGGCGGCGTTGAGTTTCGGGACATTGATTGTCTTGTCAGGCAGTACGCGTGTGCTGGCCGGTTCGGCTTTTTTCGCTGCACCGGGCTGCGCGCCGATGAAGCCGCCCAGGTCCGCCAGATCCACGGAATGGGAGTGCAGCGCTGCGTCCACGAAGATCGGTTTCTGATGGGGATTGACGTTGATGTCTCCGCCAATATCCGAGGAGCCCATATGGCCTTCGAATTTCTGGAAACGGATTGCGCGGTCGGAATAGGCGAGATTGCCAGTGACGCTATAGGCCGGGGTTTGCGGAATGGGCACGCCCGTCAGCGGGTAGAGGAGCGCCATGTCCGGACCGGCAAAATGCAGCGCAAGATTGGTGCCGCGAAAGTGGATCGGATCGTCAACCGTGCCGCGCAGCGTGATGTAGGTCGGTCCGTTGGCGAGACGTCCGTCGATCGGATAGGGATGCGTGGTGTCCGTAATGTCCAGAAGGGCGCCTCCGACGATATGACCTGTGATGGGCGCGCGGGCGTACCGGCCTTCGACATCAATGACGATATGCCCGTCATCGCCGTCTTTTGGCGGAACGGTATGGATGAGGACGTGCATGTCCGTCTTCAGCTTTGCCATCGCCACCCGGATATCGCCGTCATTGATCTCGATCTTGCCGAGTTTGGGCAGGGCTGTTGAGGATGACGCTGTCTGGGAGGGTGTGTCGGACGATGAGGGGAATGTATAATTGTTCGTGCCATCAGCCAGTGAGACGATGTCGCCTTTTGGTGCATCGACACGGATCAGTGGCACGGAAAGACCGCCACCTGTCAGGTAACGCCAGGCATCGACTTTGACCGTGATGGCGCGAGCCGAAGCAAAATCGTCTTTTTCTTTTCCAAAGCCCTCGGGCTGGCCGATTTTCAGATCATCGACCGTAATTGTTGGTTTGAAGCCAAGATGAACGTGCAGATGCGCGATGCTGACGGGGCGGTGCAGGGCTGCTGTGGCCTTGCGGTCAATGTAGGGAACGAACCAGTCCCATTGCCAGACCAAAATCAGGACGATGAGGGCGGCCGCCAGCGCTCCGATCATACCGCCAGCGGTTTTCAGGAGCCGACGTCGCTTTTCCCGCCCGGCGAGAGGTTTGTCAGAAGGGGAAGGCGTCCGGGGCGGGGTGCTGCTCAACGGGGGTTTCTCCGGAATTTGTGGTGTGTCGGAAGGGATCTGGTTGTTGCAAGTCACTCTAATTACGGACAGAACCGGAAACGGTTTCACAAAGGATAGGAAGATCAGGACGAATGGACACGGTTGAACGCATTGGCGGGCAAAAGAGCTCAGGCCTTGCGGAACTGCGACGTGTCAGCCGAAAGGCGCATGAAGCCGTAGATGAGGCTTTTTCGCGTTTCGATCTTGCGGATCGAAAGTCCTACGGTGCGTTTCTGACGGCTCATGCAGGCGCGCTTCTGACGGCCGAGACTTATCTTGCGAAGCACACGAGCGCGCTGCCCTCATGGCGTTCACGCTCGGAACTGCTGAAGGATGATCTGTGGCAGATGGGGCTTGGAGTTCCTGCGGCGCGTCAGGACATTTTTCCCGAGCATGACGGCCTGGCGCTGGGCATTCTGTATGTTCTGGAGGGATCGCGCCTTGGCGGCAGGGTGCTTTCGGCCCGTGTAGCTGAAGGCTTGCCCCGGGCGTATCTGTCGGCCTTTCATCAGAAAGGGGAATGGCCGGAGTTTCTGGCGTATCTGGAGCGCTCTCTGAACGAGAGTGACGTGGCACGGTATGAGGCTGTTACGGCAGGAGCAGTTCTGACGTTTGACCTGTTCCGCAACAGCGCCGGTTCTCAGGTCTGAAGCGGTCGGGCCGGTCGCACGTTTCTTGGAACAACACCCGGAAAAGCGTCGGACAGGCGCTCGGCCTCTTCAAACGGCAACATTGCAATCGCACAGCCCAGAGCGCTGGCATCCGGTGCGGGAAGTCTGTCGATCCCGCGCAGGAGCCCCGCAAGGTTATGGCCTTCCGCCGTCAGGACCATGAAGGGTGTCATGCGGCTGTAGAGGCCGATCGTAGAATCGATTTCCGTCAGGGCATGATCGGGGATGGTGATGTGGATGTCGTCACCGCTCACGGGCGACTGAACCGTGTTCTCCGCGATCTGGATGCGCAGTGGCACCATGGGCAGAAGCGTCGGCGAACCCGGCAAGCAGAGATAGCGGTCGGGCAGGGGGTTTTCTGTGAAAAGGCATGCGTGCCAGAGATCTGTGTCCGACACTTCAAGAGCCATGACGAGCGGGTTGTAACGCCCGAAATTTGTGTCGGCTGCTTCGACGGAGACCGGAGAGCCGTTCTGCGTATCCAGCATCAGTCGTGGCGACTGCCCGAGTGTGCAGAAGCGGAATTGCGGAGGGGAGCGTCGGGGCGAAGGAGCGGAGAGTTGTGCCGGGGTCAGGCCAAGCTTTTGCAGCACGGGCTTGTCTGCATGGATCATGGCAGCCTTGAGGCGCCAGTATAGATCGGTCAGCGACGCCTGTGTCATGAAAGAGGCGATTCGCCGGCTTTCGGGGAGCCAGCGCCTTGCACCGCCATAGTCGGCATCGTTGCGGTCGAAATTTTCCCACGCCTGTTCAGGCGTTGCGCTCGGGTTGCGCCTGAAGAAACTTTCCCGGTCGCCCGCAGCAAAATGAAGGACCCGGCTTTTGTCCCAGGTCGCCTGGCTGTCCATTGCCGAGAAGGGATCGGGCAGGCTGCTGCCATGATGACGGGGCTGGACAAGATGCCGCACAACACGGTGATCCGGCAGGTTGAGCAGTCCGTGACGGGTGAAGGTTTCGACGGGTGAGAAGGCCGAAGGCGTCAAGTGTCCGGAAGAGCCGAACAGACACCAGTTTATCGCTATTGCTGTTTCGGTCGCACCCGCCGTGAATTCGGTGACGGATCGGGCGGTCTCGAAATGCAGGTACTCATCCGCCGCCAGGATCATCATCCAGTCGAACTCGTCCCGGCCCTGTTCGAGAGCATTTTCATGGAAGCGGGTCTGACGCTCCAGTTGTGTGGGGAGCGTCGTATCGGCGGACTGGACCCGGATGTCGTAGAGCGTGGCTGCGTTTGAGAGGACGGCAGCGGTTCCGTCGGTCGAATGGTCGTCGCAGACGATCAGGGTCGAAAAACCGATGGTGGCATGGTGGGCCAGCCACCATCCGATCGTATCAACCTCGTTGTGAACGAACAGGATGGCGGCGCTTTTCGACATCGGGCTGGGATCAGTCCATTTTCAGGGCGGCGAGGAAGGCGCTCTGCGGAATTTCGACCTTGCCGAACTGTCGCATGCGCTTTTTGCCTTCCTTCTGTTTGTCCAGAAGTTTGCGCTTGCGGGAAATGTCGCCGCCATAACATTTGGCCGTCACGTCCTTGGACAGGGCGCCGATTGTTTCACGGGCGATGACCTTGGAGCCGATGGCCGCCTGAATGGCGATCTTGAAGAGCTGCTTGGGGATCAGATCCTTGAGCTTGCCGCAGATCGAACGACCGCGCTGTTCGGCGACGGTGCGGTGCGAGATGAAGGACAGGGCATCGACAGGCTCGTGGTTCACGAGGATGGAGATGCGGACCAGGTCGCTCTCTTCGTAGCCGTCCATTTGATAATCGAAAGAGGCGTAACCCCGGCTGATGGATTTCAGGCGGTCGTAGAAATCGAACACCACTTCGTTCAGCGGAAGGCGATAAACGGCCATGGCGCGGTTGCCGACATAGGTCAGATCCATCTGGACGCCACGACGTTCGGAACACAGCGTCAGGACTGGGCCGAGATACTCGTCCTGAACCATGATGGTCGCCTTGATCCAGGGCTCCTCGATGGTTTCGATCTTGCTCAGCTCCGGCATGTCGGCCGGGTTATGCAGATCCTCGGACGTGCCGTCCGTCATGTGCATTTTGTAGACCACGGACGGGGCGGTCGCGATCAGGTCCAGATTGAATTCGCGAGACAGGCGTTCCTGGATGATTTCCAGATGCAGCAGTCCGAGGAATCCGCAGCGGAAACCAAAGCCCAGAGCCGCCGACGTCTCAGCCTCGAAGTGGAAGGAGGCGTCGTTCAGGCGCAGCTTGCCGAGGCTGTCACGCAGCTTTTCGAAATCGTCGGCGTCGATCGGGAAGAGGCCACACCACACCACAGGAATAGACGGCTTGAAGCCCGGTAGAGCCTTGGGGGCAGGGCGCTTGTCGAGCGTGACGGTGTCACCAACATTGCAGTCTGCAACGGTCTTGATGGCGGCATTGATGTAACCCATCTCGCCCGGGCCGAGGCTCTCGACCGACTGCATCTTGGGCAGAAAGACGCCGACCTGATCGACATGATAGGTTGCGCCAGTCTGCATCATGCGGATGCGGTCACCGCGCTTGAGGCGGCCATCCTTGATGCGGACAAGAATGATGACGCCCAGATAAGCATCGTACCAGCTATCGACCAGCAGGGCCTGAAGCGGGGCTTCGGCGTCGCCTGTGGGAGCAGGGAGGCGCTGCACGAGGGCTTCGAGCACACCTTCGATATTGATACCGGTCTTGGCGCTGATTTCGACGGCATCATCGGCCGGAATGCCAACCACGTCCTCGATCTGGGCGCGGACGCGCTCAGGCTCGGCAGCCGGAAGGTCGATCTTGTTCAGGACCGGGACGATCTCGTGGTTGGCGTCGAGCGCCTGATAGACGTTGGCCAGCGTTTGGGCTTCCACACCCTGCGAGGCGTCCACGACCAGAAGCGAGCCTTCACAGGCAGCGAGCGAACGGCTGACTTCATAGGCGAAGTCGACATGGCCCGGTGTGTCCATCAGGTTCAGCGTATAGGTCTGGCCGTCTTTGGCCGGATAGGTCAGGCGTACCGTCTGCGCCTTGATGGTGATCCCGCGCTCCTGCTCGAGTTCCATCGAATCGAGGACCTGATTTTTCATCTCGCGCGCGGTCAGGGCACCACAGGCCTGGATCAGGCGATCGGCCAGCGTCGATTTGCCGTGATCAATGTGGGCGATGATCGAGAAATTGCGGATAAGGGAGAGCGGGGTATCGGTCATGGCTGCTACATAAGGGATTATCGCAGAAATGTCAGTAGATCTGCGCAAAAGCCTGCCTTTGTGAAAAGGCAGGCGGGGGTGGGATCAGCGGTCCGTCAGACGGAACTCGATCCTGCGGTTTCTGGCATAGGCTGCCGGCGTGCTGGCAGCGTCCAGAGGCTGGTAGTCGGCAAAGCCTGTTGCGGCCAGATGGCGCGGGTCCACGCCCTCGGCAATCAGCAGTTTGACCACCGTAATCGCGCGTTCGGACGACAGTTCCCAGTTGCTGGGAAAGGCGCTGTGGATCGGCTGGCGGTCGGCATGGCCGTCCACGCGCAGGATCCAGGGAAGATCCGTCGGGATCGTTGAGGCGACCTGCTTGAAGGTATGGGCGAGGGTTGTGATTTCCTTGCGGCCTTCAGGCGTCAGATCGGCGCTGCCCTGCGGGAACAGGATTTCCGACTGGAAGACGAAGCGGTCTCCCACGACATTCACGCCTTTCTGGTCTTTCAGCAGGTCCCGCAGACGGCCGAAGAACTCCGAACGATAGCGTTTGAGCTGGTTGACCTTGTCGGCCAGCGCCAGATTGAGCTTGTTGCCAAGATCAGCGATCTGGGCGTCCTTGCCCTGCTCGTTCTTCTTTTCAATGTCGAGGGCGTTGCTGATCGCCTGAAGCTGGCGGGTCAGTTCTTCAACCTGTGACTGAAGATCAGAAATCTTGCTGTTCTGTTGTTTGCTCGTGTCGTCTGCCGAGGCCAGGGCCTGATCTTTTGACTGAAGCTGACCCGTCAGGGCGGCGATCTGGGTCGAAAGGGTCTGGAGCTGGACCTGATTGTGCTGCTTTTCGTCAGACAGCGTGGCAACGGTGGAGGACAGGCTTTTGTTTTTGTCTTCCGTCATCGACAGCATGTGCGACAGCTCGGCCAGCTGCTTTTGCAGGGCGTCGAGCGTGTGTTCGCGTCGTGACAGCGAGACCGAAAGGAACTGCTGCCCCACGACAAACACCAGCAGGACGAAGGTGACGACCATCAGCAGGGTGGACAGGGCGTCCACATAGCCGGGCCAGGCATCAAGGGCGTTGTGGGATCCGCGTCTGCGCCGGGCCATGGATCAGTCCTGCCTGCCGGGGGGTGGCGTCGTGCTGCCAGAAGCCGCCGCAATCGTGCGGGCCAGAACGCGGAGGTCGTTTCGAAGCTCTCCGATCGTCTGGGCGCGGCCTTCATGAAGCTCCTGGATCAGGCGGCTGAGATGCGTCTCGATCCGCAGAAGCGCCGTGCCCTGCGAGCCCGGACCGTCATCGCCCATATGGCGCAGAAGGGCGGTCTGGGTTTCGGCGGTGCGGGTCATGAGCGTCTGGTTTGCGGCGAGCAGATCCGTCATGCCGCGCAGGCGTTCCTGAAGGCTGTCGAGCATGTGCAGTTCGCGGACGCGGTTTTCCTCGCTGCGGGAGACGGCGTTCTGGAGCGTTTCCAGATTTTCGGCGGTCTGTTCGAGCAGGGCCTGAACATAGGCGGGAACAGGTGCGCCATCGCTGTCGATCGACGTGCTGCCGCTCACGCGCGTCACGCCAGCCAGCCATTCTTCCAGTTCGTTGAAGAAGCGGGTCTGGGCCTGTCCGGCCGTGAGATCCAGAAAGCCGAGGACCAGTGCGCCAGCGAGGCCGAACATCGAGCCCGAGAAAGCCGTGGACATACCAGCCAGTGGCCCGGCAAGGCCCGTCTTGAGCTGGTTGAACATGACGTCCATGTCGCCGCTGCCTGCGGACATGCCGCCGATGACACCGGCAATCGAACTGACCGTCAGCAGAAGACCGTAGAACGTCCCCAGTAGACCCAGAAAGATCAGGAGCTGCGTCATGTAGCGGGAGATTTCCCGGCTTTCATCCAGACGCGAAGACAGGCTGTCGAGCATGGCCTGCGTCGTCTGGGTGGAAAGCGTCAGGCGGTCCGTGCGGTTGCGGGCCGCCAGCATGCTGGCCATGGGGGCGAGCAGGCGCGGCGCCTTGGGTGCGGCCAGACCGGCACGGGGTTGGCGCAGGAGTTCAACCCAGTGCACTTCCGGCATGAGGCGCTGGACGACATGCAGGTTCCACAGGATGCCCAGCAGGAGCACGCCAAGGATGATGGCATCGAGCTTCGGGTTCGCACTGAAGGCCTGAAGCAGGGTTGTACCCATTGTCGCGGCCAGAAGGCCGACCGCGACAAGGAAAACGGCCATTCGGAGCAGATAGGTCGTAGGACGTGTCACGGCGTGTCTTTCCTGATGTTATTTCGGCAGGCCGTTTGCGGAAGGTGAGGGGTCTGCGGGATTTGTCTCGATGACAACATCCAGCCGGTCGGCAGGCGCGCTGTCTCCGGCGTCCGGACGTCCCAGCGCGCGGGGATAGAGACGGGTGGTAGCGACACCTGCGTGAATAAAGATCGAGCGCACGGCGAGTGCGCGGGCCAGCGCGATGCGGCGCGGCATGGACACGTCATCGCCCGGCAGGGTGGCATGGGCGATCAGCACCACCCGCTCTTCCGGGTGATGGGAGAGTTCGGCTCCATAGGCCTGAAGCGTTTTAAGGCTGTCGGCGTTCAGCGCTTCGCTTCCGGATGGAAACAGAACCCGCAATCCACCGTCAGGCAGCGATTCCGTACGGCTTGCGGCATCGGCGACAGCTGTCACGTCCGCAGGAGGAACGGGCGGGTGAAGCTGGACCGGAACGAACGGGGGGGGCAGCACGACGGGCGGCGGCGGAGCGGGAGGAACGCCTGGAACCGTTTCATGCGCGGGAGCGGATCTGGCCGGAGTGGCCGCCGGGGCAGGCGTGGAGGCTACGGCAGGTTTCTGGGCAGCCGGTTTTGTGCCGTCATGGGCCGCCGGGGTGTGGGCCGTGCGCGGCGCAGGGACCGGTTTTTTCGCGGAAGGGGCTGGTTTAGCCTGAGGCAGATCATCCAGATTGCTGGTGACCTGTGCCTGTGCGGCGGGCAGCGAAAGGCAGGCCAGAAAGGCCGCCAGAGAAAGGGAGGAGAGGATCGGCCTGTGCATGTCAGGCCGATCCTAGACGACGCCTCACGACTCCCGCAATGGGGCGTGAGGACAGTTTCGTCAGCTCCGGTCAGTCAGTTCCGGTTCAGGGCTTCATGCACGAGCGCGCGCAGGGTGCCGTGCAGGTTTGTGTTGCCCGCAACGACATTCACGTCGTCCGGCAGATCGTGGAGTTCGTTGCCGTCCGGATCGGTCGCATAGCCACCGGCTTCACGCACCAGAAGCAGGCCTGCTGCGCAGTCCCACGGCTTGATGCCGAATTCCCAGTAACCTTCGTAGCGGCCTGCTGCCACCCAGGCGAGATCGAGGGCGGCGGCGCCGAAGCGGCGAATCCCCGCGACCTGCGGCATCAGCGCGCCGAGAACGCGGGCGAACGGCAGACGGCTGCTTCCCGGGACCTTCGCAAAGGGGATACCCGTTGCGAAAACGGCTTCCAGCATGTTGCGGCGGCCGGAGACGCGGAGGCGGCGTTCGTTGAGGAACGCGCCCACGCCTTTTTCGGCCCAGAACATTTCGTTGGCAGCCGGGTTGTAGACAACCGCGGCAGCCAGTTCGACCGAGCCGTCCTGCAGTCTGCGCTGAAGGCCGATGGAAATGGCCCAGTGCGGAATGCCGTGCAGAAAGTTCGTCGTACCGTCCAGCGGATCGACAACCCAGCGCCAGGTCCAGTTGTCCCCGCCCGAAGCGCCGCTTTCTTCCATCAGGAAGGCATAGCCCGGCCGCGCACGGCTCAGTTCCTCGCGGAGGATGGTTTCGGCACGCAGGTCGGCCTGGGAGACGAAATCTCCCGGACCCTTGATGCTGACCTGAAGCTGTTCGACCTCTGCAAAGTCACGGAGCAGACGGCGCGAGGCCTTCTGCGCGGCGCCCTGCATGACGGCCATGTGCGGGGAGAGACGCATGATGGATCAGTCCTTCGCGCGTTCGACGTAGGAGGCGTCTTCCGTGCGGACAACAATGCGCTCACCGGCTTCGATGAACGGCGGAACAAGCGTCTTGACGCCATTGGACAGCACGGCAGGCTTGTAGGACGAGCTGGCCGTCTGGCCCTTGACCACAGGGTCGGCTTCCGTAATTTCCAGCGTCACATGCGGCGGCAGTTCCACGCCCACCGGGTCGCCTTCGACCAGCTTGACGTTCAGCGGCATGTTGTCCTGAAGGAATGCGAACTGGTCGCCGAAGATGTCCTTGGCGAGGATCAGCTGCTCGAACGTTTCCGGGTCCATCAGGACGACATTGTCACCATCCATGTAGGAGTAGGTGTAGTCCTTGTCTTCCGTCATCAGACGCTCGACGGAATCAGCCGTTCTCCAGCGCTCGTTGGTCTTGTTGCCCGTCTTGAGATCGCGCATTTCGACCTGGATGAAGGCGCCACCCTTGCCCGGGGTGATGATCTGCTGCTTGAGAACCGTCCAGCGGCGACCGTCGTGCTCGATGACCTGGCCGGCCCGGATAAGGTTGGCTTGCTGTTTCATGCTTGTGTCCTGATGACCCTTGGATAGGGATTTTCTGTCACGTCTTGTGGGCTTCTAGCGCCGCACGGGGGCTCTAAGCAAGGCACAAGGGATACGTGGGCTGTGGGGACTTCAGGAAAGTGTGAAGGAAGAGGGGCTTGGGAGCGCGCACTGGGCAGGTCATGTCAGACTGTGTGTGCGTCCTGAGGGTCAGGGCGAAACGCAAGGAGAAGACGCATGTACGATATGAAGAACCTCTCGCGCATTTCCCATCTCGAAGCCAATGCCTCCAAGGGCATGGACGCTTTCTGGCAGTTCGACCGCGCGGCTTTCGAGGAAGGGGCCGTCAGCGCCCTGACCAAGCAGCTTGCCGCCGTGGCAGTCGCCCTGACGACCCAGTGTCCGTACTGTATTGAACTTCACGTGAAGGCGGCGCGTGAAGCCGGGGCGACGGACGCCCAGCTTTCCGAAATCGCGCTTGTGGCCGCAGCGATCCGCGCGGGCGGTGCGATCACGCACGCCACGCATATGTTTGACGCGAAGTAGGCTCTTCTTCCGTCTCAGGTGAAGTCGCACGTCTCGCCGTCGGGTGTTGAGACCGTCCCCGGAGAGCCGGGCTTGAGATATTCCGGGCCGATCGGGACTTTGCCCCGGCCGCCCGGAATATCCAGAACATAGGTTGGCCAGGCAAGGCCGGTCACACGCCCGCGGAGCTGCCGCAGCAGGACCTGTCCTTCCTCGACCGGAACATGGAAATGTCCCGTTCCGGCGGCGGCATCCAGATGGTGCAGGTAATAGGGTTTGACCCGCGCTTTCAGGAATGCCCGCAGTAGGGCTTCCAGACTTTCCACCGTATCGTTGACCCCACGCAGCAGAACCGATTGCGACAGGACCGGAATGGCGCGCGACAGGACGGCGCGGATGGCTTTCGTGGCCTCCGGTGTCAGTTCGCTGGCGTGGTTGGCATGGACCACGAGCCACATGGCGCGGTCCGTCTCCATCGCATCCAGAAGCTCTTCCGTCATGCGGGCCGGATCGGCGACGGGGACGCGGGAATGGATCCGGATGGTTTCGATATGGGGAATGTCGGACAGGGACTGCACGATGTGCTTCAGCCGGCGGGGAGCCAGCATGAGCGGATCACCCCCCGTGAGGATGATTTCACGGATATCGGGATGCTGCCGCACCCAGTCCAGCGCGGTTTCAAGTTGCGCATCATTCAGAAGGCCACCGCCGGGCCCGACGTGTTCGCGGCGGAAGCAGAAGCGGCAGTAAAGCGGGCAGACCAGCAGAGGCTTGAGAAGCGCACGATCCGCGTAGCGGTGGACAATTCCGGGAACGGGCGAGAGCGCATCGTCACCGATCGGGTCCGTGTCTTCGTGCGGCAGCGTGACCAGTTCGCGCGCATCGGGAATGACCTGTCTGGCGATAGGGTCGTCCGGATGTGTGATCAGGTCCTGAAAGGCGGGAGGAATAGCCATCGTGAAGCGTTCGCCCACCGCTTCGAGCATTGAACGGTTCGTCTCATGCGCCAGCCCTGCGTCGATCAGATCCGACGGTGTGCGGAGAGTGGCGCGTTTTGGGGAATGCTGTTGGGCTGTCTTGACCATATCGTGCATGTGATGCCTCTAGCGGTGTGGGTCCCCGTTTTGCAACAGGAGCGATAGACGCCATGACCGTATTGTCCGCTGGATTGGCCGCTGATTCGGCCCGGATCGCCGAGCGTCTGCCGCTGCTCGAACGGCGTTCACAGATGGTGAGATCCGTTCGGAGCTTCTTTGAAGAACGGGGCTATCTGGAAGTCGAGACGCCCTGCGCCGTTCCCGTTCCAGGAGAAGAAGTCCATCTGCGGTGCTTCAGAACCGAGCTTGAACGCCCTGACGGCTCCCGCGAGGCGCGTTTCCTGCACACGAGTCCGGAATTCGCGATGAAGCGGATCGTGGCGGCGACGGGGAAAGCCGTGTTCCAGCTCGCGCGCGTCTGGCGCAATGGTGAGGCGAGCAACACGCATGCGCCCGAATTTACCATGCTGGAATGGTACCGTCCGGGTGCTGACCTGTCGTCTCTGATGGATGAAACGGAATCTTTCCTGCGCGCCCTTCTGCCGCCTGTGGTGCATCGGGGCACGGATGTCATTGATCTGTCACTCCCCTTCGAGCGTCTGACGATGCAGGCTGCTTTCGCGCGTTATGTGGGGGCGGATCTGCTGGGAACGGCTGGAGATGCTGCAGCCCTTGCAGAGCAGGCGCGTGTTGGTCTGCGCAACGGGGAGACCTGGGAGGATCTGTTTTTCCGGCTTCTGCTGGAGCGTATCGAGCCTGTGATCGGCCGTGAACGTCCCACATTCCTGACGCACTGGCCGGCTGAACAGGCCGCTCTTGCGCGCCGGGATCCGATGGATGGGCGCGCCGCCCTGCGGTTCGAGCTGTATGTGGGGGGGCTGGAACTGGCAAATGCGTTCGAGGAGCTGACGGATCCGGTGGAGCAGCGGGAGCGTTTTGTAACGGACCGCAAGCGCCGTATCGGTCTGTCACCGGATCAGGACTGGCCGGTGGACGAGAATTTTCTGGCGGCGCTGCCGGATCTGCCGCCCTGTTCGGGGATCGCGCTCGGATTTGACCGGCTGGTGATGCTGGCAACGGGGGCGCCGCGGATCAGTGACATTTTGTGGTTGGCCTGATCTTTTCGGAACTTGCAGGAGTTTTAATCCTTCTTTTGCGTCAGAAGGGCTAGAACGTGTCGAAAGAGGAACATGACCGCGTTGCAGCGGCACAGTCGGGGAAGATGATGATGAAAAAAGTTGGCGTGCTGTCCGTTCTGGTGCTGCTGGGCCTTTCCGCCTGTGAGGTCCCGACTCTTCAGCAGCGCAAGGTTCTGGATTCCATGGTCGGCAAGTCCGAAGTGGATGTCCTGCGCCAGTTTGGTGTGCCGACCCGCAACTACGATGCGCAGGGCCATACGTTCCTCGCCTATATCGACAACCAGACGCAGTATTCTCCCGGTGGTGGCTGGGGCTGGGATGGCTGGGGCGGCGGCATGGGCGGCTGGGGCGGTGGCTGGGGTGGCATGGGCGGCTGGGGTGGCGGCTGGGGCGGCATGGGTGGATGGGGTGGCGGTTTTCCGTCGACCTATTACAACACGAGCTGTCAGACGACATTCGAGCTGGTCAGCGGCAGGGTCGTCGGATGGACCATGCGCGGGGACGGGTGCTGAATCACCCGACCTGCTCTATGGTCGTCTCTCCCGCTCACAGGATGGTGCGATCAGGCATGGATGTGCGACTCGATGTTTTTCCCTCACGACGGTTTTCGGGCTGGGGGAAGGGGCTGAAACTCGGCGTAGGGCTTCTTCTCGGGGCCACGCTCTCCGCCTGTGGCGATCCTGACTGGCAGGGTACGGACTGGACGAAGAACTATCAGGACAGTTTCGAGACCCGGATCAGCGCCCGGGCTTCCACCATGCCGGGAACTACGGATGGTGCTTACCAGCCCACCGCGGACGGGACGCCCAACAGCCCGGTTGCCTACCATTCTCCTCCGATGATGTCCTACGAGGACCGTCCCCTTGACGAAAATATCGCCGGTTCTCTGGAACTGAGCGATTACGTCAAGGCACTCCGGGTGGCGAAGCTGGAGCCCTGGATCAGCGGTCCGGGGCCGTACACGCTTTTTGCGATTCCCAACGCCGCTTTTGAGCGTCTGAGTGCGCGCTGGCCTGGTGGGCTGCTGGCTCCGGCGAACCGTGGGCAGCTTGTCCATATTCTGGGCTACACAATTGCCAATGGAAAATGGAACGAAGCCGCTTTGCGCCGGGCGATCCAGCGCAATCATGGGCATGCGATCGGTTTGAAGACCCTGTACGGGGATCTTCTGGGCGTAGAAAGGTCTCCGCATACCGGTGAGTTGCTGCTCGAAAACGCAGTTGGTGAGACTAACCGCCTGTGGGGTAAGTCTTTCCCACAGTCCAATGGCGTTCTTTACTTCACCCAAGATACGCTGCTGCCGATACCTGTCAAAACGGTTTCAACCGGCGGCAAGCACGGCCATCGCTGAAAACCGCTCCTGATCCTTGCCATCAAACTGAAGGGGGATGGCAAGGAAATCAGCCCCGGCAGCGATCGCCAGAGACGCGTCAGTCGGGGTCGTGACGTTCTCGGTAACGCCGGGAAGCTCCATGACGGAACTCCACCATTTCACCAGTTCCAGATCGCCCGCTGGAAACGCGACATAGTCTGCGCCCGATTCGCCAGCTTTCATGGCGTCATCACGGTTGTCGCAGTGACAGCCGATCGGCATGTCGCTCCCGACGGTCTTACGAAGGGTGACCAGATCCTCGACACAGGCGACATGCAGTCCATCGCAGATTCCCAGCAGAGAATCTGATGTGCCGGACAGCGGAACGTCGACTTCAGGAATCAGGGCGACCCCATTGGCATGAAGCAGCGCTACGAGTTTTGAAAGCTGTGCTTTCTCTGGTGTCCAGCCACGAGGCAGCCGCAGGGCGGTGACTTCAGGCAACGGCAGAATATTGTGCAGTACCGCCAAAGCGGCGTCCATATCGAAACCGGTTTGCAGAACGGGGTAGAGATCACAGGCTGTCATGGGGATCTTCTCGCAGATTGTCGGAGCGGGAGCTAGGCGGTCTGAGCGTCAGGAGGCGCCCGCGGTATCGGTCATAGGATTGCAGAGTGCGCAACTGTGCCGCATTGACCCGGCAGATCACCCCTCCAACCCCGAGATCCAGTGCCTGCCGTGCCGCCGTGGGGGAGTCGCCGCAGTCCAGAATGGACAGTTCTGCATGCGTATTCACGACGTTCAGCCACCAGGGAACGCCAAAACTGCTGCCTGCACTTTCGACGGAAAGAGCAAGAAACCGTTTTCCCTTGAGTTGGGCCAGACGCTCCATCTCGTGGCGCGACGAAATTACGAAAACAGGATAGTGAATGGGCAGGGATGTCCTTGACCCCAAAGCGGGATCGGGTCTTTCCTGAGCAACGGGCCGGAGCGGGTCTGTATCGGGCATTTGACTGGCATAGTGATTACAGGAACGGGAAGAACGTGGCGGTAAACGAGACAGGTATTGCGCAGGACGATAAGACGCTTGAGCGTCTTGAGGAAGCGATGATGCGGATTGCTGCTGCGTCGGAGCGTCATGTGCTGGCAAAGGAAGCCTGTGAGCGCGCCCTTCATTCTGCGCCTGATCTTTCGGAATTTGCAGCCAATATTGATGCGCTGTGCGCTCGCATTCAGGGCGTGCTGAACAGGAAAGAGGGCTGACCAATGGGACAGGTGTCTATTCGCCTTAATGGTTATGTCTATAGCGTCGGGTGTCAGGATGGCGAAGAAGCGCATCTGTATGACATGGCCCGTCATGTCGAAGGCTGGCTCCAGCGGGCCCGGAGTCTGGGTGGCGCTGCAAGCGAATCCAAGACGCTCATGATGGCAGCGCTTCTGATGGCCGATGAAATTTTCGAACTGAAGCACCGGCAGATTTCGCCTCAGGCCGAGGCGCAGATCCAGCAGGCAGGCCATCTGCTTCAACGTGAGGGCGCGCGTCAGGAGCGGCTGGCCCGACTGGCGGGGCAGGCGGAGCTTCTTGCTGCAGAACTTGAACGCGCCTCCTGATTCTTCAAGGTTTGCATTGAACATCGGGCCGGACAGTCTAATATAGGGAGTGGAGCTGCCTGGTGCGTCAGGCAAATCATCCCCCGGGCCGATAAGCATTCCTATGGGAACTGGCTCTGTCGTGGCCCTGGTCACGTTAACCGGTGCCCACCTGCACTTGCAGGTCTAGGAGGGCTGAAAAGACCAACGGCTTTGGCGGCTCCACAGATTTCCGAGATCGACGTTCTTAAAAAAAGACTGCGTTGTAAAATGGCGGAGTATCGGCAGGCACTTTCTCCTGCTGACGAAGAGCGGCTGCGCCTTCTTCTCCTGAAGGAAATTCTTGCACAGCCAGCCCAGCGGATTGCCGCTGTCTGGCCTCTTGCCGGAGAAGTCGATCTTCGGCCTCTATGTCACGCTGTGTCGGAAACAGGACGTCAGGTTCTGTTACCTGAGACCACGCCCAAGGGCTCTCCTCTGGTTTTCAGGCGCTGGACGCCCGCTTGCCCCATGATCGCTGGTCGTTTCGGAACATCGCATCCCGAAGGGGAAATTGAGGTTCCGGATCTCGTTCTCGTTCCCTTTCTGGCGTTCGACCGTTTCGGTTACCGCCTTGGATATGGTGGCGGTTACTATGACCGTACTCTGGCCGCACTGGATGTGCCGGCGATCGGCTTCGGTTTCGCCGGTCAGCAGGTCGATTCCGTGCCGACTGGGCCTTACGACATTCCGTTAAAAACGATTGTGACCGAGCGCGGAATTATCAGGGCTGATCTCCCAAAACCATTATGAAAGACTGACTGTTGAGACTGCTGTTTCTGGGCGACATTATCGGGCGTAGCGGGCGTGAGGCCATTATCCGAAATCTGGCCGATTGGCGTCAGAAACTCTCACTGGATCTGGTGGTCGCCAATGGGGAGAATGCTTCACACGGCTATGGCCTGTCGCCTGATATAGCGAAAAACCTGCATAGCGCCGGGGTCGATGTCATTACGCTGGGCAACCATGCCTGGGACCGTCGTGACATGATCGGCTATATCAATCAGGCCCCTCATATCGTCAGGCCCGCCAATTATCCTGCCGGAACCCCGGGGCAGGGGAGCCATATCGTCGAAATAAGTCGCGGGCGCAGGGCTCTGGTCATCAATGTGATGGGCCGCATTTTCATGGACCCGCTGGATGATCCTTTCCGGGTTGTGAGCGAAATCCTGTCCCGGCATCGGCTCGGGGTGACGGTCCATGCCATCCTGATTGACGTTCATGCCGAGGCCACCAGCGAGAAAATGGGCTTTGGAGCCTATTTTGATGGCAGGGCCTCTGTCGTGGTGGGGACCCACACGCATGTTCCCACCGCAGATCACCGGATTCTGCCCGCAGGCACAGCCTATCAGACAGATGCGGGAATGTGTGGCGACTACGATAGCGTCATAGGAATGGGAAAACCCGCCGCCCTTCACAAACTGGTTCGTAAAACCCCGGGTGACCGTCCGCAGCCGGCGGAAGGGGAGGCGACAGTTTGTGGGCTCATGGTGGAAACGGATGATGCCACCGGTCTGGCCAGAAAGGTCGCCCCGCTGCGGATTGGTGGCCATCTGGCTCCCAACTGGCCGGACTTCTGAGAAAAGCAGAAAATTTGAGAAAAATCCGCCTTTTTTCGAGTGCGATTCGCAATGAATAACGTGGGTTAGTCATTTTTACCGCAGAAAACCGGGATTTTTTCTGTTGATAAGTGTCTTGTGAATTCTGTTTGACAGTGTGGGTTGGTGCCCGTATAAGCCCGTTCACCGACGCAGCGGGGCTCACTTCTAGGGC